>DBTP01000136.1 GCA_002307115.1 Fibrobacter sp. UBA1313 | reverse complement strand
AGTCGTAAAGCGGAAGAAAAAGGTCGTGAGCGTCCTCAGTTAAGTGACCTTCGCGAGTCCGGCTCTATTGAACAAGATGCCGATATGGTATGGTTTGTGGAACGTTCTTTTTATCGTAGTCATAACGAAGAAGAAAAAACAAAAGCGCAACTTTTAGTGGCGAAGCACCGAAACGGTTCCACTGCAGATATTGATTTAACATGGATTGCAGAATACACGACATTCTACGATTACGTCGAAGAAGACAATGGTGGCAATTTCGGTTTTGGGAGCGACGATCTATGACCCTCGTTCTCAAGCCTCTATTTTTCTTGGGACAAAAAATTGTGGGTGCCATTTCGGGCGTTGGAGAGATCTTTTGTATTCTTTTCTACACGTTACGAGCACTTCCGTATGCGCATAAAAACGTAAATCTCATTGTCAAGCAAATGGTGGCGATCGGTGTGTCTTCAGTGCCGCTACTTTTTGTGACTTCCATTTTTACAGGGATGGTGGCGACGGTGCAGGCGGATTTTCAATTCCGTGGCTTGGTGTCAGATAAGTTTGTGGGTACTGCCGCGTGTAAAATGATTCTCATTGAATTAGGCCCCCTTTTAACGGCGTTGGTCCTTGCAGGACGCGTGGGGAGTGCCCTTGCGGCAGAAATCGCCTCTATGCGTGAAAAAGAAGAATTGGATGCTTATGCGGTTCTTGACTTAGACCCCTATCGTTATCTGGCACTTCCTCGATTCATCGCATTCTTTACCATGGTTCCTTGTCTCACTGTTATTTCCAATGGCTTAGCGCTACTTGGAGGTTGGATCGTGAGTGTACTTGCACTCGATATCACGACTTATACTTTTTATACGGGAATGCAGTATTTATTTCAACCCATGGACCTTTTTGCTGGTGTTATTAAGTCTTTTGTCTTTGGAGTCACCATTTTCCTTCTTGGCTATTATCACGGACTCAATGCGAGTGCGGGGGCAAGGGGTGTTGGGCTTGCGACAAAAGATGTAGTTGTGTCAAGTTGTCTTATGATTTTGATTTTGGACTTTGTTGTTGCTGCAATTCTTTTCCAGTAGGATTTTATCATGCCCAATGTGAAAATTAATCCTGATGATGTGATGATTAAGCTCCGAGGCCTTAAAAAGAACTTTGGAAGTCAATCAGTCTTGTCAGATGTGAATCTGGATATTCGTCGTGGCGAAACCATGGTGATCATTGGTCAGTCTGGTGTGGGAAAATCAGTCATTTTAAAACACATGATTGGCTTGTTGCAGCCAGATGAAGGTGAAGTGGCCGTGGATGGAGTCACTATCAGTACGGCCAAATATTTTGACACGCGGACGATTCGTAAAAAAATGGGAATGCTTTTTCAGATGGGCGCTCTTTTTGATTCCATGGATACGGGTGAAAATATCGCTTTTGCTTTGCGTGAACATCACCCAGAGTTGTCTGAAGCGGAAATACAACAACAAGTGACCGATAAACTCAAAATCATCAATCTGGTGCCGGAGTTTCGCACCAAGATGCCATCAGAACTTTCCGGTGGAATGCGTAAACGTGTCGCTCTTGCCCGCGCCATTGCCCTGAGCCCTGAAATTCTTTTGTATGATGAGCCAACGACCGGATTGGACCCCATTACCAGTGATGTCATCAATGATCTCATTTTGGAAATGCAAAGTAAGTTGGGGGTGACATCTGTTGTGGTCACTCATGATATGGTGAGCGCGTTCAAGGTCGCTGACCGCATCGCTATGTTGTACAAAGGACGCATCATTGAAGTGGGCTCCGTGGAAGAAATCAAGAAAACCACAAATCCTTTTGTGAAACAATTTATAACGGGTCAACGCAAAATTGATTCCGAAAATTAAAGAGATTCATTTGAGCAGTATTTTAAGGCGTACGGGTGCGGAAGTTGTTGCTCCGCAGCACGTCACTGTGTTTTTGAGTCAAATTGACCTAACGAAACTATGCAAAATGTTGCGTTTTCCAGCGAATTGTTTAAATTTGGGAGCAAATAGAGAGGTTTTATGAATAAGAAGCTCATGTTCGGAATTGGCGCTCTTTGCGTAGTGGGTTCCATCTTCGTCGCTTGTGGATCGGGCGATGTGAGTGCTCCATCTGAGGAAGATGAAATCAGTGCCCAGATGGCTTCAACTGTGTACAAAAACGATAGTACATCTGGCACGTCCCTGAGTGCTTGTTTGAAAGATGCTGCTTGTGCGGCTTCTTTGCAAACTCCGGTTTCTAGTGCGGTGGCCTCCTCGTCTTCGGCTATTGTGATCTTGTCTTCCTCATCAATACCTGTTGTGAGTAGCAGTAGCACTGTGGTCATTCCGGTTTCTTCCAGCTCGGGAATTTCTTCTCCTGTCGTGAGTTCCAGTTCCGTATACGTTCCTCCGACTTCCTCCTCTTCTGCAACGTCAGCTTCGAGCACGGAGCTCACCGGAACTTGTGCACCTAAAAAGACCCCTATCAGTAAGGGAGAAACCGCACAATGGGTGTGGACTCGTTTAACTCCTTCAGGCACGGGTGGTATTGCACTTCAAGGTTCTTCGACTTTCACTTGGACGATGACGGGTGCCACTGATGCTACGGCAACGGGTTTAGGTCTTACCACCACACCAGCCACCACGTATGCGGCCTCAGGCTCTTACACTGCTTCTGTAGCGGTCGGTGATTTTACTGCGAAATGCTCTGCTTTGCAGGTGAATGGAGCTGCCATTACGGGTACTTGCACCGCCAACAAAACGACTGCTGATATCTCCGCCTCCCCAGCGGATACGATCATATGGACTGTGGCTGCTGCATCGACAGGGGCAACCATTACCGGGTATACGTGGACGGGTGCCACGGGGACATCGGAAACAGCCGTGCTCGCGGCCAGTGACGCTACTGTTGGAACCACTGTCGCACCGACGGTCTCCGTTACCAATGATGACAACACGGTACAGAAGATTACTTGCGGCGGTGTGAAGGTGATTGACTCCAGTGCGCCGGAATATGAATTGAAGGCGAACAATACTGAAATTTCTCTTCCGGCGGGTTCATCTACTATCACCATGAACTTGGATGCTACTTGGCATGGTGGCACTGCAGGTTCTTGTAATTTCTCCTGTAACGAATCTTCTGGTACTTTGACAGGTTCTGTGGATGGTGTTGCTTTGACTGGGACTTATTACTACACGGCATCAATTCCTATCACGAGTACGATCAGTGGCTATTCTTTGCCGGTGGTTCTCTCTAAGGCTTCCACTTGTCAGGTCGGTTGGTAAGTTTTTTCTTTGTTTTTAATTAATTAAAACACTCCCTTTCTGGGGGTGTTTTTTTATCATTAAAAAGCCCCATATATTGCCATAAGCTGCTTCTTGCTTCTCTGACTTATCCA
>DBTP01000008.1 GCA_002307115.1 Fibrobacter sp. UBA1313 | reverse complement strand
CATCCAAGTCTAGTTCTCCGTGGATCGCTTCGGCGTAGAGGCGCACTTTGGTGCGGACCACTTCCGGGGTATCATCTAACATTTCCAGGCGGTACTTGCGCACGCCCGCTGCTTTGAGTTGGGGCAAAAGTTTGAGGGCCGATTGGGGCTTGCCTACAAAGAGGGTGTTGCGGCATTCCGCATCGGATGTGAGAAAGTGCCGTGCGCCTTTGTGATCCAATATTTCGACTTTGTGTTCGCAGCAGATTTTTCCGCATTCGGGGAACCCTGTCGCTGGGGTGAGGGCCGCTGCGAAAACGCAGTGCTCCATGTGGAATGCGGGCATGTACTGGTGAATGGCGATTTCAAAAGGTTCGCCGCCCGCTGCACGCAGAAGTTCCATCAGTTGTTCGCTATTGAGATCCAAGGAGGGATGCAGTGTTTCTAAACCTTGTTCCAGGAACCATTCTGCCGAAAGGCTATTGGTGGTGTTCAGGCTGTAATCGCCCACGAGGGGGATTCCTTTTCCGGCAAGAACCGCGAAGGAGCCTAAGTTCCGCACCAGAGCGAAATCCGGGCGGAGTTCCAAAAGGCGGCGGAGGTAATGATTTTCACCAGGCTTATGAATGCGGAGCGTGGCAATGCCCGCTTTGAATCCGAGTTCACGAATGCGGGCCATGGGTTTTTCCGAATCTACACCCCAATCGAAATCCATGATTACGTTTTGAATCGCTTGCCCTTCAAGGGCTTCGATTTGTTCGGGGCGGCGGACGAGTACGGTAATTTCTGTTGGTTTATTGTCTGCATTTTTTTGCGCGGCAGCTTTGGTGCGGGCCTTTTCTAGCAACGCTTTGCCACGGGCGGCACTGATGTCCATCACGTTCCATTGCAATCGCGCGTTGTCGAGGGCGAGTACGGCTTCCTGACGGAGCGTGCGGAGAAGTTTGTCCTGCACAAAGGCGGTGTGGGAAACGCGAACATCAATGTTTTCGCTCTGGTAGGCCGTGGACGCTAAGCCGCTGAGTTCTTTGGTGCAGCGTTCGCTGGGGTCGCGCTCTATTTTTGCAGCGTCCAAGAGTTCTGTGGATTCTACGGTGACCTGATGCCCTGCGCCATCGTTGAGTGTGAGTTTGAGTTTTTCGTTGGGAACCCCTTCCAAAACCATGCGGATGGGGATGTGCTTTTCATTTTCGCGGCTAGTGAAAGTTTTGCGAAGTTCTTTTTCGAGCGTCGGGGAATCGTTGCGAAATACTTTCATTCCGGGCTCGACTTTTCGCGTATCAAAATCCATGCCGAATTGCAGAATAAGGCCTTCGGGGCTTTGTTCTACGCCGTAGAGTCTCGCGCCCGCGCTGTTTCCTTTTTCGGCGGGTTCAAAAAGAATGCCGTCGCCGAGGAGCGGTTTTGCTTTGCTTTTGACGAGTATATAGTGGCGGTCAATGTCGACGACGGTGCCGAGGTATTGACCGTGATGGTTCGAGAACGAGCCTTCTACAAGGGCCTGGTGGTTGACGCCTTCGAGCCAGCCTGTGTGAAGGCCTCGGGAGAAAAGGGTTTCGAGGGCATCCTGCTCGGTAGGCGAAATGTGCCCTGTGTCGATCTGGCTTCTGTAGGCGGAGGCGACCGCCGCCACGTATTCCGGGCTTTTGAGACGCCCTTCCACTTTGAATGCACTCACGCCGATTTCGCGGAGCTTGTCGAGTGTTGGGATCGCGCAAAGATCCCGCGGGCTGAAGAGGTACGTTTTGCTGTGGAGATCTTTTTCGATGCCATCCACAAAAAGGTGGTAGGGGAGGCGGCAACTTTGGGCGCATTGTCCGCGGTTGGCCGAGCGTCCGCCGAAGTTTTCGCTCGTAAGGCATTGCCCGCTGTAAGAGACGCAAAGGGCTCCGTGTACAAAGACTTCGAGTTCCAAAGAGGTTTCGCGGTGAATGCTTTGGATTTGCGAAATCGAGAGTTCGCGGGCTAAAACGCAGCGTTGGAATCCTAATTTTTCAGCCATGCGCAAGGCTTCAGCGCTCGCGATTGTCATTTGTGTGGAAGCGTGGATTTCCTGTGCGGGGGCGATTGACTTCACCATTCTTGCAAGACCCACATCCTGAATGATAAAGGCGTCGGGTTCCAATTGAATTACGGATTCGAGAAATTCCGGGAGTTTTTCGATTTCGCGCTCAAAGATGAGAATATTCATGGCAAGGAACGTGCGGACGCCGCGCAGACGGGCGTAGCGGATCATTTCCCGTACATCGTCAAAGGAAAAATCCTCCGTGCGCCCACGGGCATTCCAGTGTGGGACCCCAAAATAAACGGCATCGGCGCCATTGTGGACAGCAGCATAAAACATTTCACGGGTGCCCACGGGGAGCATTAATTCGACGGGATTTTTCATGGGATAATGAAGCCTTTTAAGAACCTTAAAGATACTATATTTTAAGGGCATCTCAAAAAATTGCTTTGCGAAGGACAAATTGAACGAGACCGAGCAACTACAGGAATGAGAATCGGCTGGTATTGGTGATTTTTCCGTAAATGAATTCTTAGAGATGGGCGAATTGTGATCTTTTCCCCTGAGCCTTTTTAGATAAATTGGCAGAACCTGATCTCTTCAAAAATGAGAGGCTTTTCCATGAAATATGTATTCCTCCTTCTTACTTCTTGTTTTCTGTTCGTAGCCTGTTCGGACCCGGAAACAGAAGCTCAGATTGAAAAGAAACAACACCAAGTTGAAATGTACCAGGGCCAAATCAAAAAAGTGGAAAAGCGCCTGGATAGCCTTAAAGCGGCGGATCAGAAGCTTCAGGAAGATTTGAAAAATCTAGACATGGCGCGCTAATGCGTTTTTTACTTTTGTTGCCTTTAACACTCCTCCTTATGGCGCTTTCCGTAGGCTATAGCGTGGCGTTGTGGAAAGGACTTGGAACTTTGCTCTCAGAGGCGAAGTTTTTTGTTTATGTGGGGCTCGGCAGCGTTTGCTATTTCGGCTTTCTGCTATTGTTGCGCGTGTTTCATCGGAGTATTGGCTTTGCCCATACTTTTTGCCACGAACTCAATCATGCTGTTTTTAATGTTCTTTTTTTGAACCGCATCCGTTCTTTTAATGCGCATGCAGAAGAAGGTGGCGATGTGGAATTTTATGGCCGGGCGAATCCCCTGATTTGCCTTGCTCCTTATAGTGTTCCTCTGTTTGCTTTAATCGCACTTTCGGTAAAACTTTTTGCACTCCCTTCGGCGTACCCTGTGATTGAGGGCTTTGTTGGATTTTTTGTGCTATTCCATTTGCATTCATTTTTTAAGGAGGCGCGCCCGTACCAAACCGATTTGCAACGGTATGGGGTTCTCTTTTCCTATGCGGTGATTTTGTTTATGAATGTGGTGCTAATTTCGTGGGTAGTGATTTCTGCGGCACTCGGATTTGCGGCGGGTTGGGAATTTCTGAAAAGTGGTATTTTTGAAATCTGGGATATCTGGAACAAGAGCAGAGGCGCTTTATGAATCAATGCATTTTACTGAAATCCGTTTTGCACCAAGGCAAAGTGGTGGATATTCTCATTGAAAATAACCGATTCAAAAAGATTGCGGAATCGATTGAACCTCCGCTCGGTGCTACGGTGATCTCTTGCAAAGACAAGGCTATCCTTCCCCCGTTTTACAACGCGCATACCCACGCGGCGATGACTCTTTTCCGCGGTTATGCGGACGATATGCCTTTGATGCGGTGGCTCTCGGAATACATCTGGCCTCTGGAAGGGAAATTGGATGCGGAGGCAATTGAGGCGGGGACCCGTCTTGCCATTCTGGAAATGATCAAATCGGGCACGGTATTTTTTTCCGACATGTACTGGTTCAGGGAAGCTTCGATTAAGCCTGTCGAAGAAATGGGAGTGCGCGCGGCCATTGGCGTGACTTTTGCCGAAGTGCTTGCGAACGACGCGGCCCCGAATTTTAAATTTCTGCGCGATCATTACAAGGATTATTCGGATCGGGTGCAGCTTGCGGTGATGCCCCATGCGATTTATACGGTGGGCGAAAAACTGCTTCGGGAATGCGCGGACATTGCCGAGGAACTGGATCTCAAATTCCATATTCATTTGGCGGAAACGGAAGGGGAAGAAACGCGGAGTTTGACTTCCACTCAGGGGAAGTCTCCTGTCCGCTATCTTGAATCTCTGGGAGTCCTTTCACCGCGGGTGATTGCGGCCCATGCGATTCATGTTTCCGCCGAAGACATCGCTTTACTCCGGGAAAAAAATGTGACGGTGGTGCACAATCCGGCTTCTAACATGAAACTTTCGAGTGGTATTTTTCCCATGCCCGGCATGCTTCGTGCGGGCGTTAAAATCGCTCTCGGTACCGATGGCGCGGCTTCCAATAATAACCTGGACATGCGCGAGAGTATGAAGTTTGCGACTTTGCTTGCGAAGGTCGCTTATCAAGATCCTGAACTTCTTCCGGCAGCTTCCATCTTTGACATGGCCACCGTCAACGGAGCCCAAGCCTATGGCATTGATGCCGGTGTCATCGCCGAAGGCAAGCTCGCGGACGCCATTCTCCTCGACCTTAATAACGAACGCTTTGTGCCGAATTACAATTTGATTTCCAACTGGGTTTACAGTGCCGACAGCCGCGCCATTGCTACTGTCATTTGCAACGGTAAAATACTCATGCAAAATGGATATGTCGAAGGGGAAGAAGAAATCATTGCGCACGCAAAAGAAACAGTCGCCCGCTTGCTTCGCTTATAGAATAGGACGCAGTCAAGCTTAAGCAATGTTCAGATAAAATAATTATTATTGCAGGGAGTGATAGTTGCAGCAGAATGAATGGTTCAAAGGAATGCATTAATGAAACAGAAACAGCGGATGACGTTACTGGGTATGTGGGGCATCTTTCTCGTGGGTGCGTTGCTTTTAGCGGCTTGTGGCGGGGATTCATCCTCTGGCTCAGACCCTGCGGACGACAATTCTTCCTCTTCTACAGTGAAAAGTTCATCGTCTGTGGTGGAAAGTTCATCGAGTGTCGCGAGTTCGTCGTCCACAGTAAAAAGTTCATCGAGTGTCGCGAGTACCTCGTCTGCGGTGCAGAGTTCATCCAGTGTTGAGAGTTCCTCGTCCGTGGTGCAGAGTTCATCGAGTGTCGTGAGTTCCTCGTCTGTGGTGGAATGCACGAACACTTACGGAGTAAACATGGTCACGGATTGTCGTGATAGTAAGACGTACAAGACGGTCGTGATTGGGACACAGACATGGATGGCGGAGAACCTGAACTACGCAGTGGATTCTAGTTGGTGCTACGAAAATAGTGTGGATAGCTGTGTTAAATACGGTCGGCTCTACACGTGGACGGGGGCGATGAACATCGCGAGTTCTTATCTGTCGGCATCGGCGAGTGCGGTCGTCTCCACTCCGCATCAGGGTGTGTGCCCTGTCGGGTGGCATATTCCTACGAGTGCCGAATGGCAGACGCTTCGCGGTTATGTAGATGCAAATAATGGTGATGAAGGTGTTGGCATCAGTCTTAAATCAACTGCGGGTTGGGAGTATGATACTGACACTCCAACAGGTACGGATAAATTTGGCTTTTCGGGCCTTCCCGCTGGTGGCAGGAGGCGCGATGGAAGCTTCGGCAATGCGGTCATCACCGCGTGCTTTTGGAGTGCCACTGAATACTACAATGCGTACTGGGTTGGTGAGTGGTACCTGTACTACAACGACACCGACTTGAACGACAACAGCGAGGGCAATAAAGGCACCGCGCGTTCTATCAGGTGTGTAAAGGACTGAGTGTGAGCCAGCCACAAGGCCAGAACGAACGGGGTTATGATTGGGCCCCGCCCTTATTTTTTGTTTTCCGGGAATACTTTTTCAGGGATTTGACTCAGCGTCTTTTTGCCATTTTTTTCAAGATCGTGCGCTTTCTCGGAAACGGATTCCACCACGTTTTCTTTGGCCTCCAATGCATTCTGTTCCGCTTTTTTGAGCGCATTGTCCGTTGCTTTCTGCGTTTGCTGGAGGGCGCTATCCGTGGCTTTTTGAGCGGTATTTTTCACTTTGTCTACTATAGAATCGTGAAGTCTATCGGCATCGGATTCATAATTGGCAAGCTTTAAGAGCGAACGGTAAGCATCGTACGCAACCGCCTCGTTCCGCATTTTTTTGAGATCACCGCTGAGGGGCAAAAGATGCAGAAGTGTCAGGAGAAGCAGACAGAGAATTGTCGCTTTTAAAATACCCAGAACGCCCCCCAACAAACGGTTTGCCGTGCCAAGCGATGTCGATTTTATCCAGTAGGTGAGAAGCCTCCCTAAAAGAAGCAACAACAAAAAAGGAATGAGAAATCCGAGAATAAAACAGAAAACTTTTAGCGTTACGTTTTCTACCTGGATGTTGGCGTGAATAAAAGTTCCAAACCAATCGTACGCAAAATAGGCCCCGACTGCGCCTCCCGCCCAGGCCGCTATGCGAAAAAGGCTCTTCAATAGTCCAGACCACAATCCCAGACAAAAAAACAAGACGAGAAAAATAAGACAGAAAATGTCAATCCAGTTCATCGCAGCTAACCCACAAAATGCATGACGGTGGCTCCAATGGCGATTCCCACGGCGGCACCGATTCCAAGACCTAAAC
>DBTP01000133.1 GCA_002307115.1 Fibrobacter sp. UBA1313 | reverse complement strand
TATTTGGATCACGAAATTCAGCGTTTTATGGGTTGTCATTTGACGTTTGCCCTTTTTGATACCTATAAGGACGCTTCTTCGGTGACGATGTTCCCTGAGTATTCGGCGGTGGATGCGTCTGTCCCGTATTTGCAGTTTGTGGTGTTCGCGCTTTTGATTCCAGTGGTACTTTTGCTCTCTTATTTTCTGCGGCGTGGGTTTCGCAAACTGGATACTTTTGGATGGCGCGGTTTGATTATTGGCTCTATCGTATTTTTCTTCGCGTCTCTTTTGTTCTTGAATGTGATTGAGACAGGAACGAACCGTATGCACAAGCTGGCACCTGTAATATCTGTATTTTATAAAGAATGGCAGAGGGAACAGTCTGAAACGAAAATTACTCCAGAGATGGTCGCGAAGGCGACACGAAAGGCGCGCTCCTATTGGGCAGAGATTGAAGGAGAGGGGAGTCAAAATTGGGAATACCCAGATGCCAGATATCCTTTGTTCCGCGTACCCAAAAAAGAGATTCCGATGGATTCTACTTGGGTGTTGGCCCGGGTGAGTCACCCTAATTTTATTGTGATCTTTTTGGAATCGCACCGCGGGCTCGATGTCGGGTTTTTGAACCCCGAAGATCCTCGTCCGAGTGCGACGCCTGTGCTCGATTCTTTAGCAAGTGTAGGGCGGGCATGGATGCGGATGCAGGTTTCAGGGATGCCCACCGTAGGAGGGGTGCTTTCTTCTCATTTGGGGTTCCCGCCACACAGGACGCGTCAGTTGGCTACGGAGCTTTCTGCGATAAAGGCCCCCAGTTATGCCTCCATCATGAGAGATTCCGGGTATGTTGCGCACTTTTTCTCCGCAGCGGACCCGGCCTGGGATAATTTGTCTGTATGGTTTCGCAAATGGTACGACCGCGTGCATTATAATCGGAGTATTGAGGATGATTCGACCTTCTTTTTGGCCTCGTCCCGTTACATTAGGGACTCCCTCGCAAGGTCGGGGAAATCTTTTGTCGCAGGGCTCATTTCGCGAAGTAACCACTATCCTTTTACCTTTATTCCTGGAATGCCGGATTCCGTCCGGGCACTTCCCCAAGCGGATCGTATGCGTTACACGATGCAATGGACCGATAAACAGGTGGGGGCTTTTCTTGATTCTTTAGCAAAGGAACCTTGGTTCAAAAACACTTACGTCGTGGTAATGGCGGATCACGGATTTCCTCAAGGAGAACATGGGGTCTCTACCATTGGAACAGGTGGGTATTCCAATTCCACGTGGATTCCTTTTGTGATTACGGGCCCCGCACTCCGTTCGCCCAAAGGGTACGATTTTACTACGAGTCAGATTGATATCGCGCCGACATTGCTTCATTTGGCGGGCATTCGGGCTCCGAATTCTTTTGCCGGTCACGATATGCTTCGCCCGAATCCGACTTCGTTTGCGTTAGGAGTGCACATGGGGGTTGAGGCTATTACTGCCGATGGATTCCGTTTACTCACGGGCTTACCTTCGGGCCCAAGAGATGGTGGAGATGTTCTTTTTGCCGAAGAAGATATGTACCAGACACGCTCGTTGGTGGGCTTATGGCCAGAAAAAATATTTGACTTACAGGCGTTGGCGGATACGCTTTTGTTCGTGAACGACTATTCGCTTTCGCGGAATCTCCTCCAGAAAGCCCCTTGATTTTGGGGTGAGGGTTGCCTATGGTGCGCGAAATTTCTCTATTTGTGCGCGTGATGGGCCGTTTATGTAAACGATCCATAATTTTTATGAGGTGTCTTTGGACAACCGGGAAAAATTAGATTCCCTTATTGCACAGGCCTGCGCCGTAGTCGGCGCTGAATTAGTGGAATGCGACCAGTTTCAAGCTGGAAAGCGAAAAGTCCTGCGCATCTACATTGATAAACTCGAAGGCGTAACCGTAGACGACTGCTCTAAGCTTAGCCGTACTCTTTCTGCGGCTCTCGACCTCGAGGAAGAAATCATCCCTGGAGCCTATACTCTCGAGGTTTCCTCGCCAGGTTTAGACCGCCCCCTCAAGTCTACCCGTGATTTTGAACGCAATTTGAACCGGCTGCTCCGGGTGACCCGCAGTACCGGAAAACCCATGACAGGGGTGCTCAAAGCGGTGGACGAAAATAATTTAACACTTACCCTCAAGGGTAGCGCTGGTGATGTCTCGGTCCTTCGGTCTGAGATTTTGGCGGCGAAGGTCGATATTCAATTCTGACAAAAAGGCTCTTATGAAGAACGAACCTAAAATCAATTTGCTTGAAGCTCTAAAGTCAATAGTCGACGATAAGAATGTCGATGATGCCATTGTCGTCGAATCTCTCAAGGAAGCCTTGATCTCTGCAGCGCGTAAGTACTTACAGATCAACAAGCATATCGATGTGGATATCGATACCGAAACGAATGAAATTCGCGTATTTCTCCGTGTGGAAGTGGTGGATGATTATCCTGACTACGATACAGAGATGACGGCTGAAGAAGTACAGACATTCGATGAAAACTATATGCTTGTCGACGAAGCTCTGGACTTTAACGAAGATGCTCAGGCGGGGGACCTTTTGGAAATGGAAGTGCCTGTTTCCGCTTTCGGTCGCCAGGCAATTCAAACGGCCAAGCAATTTTTGATTCAGCGCATCCGTGATGCCGAACGCAACAAGGTTTTTGAAACCTATCGTGATCGCATTGGCTCCATGATTAATGGCGAAGTCGTCCGCATTGAAAACAAAAACTTTATTGTCTCTATTGGTCGTCAGACCGAAGCCGTGTTGCCTTTCAAGGAACAGATCGGCAAAGAACGTTTCAATCAGGGTAGCTCTATTAAGGCCGTGATTGCGGATGTCACAGACTCTGCAAAGGGTGGGGCTCAGGTCATTCTTTCCCGCGCGAATGGAATGTTTCTTACGGAACTTTTCCGCCAGGAAGTGCCTGAAATTTATGAAGGTACTGTAGAAATTAAAGGCGTCGCTCGCGACCCTGGTTTCCGCGCTAAAATTTCTGTTTTCTCCCGCGATGAACGTATTGACCCTGTCGGTGCCTGCGTCGGTATGAAGGGTGGGCGTGTTCAAGCGATCGTTCGTGAACTGGCGAATGAGCGTATTGATATCGTTCATTGGGATCCAGATTTGATCACATTTATTCGTCGCTCTTTGGCTCCTGCCAACATTGTGAAATTCTTTGAAATCGATGGCACTCGCCGTGTGGTAATTGTGGTTGCCGATGAAGATCTTGCTCAAGCGATTGGCCGTAATGGTCAAAACGTACGTCTTGCATCTCAATTAGTAGCTCGCGATCTGGACGTGTTTGGCGAAAAAGAATGGT
>DBTP01000055.1 GCA_002307115.1 Fibrobacter sp. UBA1313 | reverse complement strand
TATCCGGATCCCGTTCGTCGGAATAAAAACAGTAAAGTTTGTTATCAGCTACCATTAAAAATGGCTCCCATACCGGATCGCTACCGGGATCCGGTTTCGTTCCAACGGCAACTGTGCTGACATAGGTCCAACTCCGACCCTCATCGTTGCTCTTGTACAGATCAATTTCGCAGGAATCGGCAATGACATAGGGAAGAACAAGACCGGCAGCAAGGAGTGTCCCTTTAGGCATGTCGCCTATTGCCTGGGGCAGTTGGTAGAGATGGGGTTCCCACCTCATTCCCCAATTCTTATGTGTGTCCTTTACATCACCTACTTGATTCCAGCTTAGACCGCTGTCTAGGCTTTCAAAGATTGGGAATGAAGATACTTTTGTTGTATACTGCTCAAAAGTTGCATACATCTTGCCATTGCTTGTCTGCATGGCTCTTGCATACAAAACGCCCGGAAACGGAGCCGATGACGACGGTGTGTACATGGTGAGTGGGCCATAGGCTTCTGCCGCACTTGGCATTAAGACCGTGATGAGTAATGCAGCCCATATACCCGCTGCCACAAATACCTTTTTGAATCCTTTTTCCATACTATTGCCCTCTTTATTTCCGTAGCAATCATTGAACGATGAAAGCTCTCTTTACGGCAGTGTTTTATCTTAGGGGCACCTCTAAAAATTCATTCACGGCCAAAATTGCCTTGATACTTCGCAATAGTGCGTTGTTCAAAGTGGCGAATATCATCAATATTAGCCACTTCTCACGCCTGCTCTTGCTTGATCAATTCGATTTTGTCTCTCGCAAACCAATTTTTAGAGGTGGGCCCTTAGAACTAATTTGTATCCAGATTTTCAATTTTCCCAGTTCTTGAATTTAGTCGCCCAAATCCCTTTATTGCTGCATTCACTACCAAATTCTTGGCCATAAAAATCCATTTTCCAAAGTCGCTTTAAATCTCAATATTTATTTAAGTTAGTGGTTCTTATGGAGATGCTTTTTTATTGACGATTTGTCCATACAAAAAAGGTAATACTAAAATCCCTGTCTAAGATGTGATGGAGCTCATTTGTGCTCTATTTGTGTTATCGGTTCGTGATGTTTTATGTCTGCCTAACATTATTTTTTCGGCTATTTCATTATTTTACTGGATGGTCTTTTTAGTGACGATCTTCTTCCTGTACGCCACCCTTTTGGATAAATTGTCCATATCTTCGAGAACTTAATGGTACAAACGTCATCCATTTTTATATTCTTTTAAGCATTTGGTATTGCTTATTTTTTGGGAAGTGTTTTATGAGTAAGTATTTGCTTTTGGGTGTTGCTTTTTTTATAAACTCATCAATGGTTTTTGCAGCTAACACATTACCATCGGCAATGGATATTTATGCTGAAATGGGTTTTGGAATCAATATCGGTAATACGATGGAAGTGCCTAGCGACCCTACTTTATGGGGCAATAAATTTCCGACACAAATATATGTTGATTCCGTAAAAGCCGCTGGATTTAGCACCATCCGCATTCCTTGCGCTTGGGACAGTCATGCCAATAATAACATCATCAATAAAAGCTGGATGGATTCTGTACAAACCGTAGTGGATTATTGTATGCGAGCTGGACTTTATACCATTTTGAATATCCATTGGGATGGTGGCTGGCTACAAGAAAACATTACCACATCAGCGCAAAATTCGGTGAATATAAAACAAAAAGCTTACTGGGAGCAAATTGCAGAACGTTTCAAAAACTATGACAAGCATTTACTTTTTGCAAGCGCAAACGAACCCGCCACGGATGATAATTTTAGTGCAACAGAAATGGCTGTGCTTTTGAGTTATCACCAAACTTTTGTAGACGCGGTTCGTAAAACGGGAAGCAATAATGCAAGCCGAACCCTGATTGTACAAGGGCCATCAACAAGTATTGAGCGTACAAATTCTTTTATGAACACACTTCCAACAGATATTATAGATAACCGCATTATGGTTGAAGTTCATTTTTATCCTTATTTATATACTCTGATGACTGAACCCACTGATTGGGGGGTAATGGTTTATCCTCAATATTATTGGGGAACCGAAAATTTTGGTTCCGATCCAAAATACAATGCTGGTTGGAATGCTTGGTCTCAATCCTATGAACATTCTTGCGACTCCACTTATATTGATCAGCAATTTGAGATGATGAAGTCTAAATTCACAAGCAAAAATATTCCTGTTGTATTAGGTGAATATGGGGCAAACAATCGTGTTGGAGTACTCACGGACAATGATTTGGAACGCCACCAGCGCGGGCGCGTTCTCTTTTACAATTACGTTGTTCAATCTGCAAAAGCACATGGATTGATTCCTATCGCTTGGGATACAGGCCACGAAGGCAAAAATAACATGACAATCATTCGCCGACAAACAGAACCAGTGGGATCTATTTTTGACATCAACGTTTTAAACTCTATGCGTAAGCAATATGGACTTGGCGATTATGTAAATAATGGAATGACACATGTAGAAAACTTTATAGATGGAGAAACTAAAATCGAATTCAATCTTTCCACAGATAAAACTTTTTCGAACCCTGTATTTTATCAAGAAGAAAACTTACTCATTTCTAATGCGGCAATTCATTTATTTGATTTGAATGGACATTTAGTCGGGAAAGCATCTGCAAATAGTAAGAATTTTATTCTAGATGTTTCTCATTTGCAAAAGGGTATTTATTTTGCTAAAAGTGGTAAAAAAGCGTTAAAGATCGCAGTGAAATAGAGTTATGCATGGTTAACCTAAAGAGCCCACCTCTAGAACTTGCTTTGCGGGGAGCCTAGGATTTACCTAATGCTGGATTTATCGCGGCAAAACTGAACTTTCCTGTAATCAAATAAAAATCCTAGCCTTATTGAAGTCCCTGATTCTCGGGGATTTTTTTTGTGCTTAAAATTTAATTTGTTTCTGTTTTTCAATTGCACGAAAATTCCACGACCCACCTTACGGCGGGGACACGGGCGTCCGCCTTCAAAGCAAGCAGACGCAAAAAAGAAAGAAGGCCGGTGCGCCCCAAAGGGCGCTACCGTCCGTAGGCTCCCAGCTTCGCTGGTGCCTACTTGGAGTCCTTGAGACAACGAACACTGAACCCGGAGTACTTAGTGTTATAGCTGTAGTAGCTGTAGTAGCTGAAGTCTACGAAGTCGTAGCTCAAGAGCCAGTAGTAGGCGAGGCCATTATCGAGCTCCGTAGCACTCCAGAAGTACGCGTAGTTGCCGGCGGCGTCGAAACCGCCGACGTAGCGGGCACCTGCCGGAAGCGCCGAAAAAGCAAAACGGTCAGTGCCTGTTGCTACGCCGGATTCGGCCTTCCACCCACTACTGCTTTTCAAACTCGTTCCAACACCTTCATCGCCATTATTGGCATCCACATAGTTGTAGAGTGTCCGCCATTCACCATTATCAGGCAGGTGCCAACCTTCAGGACACGCAGTCATTGCGCTTTTCCGAGTGTACAGTCGTCCGTATTTCTGGCAGTTGGTGTCACTGTTTTCATAGCACCAGCTATTATCGGTTTTATAATTGAGATTCTCCGCCATCCATGTCTGAGTGCCTATTTTCACTGTCTTGTATGTTTGATCGGCCATGGAAACGCCGCACACAATAAAAAGAAGAATAGCAGAAATACGAATAATTCGAAAGACATTTTTCCTTGACATTTTTGCTCCTTGTCCTTGATCAGACGAACACTAAACCCGTTAATATTAACATGTCACTAATAAGCTACTACAAAACCAGCAAACCATCCATGAAAAGTCTGTCGTGTTCAGATATCATGAATTGAAAGCTCTTGCCTATCCAATGTATCTGACAGTGTCAGACTTCAACGGCTTCATTCTCCCGAACACATGCTCGACACGGACGCACGTGATGACTTTGCCCTGTGGCGTTTCATCTGCTTGTCGGTGAGCAGGCTCTTATGCTCATTCGAGCGAGAAGCACTGTCTCCGTAGACTAATTGAATTGTATTCTTTTTGAACGTCAAGCTAAATTTTGCCAAGCCCTTTATTTATTGAGCGCGTTGTACAAGTTAAGGAACTGCTGCGGAGAAAGTTCTTCAGCACGGGTATTTTCGGAAAATTCCAGCGATGCCAGTGCGGCAAAAACCGCACTTTTTTCAAAGGTTCCCGCCAAACAGTTAGTGATGCGTTTTCGCTTTTGGGAAAAGCAAGTTTGTACAAATTCAAAAAACTCTGGTGCTGCTTCGAGAGGTTTATCCAAGGGAGTCAAAAGAATCGTTGCACTATCCACGTTGGGCTTGGGCGTAAAATGTTCTGGCCCGATTTTTCGCAAAATACGACTTTCCGCATGCGCACTCACCCAAACCGAAAGGCTCCCATAATCACTCGTATGCGGCACTGCACAAAGACGTTTTGCGACCTCCCACTGCACCATGCCCATAAAGCCGCATGTCTTATGCAGCAAAGGCATCAGATTCGCAATAATTGCCGTAGAAATGTTGTAGGGAAGATTTCCTGTGAGCCACGGTTTTCCATGCTCCCCAATCCAACTATCCATATCAAACTTGAGGATATCTTCATTCACAATAGAGAAGTTGGGAACGTGCGCAAATTTTTTCTGCAAAAGTTCCACACACTCAAGATCGATTTCCACTGCGGTGAGTGGATTGCCATAAGTAAGCAGATGCGTTGTCATCGCTCCATGACCAGGCCCAATTTCTAAAATAGCTTCGCCCACCAACAAAGGCAAATCCCCGGCAATCATTTGCGCAGTGGAGTCATCTAAAAAATTTTGACCGAATCTTCGGCGGCGAGTTCTATCCATTGCGGCAAAGATAGAATTCTATATTTATCCCATGGAAATTTCTGTAAATACCTTGATGCAAGAGAGTGGCGTAAGTTTTGGTACGAGTGGAGCGCGCGGACTCGTAACGGCGATGACTGACCGCGTATGCTATATCTACACGCGCGCTTTTATACAACATTGCGAAGCCACTTACCCGAGTGAACACTGCATTGCCATTGCTGGTGATCTGCGCCCAAGCACAGGCCGTATTTTAGCCTCTCTCGTTGCAGCAGCGACCGATGCTCATTGGAAGGTCACTTACTGCGGTCGTATTCCTAGCCCAGCGATTGCTCTTTATGGTATCACTCACAAACTCCCCACCATTATGGTGACCGGGAGTCACATCCCCGATGATCGGAACGGAATCAAGTTTAATCACCCTCAAGGAGAAATTTCCAAAAAGGATGAAACTGGTATCCGTTCACAAAATGTGGCTGTTGACGAAAGCCTTTTTAACGCACAAGGCCTGTTGAAAACACCAGTTCAAATTCCCGCTGAAGAGACTTCCGCCGCGAACGACTATGAGAACCGCTACATTGATTTCTTTGGTTCTCAAGCGCTTTCCGGATTTACGTTGGGTGTGTATCAACACTCTGCTGTGGGTCGCGATATGCTTGTGCATGTGCTAGAATCTTTGGGAGCCTACGTAAAACCCCTGGGCCGTTCCGAAAAGTTTATCCCCGTCGATACCGAAGCGATTCGCCCCGAAGATAGTCAACTCGCCCGTGAATGGGCCGCTCAAGGCTATGACGCGATTTTGAGTACCGATGGTGATTCTGATCGCCCCCTCCTTGCTGACGATGAAGGCGAATGGTTCCGCGGCGATGTGCTTGGAATTTTGGCGGCCCAAGCGCTCAAAATTTCCCGCGTTGCGACCCCCGTGAGCTGCAATACGGCCCTTGAAAAATGTGAAAGTTTTAACAAAACGTGCCGTACCCGCATTGGTAGCCCCTTCGTTATCGAAGCGATGGAAAGTCTTTGTGAAAAAGGCAAAAGTGTCGCAGGCTATGAGGCCAATGGCGGATTCCTTTTGGAGACTGATATTGAACTCAATGGCAAAGTACTCAAAGCGCTCCCTACCCGCGATGCTCTGCTCCCCATGATCGCTGTACTCGCTGAAGCGCGCGAACTCCGCCGCAACGTTGCCGATTTGCTCCGCCGCTTGCCCAAACGATTTACCGCAAGCGACCGTATCAAAAATTTCCCCACTGAAAAGAGCAAGGCGAAAGTCGAGTGGATTCAACAAAATGGTAATGCTGAAAAATTATTTGCGTCTATCGCGGGGAAACTCGTGAGCACAAACAATACCGATGGATTCCGCATGATATTTGATTCCGATGAAATCATTCACTTGCGCCCTAGTGGCAATGCCCCTGAACTTCGTTGCTACGTAGAGGCTGATAGCTCTGAACGTGCAGAAGCACTTAAAAAAGCGACGCTCACCCTCATGGAATCTTGGAAATAGAAAAGAACTGTTCCTCCATCGTTTTTGTATCTTTTTAACCATGCATTGTAAATCCTCCTTTTTAGTCCTTTCCTTTATCGCCTGTAGTGCAATCACGGCTTTTGCAGGTGGAAATTATTGGGGCGTTGACGAAGGTGGAACGACGATGAAGTTTCTTTCTATGCCGGTCTCCCCACGGAGTGCCGCTCTTGCGGGCGCAGGCATCGCCTCTCCCGAAAGCTTTTCCGAAGTTTCTCGAAATCCGCTTGCTACCACAGCTTCTAACGAGCCTACTCTCGGTGTCAACCATGTCATTTTTTCAGACGTGATTGATGCTCAACTTACCTCAATTTACTTTGGTCAACCTTTTAAATTTTTCAATATCTCTGCTGGCCTTGAATATTTAGGCTATTCAGATTTGGAAGGCCGTGACGACGAAGGCTTTGTCACCGATGATTATGGTGCCATGGCTTGGGCAGCACAGTTGGGTGTCGGTAGTATTCCTTCTGTTTTCAATTGGGCCTTTACGGCTCGCTTTGCTTCTCAAACGATTGAAAATGAAACGGCTTTTGCATTTGTTATGGATGCGGGCTCCTCTTTCAAAGTCAACCAGCACATTTCCTTTGGTGCCATCATTACCAATTTGGGTTGGGTCTCTGCTTATGAATCGGCGAAAGAGTCGGCGCCGCTAGGTTTGCAAGCGGGCCTCTCTGGCAAAATACCTTGTACTGAAATTTTTGATCTCGGCTTACATGCCGATATATATCGACGTGCGGACTATGATCCAGAATATCGTTTTGGTTCAGAACTTTTGTATCGAAATACGCTCGCGTTACGCGCTGGGTACTCTTTACGGGGTGAAACCGATAGTGGCGTCTCAGGGGGTATTGGGATTCTTTTCGGGTCCATTCAATTGGATTACGCCTATTCTTCACGCCCCGCCGTCGAAGGCAACCACCATCTCAACTTAGGCATTCACTTCTAAGTTTCTTTTAGCATATTATCAATATGTTCGTTGACTATGCAAGCGACAATAGCGAATTGTCTCTTTATCTATAAGGGAAAAAAACATTTAATATGTCGCAGAATCATAGATGATACTAGTAATCTCATACGAAAGCCTTCTTTGAAGTTTTTTTGTTTATAGGCGATCTTTTTTGCAATCTAGCACTTATGCTTTTTACAAAAAAAAGACCCCGCAAGTGAATGCAGGGCCTTTTATAATATTGTCTAAAATCAGCTAAAGTTGAATGTATCCGTGATTTCTTCACCTTTCAAATCATACATCGAGAACTGATTAATGTAAGAATGTTCATCTTCCACAAGTTCAATCTGAATATCATGTTTGTACTCAAGATAATTGAACATACGACCCATATCGCGGCAAAGAACATCCACCATCGGAGGACTTACGACCATCTGCACGCGGTGCAAACGACCCTTGGTGCGAGCGCGAGCAAGCCAGCGGTCGATCAGGGATAACGTTGTTTCCAAAGTGAGGATGTGCCCGCAACCTTCACATACCGGGCATTTCTCGGTCTTCTCTGTCATGAGATTCGCACGTACACGCTTGCGAGTCACTTCCATCAAACCAAACTGAGAAATAGGAGTGGGGCTAATCGGAGCCTTATCGCGGCGAATTGCCTTGCGGAATTCTTGGTACACAATGTCACGATCTGCATCGGTATCCATATCAATAAAGTCGATGACAATCAAGCCACCCACATCGCGCAGACGCAGTTGCTTCGCAATTTCATAGCAAGCATCAATATTCGTTTCGAGAATAATCTTTGCTTGATCTTTGCCGTGCACCTTCGGTCCGGTATTGATATCAATCGCCACCAACGCTTCGGTTTGGTCAATCACCAAATTTCCACCCCGTGAAAGCGGAACCTGACGTTGCAAGGATCGTGCGTAATCATCTTCGATTTTGAAGTACTCGAACAAACTTTCCGCAGAGCTCCACAGCTTTACTTTGTCCAACTTGTCGGACGAGAGTTTCTGAAGTTCTTCGCGAATGGCAAAATATTCTTCACGACTGTCGACATAAACGTAGTCGGTGTTGTCACTGAAATATTCACGAATCGTCTGATCCACAGAATCAGATTCTTCATAAATGCAAGTTTCCGCCGCTTGATTTTCAAAATTCAGCTTCGTCAACTCCCACTTACTTTCGAGATCGCGCATCTGTTTGGAAATTTCAAGTTCGGATTCACCAAGACCGTTAGTCCGGACGATATAACCGACATCGCGACCTTTTAAGTGGCGAACGACTTTCTTGAATTCACGACGTTTATGTGGATCGCGTTCGCGTTTGGAAACGCCAACAAAATTGGTGCCTGGCATACAAACGAGGAAACGACCCGCAAAACTAAGATGAGTGGTCAAACGGGCACCCTTCGTACTGATGGGTTCCTTGATGACCTGCACCATGATTTCTTGCCCTTCTTTCAACAACTCGTCAATTGAAACAGCTTCGTCAGCAGAATCGTCATCATCTCCATCTCCAAATTCACGGCGAAGGGACAAATTACGATCCACAGCATCATCTTGGTGTAAAAAACCGGCCTTTTCCAGACCGATATCAATAAAAGCAGCTTTCAGCGCAGGAAGCACTTTTTGGACAACACCCTTATAAATATTGCCAAGAACGCGATTAGATGTCACGCCCTCCACAACAAGTTCCACGAGTTCACCATCTTCCATGATGGCTATTCGTTTCTCATAAGGTGTCATACTAATCAAAATGCCGCGCTTGGAACTTTGTGTAGACATTAAAACTCCTAGAGGTACAAAAATCTTTGGGTTTCAAAGAAAAAACCCAAGATTCCTAAATATAGTATTGTGGATTAGTTGTTGAGATGCCCGGGAGGAACGGAAGCGCTTTGGCGGACATTTGTCACATGCTTTTGAACCAAATGATTCGCGATTTGGCTCACTTGCTCCGTCAGCCACATCCAAGAAAGGGATCCTTCGGAATAATTTGCTTCCCCGAACATTTGAATACGCCCCTCTCTCCGAAGAGCATCCACTTGCCTCAAAGCGGCTCGATCCCCGCTGGGGTAGATGGCATAAGTGGTTCCCCCAAATTTATTCAAAATGCTGAACGCAGGCACATCAGAAGGCCCATCGGCAATGTAAATCATATTTTCGAAAGGAATACGCCGATTATTTTCTTCAATTTTTGAATTGACATCAATGGTGCCAGGATATTTATTCGCACCCTTATTGATCTCAAATAGAAATCGCGTTTTGGACGTATTATCGAGAGCGCTCGCAATCTGAGAAATTTCCGCTTCTTCCTCTATATTCCTATCATCTTTGAAACCAGGGAGAGCTGGGGATTCGATAAACTCACAGCCGAAAATACCATCCACATAAGGGGCCACGGCACTTCCGCGAATCGTTTCAGCAAAGCCCGTACTCACCACATAATGCTCCAACCGAATTCCTAATGTTTGGTAAAGAGGATTCTGTTCAATGAGACGTTTGATTGAAGGCAATAGTTCAGGAAGCCCTGGATAAAAATGAAGATCGGCGCCGCATTCGCGTAAAATACGGTTAGAAAGCCCTCTCAACGGACCGCTTTTGACATAGGTTAAAATATGATTAAGATAACTCGTGTCGCGATTCACTTGTATTCCACGCTTTGCGTAGTAAGCGCCGAGGCGATTCACCTCGCTCCAAAAAACTTTCCCCTCTATTCCGTAACGCTTAAACAAAGGTTCTTGCATGTACCCGCTGATAAGCGTTTTATCAAAATCCCATACCATCGCAATGATGTTTTGTTCAAAAGGAGCTGTATTCAAAAAACCTCACGGAGTGATAAAATAATCTTCTGGATTTATAGGTTGTCCATCATACCGAACTTCATAATGCAAACTTGGGCCTGTGGTGCGACCACTCTTCCCCACAAGGGCAATCGGGGCGCCGCGTTTCACATGAGCTCCTGGAGAAACCAGCACTCGATCTAAGTGAGCATAGAACGTTTTCACTTTGTCTGTATGTTCAATTTTAAGAGAAAGTCCTAGGCCCCGATGGGTGCGAACTTCCATAACAACCCCAGCCCCTGGAGCGATCACCGTGTCACCGACCTCGGCTGAAAAATCAACGCCACGATGGGGTAATACCTGTTCCGTAAAATGGTCATAAACCAATTCAAAATGATTTGTAATATTTCCATGTTTCTTCAGTGGATGCAACAATGGTAACGCTTCCGCACGTTCTGGATTTGCCAAAAGCGAATCGCGTAAACTACGAAATGTCTTGTAGGTTTCACTAAATGAAAGAGAACCCTTTATTTTCAGAGGCTCTTTTCCCTTCACCGCGGGGACATAAATCCCCCCCATATGCACGGCACTATCGCGAAGCGATGTAGATGCCTTCATTTGTTTTTCTATGGAGTTGGTGGTTTTCTTGATGTTCGAGATCGTTTCTTGAATATCTTGATTCTGCTTGTACAATTCAAAAATATGACCGTCTGTTATTTTGTCCCACAACTCTAAAGGAGAAAACCAGAAAAATCCGCCAATGGCCACAAAGCTACCAATAATCCACCATAGGGGGCGCAACAAAGAAACGCGGACGACCTTAGACCGATCCGTTTTCTCAGAAAATAGATGAACGTCAATCTTTTTCACTACTGGAGAATAATCCTTTTTGACAGCGTCTTTCTAGATCACGAATGCGCGATTTATTTTCTTCAATGGCGCCAACAAGCTCCACCACAGCAACGTCCTCTTTCAAAGTATCCAAAGACCCTTCTTGAAGGGAACGCAACAAGCGCTTTCCCAAAGACTCGTACTTTGATTTCAACCGAGACTGCTCCGCAACGAGATCTACGCGCAAAAGAACCGCTGAAGCGCAGTTGAGGGCACCATTCTTAAGCTTATTTAGCGGTGTTTCGGACATAATGAATCTCCTAGATGCCTCTTAAAATAGTAGTTTTTACATCACAAAACAATGGAGATTCTCTTATGAGCCGTAGTGAGCGTAGAAAGTCAAAGCAAAATGCCAAAAATTTTGTTCCAAAGAAAAAGAAAAATTTGAATAACGTTGTTATCATTGTTCTAGCGGTTGCTGCGGTCATCGCTTGGATCGCTTATATTATGGCTCGGAATTCTATTTAAGAAAGGAATTGAGATAAAATGAAATTTCAAGTCACTAAATCGGCTTTACAAGATGCCCTTCAATCAGCGTTAAGCGCCGTTCCTAACAAGTCTACACTTCAAATTTTGAATAACTTTTCGCTACGTCTTGAAGGTAATTTCTTAGAGATTAGCGCAACGGATCTCGATTTGGGCATCCGAGTTCAAATTGAAGTTCAAGGCGAGCGCGATGGCGCGGTTGTGGTGAATGCGCGTAAACTTTCTGAGCAAATCAAGAGTCTCGTCGATCCCAAAATCACGATGATCTCTTTTGATGTGCAAGATTATCTTACCACCATTCGTTGGAGTGACAAAGGCAAAGCGACAATCACAGGTTTTGACGCAAGCGATTTTCCTCCGTTTCCCGAAGTCACCGAAGGCGATACCCTTCAGCTCGGAAAGGGCGAATTGGCCTTCCTTGCCGACAAGACTTTATTTGCGACCTCGAACGACACCACTCGCATGACTCTGAATGGTGTTTTTTTGGAAACGAAAGAGGGCAAGCTCACCATGGTTGCTACCGATGGTCACCGTTTGGGCCGTGCTTTTATTGACCAAGAAAATGCAACGCTCAGTCGCGGTGTCATTATTCCACCCAAAGCCATTCAGCATGTTCTCCGCGCGATTTCAAACGATGCCACGTTGGAAATTCATATTTCTTCTACGCACGTTCTGTTCAGTAGCGATGGAGTCCAAGTCATTTCCAAATTGATCGAAGGCCCGTATCCAAAATACGAAAACGTCATTCCGCTGAAGTTTGAACGCACCGTTCAAGCAAACACGACGGATCTTCTCAACAAGATCCGTAGCGTTATCTCCATGGCAAATGCGCGTACCCGTCAGATTCGTCTTCAGTTCGAAGGGAACCAGCTCGATTTGAGTGCAAACGACCCCAATGTCGGTGGCGATTCTACCGAAGCTCTTGCCGTGACACACAACGGAGAAGGCTCCTTTAGCATCGGCTTCAACGGTCAGTATCTTTCCGAAATTCTCGGAATGTGCCCTTCTGAAGAAGTGCTTCTCAAAATGAATAGCCCCGTGGGTGCCTGCATTATTGAACCCGTGGGTGAAGGACTTGACTTTACTTTCTTACTCATGCCGCTCCGTCTTGTTGACGACTGAGTTTGTTCCCAATTTTCAAAAACAAAAGAGCTCGTAAGGGCTCTTTTTTGTATCACTCTTATGGCCTCTCTTATTCGCAGACGAATCAATAAAAAAATCACCAAAGCCCTTCACGATTTTCCTCTCATTGAAGAGGGGGATCGTGTTCTCGTAGGGGTCAGTGGCGGAAAAGATTCTACGGCACTGCTTTTAGAACTCAACAACCGCCGCGGCAAAACGGGGCCTAATTTCGAATTGGGAGTCATTCATATTCAAAGCGATTTTGCCGACCCTTCGCCTCGCGTCTTTATCAAAAACCTTGAAAAGCAATTAGACCTTCCATTCTATTACCTCAATATTGCCATTGAAAGGCGTCTCCAAGAGGGCTTTAAGCTCAATTGCTATTGGTGTTCCACGCAAAGACGTTTAGAGCTCCTGGAGTTCGCAAGAACGCATAATTTCAATAAGATTGCCCTCGGGCATCACATGGACGATATTGTGGAGACTCTTTTGATGAATATGCTTTACAAAGGGGAAATCTCAGGAATGCCTCCCCTCGTCCCCTACGAAAAATATCCGATCAGTATTATTCGCCCTTTATGTTACTGCGAAGAGGAAGAACTTCGCGCCTACATTAAAGAGGCAGGGATCTCTCAATTTACATGTACTTGTAACTTTAGCAACAACAGTCATCGCAAAAGAATTCGTGAAGAAATCAAAAGCCTCACGCAAGGAAACGCCACTCTCAAGCAGAATTTGTTCGAAAGTATGCGCAACATCAAATCAGATTATTTGTTGTAAAAGCCCTAGTGTTCTGGGCTCCCTTCGATAATCCATTCGCATAGAGATTCAATGTTTTCGTAGTCCGGCAAAAAAGATTTAGGATTACCACTTCGAACACGCTCAATAAAATTACTCCAAGCCTGTTCATTTTTGCCTTCAAGTCCCAAATGTTCTTCAATGGCTCCGCGAGTCCACACCCAAATGCCTTTTTTACGAAGCTTGATGTGTATATTTTCCAAATGTTCACGAGCTTCTGGCAAAGCAGCCATCATTGCGTAAGCCTCTGAAGCGGAAATACGAGAATGTCGACTGACAGGGAGACCGTTCACCAAACGGAGTTTCTCTTGCAAAGAAAGTTCCCGGAAAAGTCCTTTGCAAAATTCAACATCTTCATCATGGTAATCCAAAAAACCATCGTTGACAGCATTATTAAAAGCATAATCCAAATCTACAATGGAGCGTACAGGCATATCCATGGCGGTAAGCACTTGCATACTTTTGCGCGTGTTACTCACTCCCCCTTGTCGCACTAAAGCACATTTGATCAGCGCGAAAGATTGTCCTGTCATCTTTTCAAATAATGCCGGTAGTACACGCCACTCCGTCTTCCCTTCCGTGAGTAACACATAATCTGCAAAAAGAAGTTCATTACTGTTGCTTAAAGAAAACAACATTTGCAATTGCGATGGCGCATCCTGCACCACCAAACGCACCGCATCTTCCATTCTTTTCCGCATAAAAGTACCGCGTTCGCGATTTTTACGAATCAAAAGTGACGTGCTCACATCTTCACTCGTGACCATTTGTGCGGAATGCGTAGCAAATACGACTTGGTAACCTTCTTTGGAAAGCGCCTTTAATGCTACACGCACCAATTCGACTGCCTGCGGGTGCAAGTAAAGTTCTGGGGAATCAATCAAAAACAATGTACGACACCCGTAATGATTGTTGTGATGTTTTTTCGTGTCCGCAAGATAGCGCACAAGTGCCATTTGAATGGCGCGTTTGGAACCCGCACCCATCTTCTGAATATTGCGTTCAAAACCATCATCCTCATCCATAACGCTCAACGTTGCAGCCATCAAAAACGATTCTAAAGTAGGCGAAGGAATATCAAGTTTTACATTAACGCTAGGAAAAAGCGGCTTCAATTTTTCGTTGACGCCCCGCTCAAAATCCGAAAGTTCCTCTGCCCGAGTCTCGCTTCCTGGATCGAGCAAGTCATAAAATTTTTTAATGAGCTCATTAAACTCTTTGCTGAAACGCCGTTCAAGAGGTTTAAAAATTTCATGCAGAATTTTAGTGAAAGCCTGATCCCCTTCAAAATCCCATATTTGAATGGGTGATGGGAATATACGAGAAAAGGCGGCTTCAAATCCATAGGGTGCTTGAACCCACTCGCCCTTTTTTTTCTTTCCTTCCTCACCCCAATCCAAAACCCAGAATTCTACATTCTCAGGATTATCTCCTGGAACACGCTGACAACGTTGTACACGAATAGCACCATCTCTCAAATACGGTTTAATTAAGCCGATCTGATCTTCGGGGAGACGATCCAATACCGATTCAGAGATCCCTTCAAAAAGACCATCCACTTCTACTGGCTGGTTCGTGTCATCAAAAAAGGAAACATCTAAAGAAAACCGTCGAAGGAGCCAACGAATTCCCATTAAAATATTTGTTTTGCCGGCATTATTATACCCGATTAAAGCGGTAAAATTGCTCAAAGGAAAAGTTTCGCGACGGATGGAACGTAAATTGCATATCGTAATGGAAGTCAAACGTAATATTGGTTGCATATCGATTAAACTAAATAAAACAGCCCCTATAAATTCAAATTTCAGCGTTTTTTCTACTTTGAATACATGCTCAACTTTTTAAAAGATATCCCCGTCATTGGTATTCTTCGAGACATCCCAGAAGGCGAAGAAATGGCCTGCGCAAACACCGCATCAAAAGCAGGTCTCAAAGCCATCGAAGTCACCATGAACACCGCTAATGCGACCTTCATTATTGAAAGACTCAAAGCCGCCTGTTCTCCCTTAGGCATTATGGTGGGAGCGGGCACGGTCCGCACCATTCAAGATTTTGATCTCGCGAAAAACGCAGGCGCAGAATTCATGGTCGCCCCGAGTACAATCCCTGCTGTCATTCAACGTTCTGTTGCAGCGAACCTTCCGATGATTCCAGGAGCACTTTCCCCTACCGAAGTGCAAACCGCATTTGAATTGGGGGCTACCTGCGTGAAAATTTTCCCTATTAACGCTGTAGGAGGGGCTTCCTACATTCGAGATTTACGAGGCCCCTTCCGTGATGTCCCTCTGCTTGCCTGCGGAGGTGTTAGCGAAAATAATGTGCAGGATTATCTTGAGGCGGGAGCCAATTTGGTCGCTTTTGGCGGTAGCATCTTTAAGCCTCTCTGGATGCGCGAACACCAATGGAATTTAATTGAAGAAAAATTAAAGATATTTTTAACCGCCGTCAAAAAAGCAAAGCAATAAAAAAAGCCCCCGAAAAGGGCTTTTCTAATTTCAAAATTACTTTAGGGTACTTTACATTTTCATTCTGGCTTTACAGACATACATGGCATCGTCCGCCGCATGGAGCA
>DBTP01000049.1 GCA_002307115.1 Fibrobacter sp. UBA1313 | reverse complement strand
CGCACGGTCTTGTCCGACATGGGCTTTAGAGAAGAGCCCGTCGTTGGCGGTGTGGGGGAGTTTTCCATTCGCGGTTGTATTGTGGATATCAACGCTTATTTATATGCGCATCCGATCCGTTTAGAATTTTTTGGTGACGAACTGGAATCTATTCGTTCCTTTGACATTTTTTCACAGCGCTCCATTGAAAATTGGGAGACCGTTGAAATTTTTCCTCATGGGGAATTTTCTCCCTCTGAAGCGCAAAAGGCCTCTCATCCCGATTTGGATGAATCGAATTTTTGGTGGAATCGAGGGTCTCTTGAGCCCCTAACGTCGTCATTGTTAGATTATCTCCCGAGTGCAGAATTTGTTTTTGAAGATTTAGCCTTGTTGGAAGAGGCGGCGCGGGGTTTGCATGCTTCGTTCCATGAGGCGTATGCGGCTTCCTTGGATATGAGTCAAAGTAATCTTCCTCCTGAAAAAATTTGGTTTAGTTTCCGTGATTTAGCATCGCATTTTGCCTTAACGACCGCTTTAGATTGGACCCATGTGGAAATGGAAGCCTCGAATTGGCTTAAATACGAATCTCGGGTGCAAGATCGTGCCATTACAGGGACTCTCGCTTTAACTAAAGAGATAGAAGCGTTTTGTGATGAAGGGGGCAAAGTTTATGTGGTTTCATCCACGCCGGGGAGCGCCCTTCGTTTAAAACATTTGTTTGAAGATCTTCCGATAGAAGATGTTTTGGTGGGGAATCTCACTGAAGGTTTTTGGTTGGATAGAGACGGGATCGCTTTTCTTACGGAAACGGGCATTTTCAACCGAAGTGCTCATAAGAGTCGCAAGCGAGGCATTGCGGGGTCTGTTTCCAATGCTCTGATGATTGAATCTCTTTCTCGCGGTGACTTTGTGGTTCATGCCGATCACGGTGTGGGTCGCTACATGGGTCTTGTCCGCGTGGAAATTAACGGAGGCATGGTCGATTGTGTCCTTTTGGAATATGCGGGCAAAGATCGCCTCAAATTCCCCGTCTCGGATTTGCAAAAAATTGAGCGGATGCAAAATACCGAAGAACATGAACCTGAACTGAATAAGTTAGGAAGCAAGACTTGGGAAAATTTGAAAGCCAAGGTCAAGCAAAAAGTGGTTCAGATTGCCCGTGAACTTGTGGAACTTTATGCCAAGCGTGAACTTGTCGAAGGCTTTGCGTTTCCGCCAGATTCCCGAATGCAACAGGAATTTGAAGCTGCTTTTGAATATGAACCGACGCCCGATCAAGTGAATGCAATTGCAGACATTAAACGCGACATGGAAAGTAAACGCCCCATGGATCGCTTGATTTGTGGCGATGTTGGTTTTGGCAAAACCGAAGTGGCGATGCGTGCAACTTTCAAATGCATTCTGGCAAAACGCCAGGTAGCGGTATTGGTGCCCACGACTATTTTGGCGGCCCAGCATTTTGAAACGTTCCAAGATCGATTTTCGGCGTTCCCCGTGAACATTGCTCTCATCAACCGTTACCGAACACTCACCGAAAAAAAGAAAATATTCAAGGATCTTGCAGAAGGGAAAATTGATGTGGTCATTGGAACCCATTCGCTCCTTTCTGAAAAAAATCAGATCAAAAATTTGGGCTTGTTGATTATTGATGAGGAACAAAAATTTGGTGTGAAACAAAAGGAAAGTCTGCGAGAGCTTCGTTTGGCTGTGGATTCCTTGAGCATGAGTGCTACTCCGATTCCCCGTTCTTTGCACCTTTCTATGACGGGTGTACGCGATATTTCACTCATCAATACACCCCCGATCAATAGACTCCCCGTGGAAACTTCACTTTTAAAACGCGATGATGCGATTCTTGCTCAAGCGGTAAAAGATGAACTTGCTCGCGGGGGTCAGGTTTTTGTGGTGAATGATCGTGTGCAAACAATTTATCGTTTAGCGGAAGAAGTAGAAGAATGGATGCCATCTGCGCGTGTGGCGGTCGCTCACGGACAAATGAATGATCGAGATCTGGAACGAGTGATGGAGGCTTTCGTCAGCCGAGATTTTGACGTATTGGTGAGCACGAGTATTATTGAGTCGGGATTGGATGTACCGAATGCCAATACGATTATCATTATGAATGCGCACCACTTCGGCATTAGTCAACTCTATCAAATGCGCGGTCGTGTAGGACGCTCGGATGTTTTAGCCCATGCTTATTTGGTCACTCCCAAAGACAGTGAAATCTCTGTGGATTCAGCGAAACGATTGCAGGCTTTGGAACAATTTACGGATTTGGGAAGTGGTTATCAACTAGCGATGCGCGATTTGGAAATTCGGGGTGCGGGTAATTTATTGGGCTCCGAACAGCATGGATTTATTGCGGAGGTCGGTTTTGAAACCTACGTGCGCTTGGTGCGTGAGGCCGTGGAGGCAATTCGTGGGGGCTCGACAGAAAAACCGATTCAGCCGCGCGTGGAATTAGGGATAGACGCTTATTTACCCGAAGACTGGATCGAAGATGGGCTTTCCCGGATCTCCATTTATCAGCGCATTGCGCGCGTTTCTACAGTCGCCGACATTGACAATATACGGGAAGAATTGAAAGACCGTTTTGGTTCTTTGCCTGATGCGGCGGAACGTTTGTTGCTAGTCTCTGAAGTGGGACTCTTGGCGGGAACTTTGCGCATACAAGGGGTTCAACAGCGTAAGGGAATGATGGCGATGACATTCACCGAATTCCCCCCTCCCGACCCTCGTGTCCTTGCTGAAATTACGACACTGGCTCCTTATCCCATGAGATATCTGGGGGTAACGCCTCTCCAGGCGGTAGTAGAGCTGGGTTCAGGAAATGCTGAAGTTTGTGCGGAACGCGTTCGCGAAGTTTTTCAGGCTTTTGCGAAACGCGGCATGATAACCCCTTAGCGCTTTTTGCTAACCGATCGCTGCAGGGCCCTCTTCGCCTGTGCGAATGCGAATGGTTTGTTCCAAATCCAGAATGAAAATTTTACCGTCTCCCACATGACCTGTCTTCGCCTTGCTAGTAATAGCCTCAAGGACTACTGGAAGATAATCGTCATTGACGGCGATTTCAATTTTGATTTTGTGGAGCAGACTTCCGCTTTCTACATGGGATCGATAGACTTCAGAAATTCCTTTCTGGCGTCCGCGGCCCATCACTTCGGTCACCGTGACAAGATGGACTCCCACATTAGTAAGTTCATCGAGGACATCATCAAGACGATCTGGCTGAATAATGGAAATAATGTATTTCATAATGAGAGTCCTTAATCAATGATGGTATAAGCGGATTCTTTGTGTTGCGTCAGATCCAGGCCCACACTTTCTTCATGTTCAGAAGCGCGCAATGGCATTACTTTATTCACCAGCTTGAGTAGAATAAAGGTCACTACCAGAGAATAGACTGCAACCAGCATGACGGCTTTGATTTGCGAAACAAAAAGAGCTGATTCACCATAAAGTAATCCAATGCGTCCATTAATGGCGGGATTTGCAAAAATGCCAACGGCCAAAGAGCCGATAAAACCTCCTACGCCATGAACGCCGAAGGCATCCAGAGAATCATCCACGTGAATACGGGGTTTGATAACCATAACCACCAAGAACGGAATAAATCCTGCGAAAAAACCGATGGCAAGGGCTCCCCAAAGATCTACGAAACCGGAAGCGGGCGTGACGGTCGCAAGGCCTCCTATGGCACCAGTAATGGCACCGAGTAAGGTGGGTTTCCTGTTAAAAATCCAGTCCAGTGCGGCCCAAGTGAGCCCCGCCGTTGCTCCTGCAACATGCGTAGCAATGATTGCGGAAACAGCCAGTGGACCCGCAGATAAGGCACTTCCCGCATTAAATCCAAACCAGCCAAACCACAGAAGTCCTGCACCGATGGCAGCGAGAGGAAGACTATGAGGGGGTGACATTTTCGCTGGATATCCTTTACGTTTTCCGAGAAATAAAGCAGTGGCAAGTGCTGAAAAACCAGCGGTCACATGAACGACGATTCCGCCTGCAAAATCCACGGCGCCTTTGCCTCCAGGATTTGCGGATCCGAGGAAACCGCCGATGCCCCACATCCAGTGAGCGACGGGATAATAAATAACAAAAGACCAGAGAATAGAAAAAACGAGAAACGGGATAAATCGCATCCGTTCCGCAAAAGCACCGATAATGAGAGCGGGGGTAATCACCGCAAACATCATCTGAAACATCATAAAGAGACTATGGGGAATGGTCGAGGCATAGCTAATTCCGGTTGCCGCATCTTGGTGTGGAAGAAAACTACTGACATGACTCAGGCCGAACCATGATGTATCTCCAATGACCCCGTGAACATCAGGGCCAAAAGCAAGGCTATATCCGAACAATACCCACAGAAGCGAAAGAACAAACATCAGTGCAATGCACTGCATAAAAACAGATAAAACGTTCTTTTTACGAACAAGCCCTCCATAAAAAAGAGCAAGTCCTGGGAAAGTCATTAGAAAGACTAATGCCACAGACACTAGCATCCAAGCGATATCGCCACTGTTTAAGGGGTTTTTGACTTCTGGAGCGGCGACAATGGCAGTAGGGATTTCTACAGGTATATGGTTCAGAGAGGGAGACGTGTTATTGACAGAGGTAAGCGCGCTAGATTCCGTAACAGGCTGAGAATTTTGCGACCATACAAGAGAACATAAAAGGAAAAGGACCAAGGCAATATTACGTTTCATGCAGGCCGATAAGCAATTTTTATGCCAATTAATAAACGCTGAAATCTACAAATAAACAGCTTTGAATATTTTAAAAGTTACAATAAAGTATGCTTTGTAAAAATAAGAATTCAAAAATGTATTAAACTGAGGTTTGCATTGGAAAATAGTCTCCTTAAAATTGAAAATAAATGAACGGTTGTGAATCTGCGGTTACAAATTGGTAAATAATGAAAATAATGCCTGCCGTGAGTGTAAGAAGTAGTGGCATCGGAATGCTTGCAAAAATAATGCGGTACCGACGTTTAAAATTATCGGGGAGCCAGTGAATGATCATTCCTATGGCAAATACGCCTATAATATTTGCGTATTCTTCAGCCATCTTGGGCACTAACACCCATTTCCAGGGATTTCCAATTTGATTGATCATGTTGGTCGCGGTTTCCCAAGCGACTTGGTTCGCTTCAGCGGGGTCGAGATTGGAGCCTGAACGGAAAAAGAGGCGTGTAGAGGTAATGAACATAAAAGTGAGTCCGATATTCCATGCGGCGCGAACCCATAAAATTGTTTTGTCAGTGAATAGACGAAAAATCATATTGGCATAAACACCCACAAAAATAATACCGCTCCAAACGGCGATGATCGCTAAAAGTGGGTGATAATTGAGCTTACAGGTAATTGCTGCGCTTGCAGAGATAATGAAAATCAAAATGGCACGCAATTGAATCGAATGTTTGACCCATACTTTTTGGACAATCATTCCAATTCCATTTAATCCGCCCCAAATCATAAAGTTCCAACTCGCTCCATGCCACAAACCGCCCAAAAGCTGCGTGGTCATGGCGTTCATGTGTGTCGTTATATTTTTGCGGGAATCCCGTTTGAAGTAGGCAAAGAGGGCGAGGTAAACGTAAAGCGCGCCGAGTCCCAACGCGACCCAGAGACTTCCTGAAAGAATAATAGCGATGGCTGAAATAATGGCGATCCAGAAGAAGGTACCAAAGGAAGCTCCACGATTTCCGCCGAGAGGAATATAGAGATAATCTCTAAGCCAAGAGGATAGGGAAATATGCCAGCGACGCCAAAATTCTGCAGGGCTTTGCGCTTTGTAGGGAGAATTAAAATTCTTAGGCAGACGAAATCCCATGAGTAAAGCCACACCGATTGCTATATCGGTATAACCTGAAAAGTCTGCGTATACTTGAAGTGAGTAGGCAAAAAGAGCCAGTAAGTTTTCAAAACCAGAGAATAATAAAGGCGATTCGAACACTCGGTCTACGAAGTTGGAAGCCAAATAATCGCTCATGATAATTTTTTTTGCGAGGCCGTTTAAAATCCAAAAAACAGCGATTCCGAAGGTGTGCTTAGGTAGGAAAAATTTTTTGTGAAGTTGAGGAATGAACTTATTGGCGCGAACAATCGGGCCTGCGACAAGCTGCGGGAAAAAGGTGAGGTAAAAACCAAAATCTAAAAAGTTGTTGACTGGGGTAATTGTTTTGCGATAAATATCCACGCAATAGCTAATCGCTTGAAATACGAAAAAGGAAATACCCACAGGAAGAACAATGGTGTCAATGGCGGAATTAGATCTGAAAAGAGTGTTTCCAGCGAGAGCAAAAAAATTATAAACCTGTAACCTGATGCCAAAAAGTTGATCAATAAGGTTTAAGAAAAAGTAAGCATATTTGAAATACGCGAGAGTGAATAAATCGAGGGCCACAATCCCTGCGAGAGCGGCCTTTTTGCCGCGAGGTTTTTCCAGTTTGTAGACTAGCTTTCCTCCCAAAAAGTTAGCGACAATAGCAAAAATAAGAAGGCAAACATAGCTTCCGCTGGTTTTATAGTAGAAGAAAAGACTGACAAAGAGTAAGAATGTATTTCGAAGAAGAATCCTTCTATGCAACAGAGCAAAAAAAGCGAATACAATAGCAAAAAACGCCCAGAAATAAAACTGTGTAAATAGCAGAGGTGAATTTTTATCAAACGAAAAAATATCAAGGAGTGTGGGGAGGATAGGAGTGATCATGGAGGGGACTCCTTTGCCGGCAATAGGGCGATGTGCCGCGTATAGGCCTCAATGATTGCTTGGTAGAAAAGATCTCCTAAAAGGTTATACCCAGCATAGTTAAAATGCACTTTATCTTTTTTGGCGAGATCCGCTTTTTCCCATTCTGCCATGGACCCTAAACCACCCATAATGGCAAACATATCCCAAACGCCGGCATGGTATTTTTCTGCCATAGTGAAAAAGGCTCTGCGCGCCATTTCTCCATTGGGGTGCAATAGAAAATTATTTTTGTTGTCTTTTCGGAAGGAATCGTTATTGGTGGTAAAGAGAATGGCCACATTGGGGGCCACACTTCGAACGCGCGCGATGAGCGTGTCATAATGGGCACGAAAAAGTTTTTCATCAAATATTTCTACGTTCGCATCGTTAATGCCAATGGAAAGAATGAGTAAATCGGGTTTCAAAAATTTAAGGTCCCGTTCTAGATTTTTGCAAGCGAGATAAGCGGGGACGTTCGCTCCATTGATCCCAATAGAAGAGTATGATATTCCAGGGGTATCGTTTGTGAGTAAAATTCCGGTAAGCGTGAAAGTGGGGTAGTGAATGTTTGTATCTAGAACTGTTTTTAGCGTATCCGTATTGAGGGAATCAATGCGGAGGTTTTGTTTTTTCAACGAATCTTGAAGATCTTTATTTCCCCACTGGAAAACGATGGTGAGGGAATCTTTTGGGGAAGAAAGATTAAATACAAATGAATTATTTAGAGTATCAGGAGTTCCGTGAATAAAGGTAGCAGAGTCTAATTTTATGACAGGTTCCACAAATCCATGTTCTGCAAAACCGAAAATACGAACGTTTTTAAAAAACCAAATGGGGGAGGTATTGTACTTGTTGAGTAAAATGGTGGCCTCTGCATTGGGGTCACTCGTGCTCGCCGCAATTCCCAAAAGGCCTAATGGCTTGGTTATGTTTTTGAGCACACTCTTGCTCATGTCCCATTGTCCTTTGTAGCTAGATGCATAGCTTGAGGGCGTGTTTGTTTTGGCGACAGAGAAAGGAAAAACGAACCCACGGCTGGCTGTAAATCCAGGATAATTTTTTACCAATTTTTCGCGAACGCGATTGGAAAAAACATCGGCTTGAATATGGGATCCACCCAAGTGGAGTATATTTACTTGCCCTTGATTATTAAAAACCAAAGAATCCATTTTCCTGTAGAATAGGCTAAAGGAGGAATCTCCTTTAGGAAATATAATGTGATTCTTGGAGCTATCAATAAAAGAATAGGTTCCCGTCTCTAGGGGATTATTGTCTTTAGCGAGGCCCTTTGCCAAGGTAATACTGCTTAAACAAGAGAAGGCAAAGAAAATAATTTTGATGTATAAATTCTTGTTCAAGGTCCCTCCATTTTCACCGCATTCGAATTTGCTTTTTGAAGGGTATTCAAATCAATCATAATCAGAGTGTCGTCGTTATCGATAAGGATTTCTTTGCCTGCTTCTGGCTTCAGTGAGGCTTTTGTAGAATCGGCAAAATTACGAA
>DBTP01000166.1 GCA_002307115.1 Fibrobacter sp. UBA1313 | reverse complement strand
AATAGGAACTTTCTCCCTGACCCAGCAAACTGTCACTACTATCGGAGAGAATTAAATGGCCACAGGTACAACCTATTTTTCTGTCCCGAAAAGGTTCTACCAATTTGCGAATTACATTGGGAAAAAACATGGTGTTGGCATCGCAGAATACAAGGATTTCACAATGAGCTTCTTTCTGAAGACGATTAAGCATGGCGGCTTTCCCTGCATTTTTGTGAGCCTTAATTAATGTGATCCCTTGATCCGCATAACGCGAAACGATTTCCGCGGTCGCATCCACAGAGCCATCATCACCGACGAGTATTTCCAACAATTCCTTAGGATAATCAAGTTCTAAAAAATTTTTCAATTTCTTTTCGATAATCTCCGCCTCATTGTAAGCAGAAACTAAAATGCTCACTTTCGGAAGAAAAGGTTCTTTTGAATTAGGAACCTGTTTACGCTTAAATATCTCGCTTAAAAAAGGAAGGGTGACTGGAAAAATCACATAACAATGAATCAATAAAAATAGAGTGATCCAAAATGCTATTTCGATGGGAAACATATTCATTTGGATATCCACTCCTTTTCTTTTTCTAAAAATTGGAAAAGCAACAAGCGCAATTCATCGGGTTCTAGCATTTGTGTCAATGTTAAAACCGTAAGTCCACTCGGGGCAATTACCACAAAAGAAGGAACTCCATTCAGCTCCCAAACATCAAAAAAACAACGTTCTGGTGTATTCTTTTTATGATCACATAGAATGCTATCCTTCGAATCCACATTTAACTTCACGGGATGGAACCGCGAATTTAAAATTTTTGCGGCATTCTTATCTGCAAAAGCGTTGGATTCCATTATCCGACAAGGAACGCACCAATCAGCATAGATGTCTACAAAGATGAGTTTGTGATCCTTTTGTGCCGCTGTCAAAGCTTCTGAATAAGATTCCCAACGAATGGGAGAATCGTTTGCGCATAATACTGGGGATACCAAAACAAAACACATGAGCAAAGCAATTACAAGAACAGAATGTTTCATGGATGGACCTCTTTTTTAGGATGCAAGGAATGCTGCGTTTTTTTGACCTCGTGTGGTGGCTTTATATTCTGAGGGTATTTGACATGATGTCTTTCCCCGCCCTCATTTCTTTGCCTCGTGTGCTTCGCCACTAAAGAATCTATGCGGGCAACGGCCGCTATTTGAAAGGGCTCCCACAAATCGGGATCGCGCTTGATTTTTTCTGCTTCTGCTTCAAAAGAGGCTCTTGTATAACCATATTTTTTTAAGGTTTCTGTGCGCGCAATACGACCATCGGGAGAAATTTCTCCATATTCTCTGGATACCACTCGAAGTTCGATGTAGGCATTCACAAAGTTTTCAGAAACAGTCGAACCATTCTCAACACACGCGCTGAGAAAAAGAAAAAGACTCCCGAGAAAGAGTCTACTCCTGAATGTCCAACGCATTTTCAAAAAGTCCATCCACATATTCCTGTTTGCTAAAAGGAACTAGCTGGTCTATACGTTCTCCCATACCGACCCAGCAAATTGGGATTTTCAAAGCACTCGCAATACCGAGCAAGGAACCACCGCGAGCAGTACCATCCAGCTTGGTGACCACCAGACCCGTTAAAGGAAAGCTCTGATGGAATATTTTTGTTTGACTAATTGTATTCTGACCGGTATTACCGTCTATCACAAGCCAAATATCGTGAGGATACGCTTCGTCTAGCTTTTTCATGACCCGAACAACTTTTCGCAGTTCTTCCATCAAATAATCTTTATTGTGCAAACGACCCGCCGTATCAATGATCACAATGTCACAGCCTCGAGCCTTTGCCGCCTCACACGCATCGTAAGCAACCGCTGCCGGATCCGAACCCTCTTGGTGGCGCACAAACTCCGCCTCCGAACGTTCTGCCCAGACTTCCAGTTGCTCAATAGCCGCCGCACGGAACGTGTCTCCTGCAGCGATAAGCACCTTGTGACCTTCCGTTTGAAAACGCTTCGCGAGTTTGCCAATGGTTGTCGTTTTACCCGCGCCATTGACACCTATAATTAAAATCACATGCGGGTTTCCCTGCACCTTAAACGGTGGAGGGTCTACCAATAAACGCTCCGCTTCAGAACGAAGGATTTTTAAAATTTCGTCTTGTGAAAGCGATTTGCCGAGAGCATTTTCTCTTAAAGCATCCGTGAGTAAAAAAGCCGCTTCTGTGCCGACATCCGCTTTAATCAGGTGCTCTTCAAGCTGCTCCAACATCTCATCGGTGACTTTTCCCGCACCGACAATACCTTTCAATTCCCCGAGAATTGCTTCCCGGGTTTTGGATAACCCCGATTTAATGACAGACAATAAACCCATTACAGAAAACTCTTCACGCTATCGACAAGGCCGTACGTCACCGCTTCTGCTGCTGACATAAAATTGTCTCGTTCTGTATCACGTTCAATCTGTTCTACAGTTTTTCCGCTTTGATCGGCAAGTATTTTGCCCGTAATACCACGGATGCGGAGCATTTCCTCTGCCTGAATCTGAATGTCACTCGCAGGGCCCACCATTTCGCCTTGAATGAGCGGCTGATGAATTAAAACGCGAGCATTGGGCCACGCGTAACGTTTGCCCTTGGTCCCCGCAGTCAAAAGGACCGCTCCCATAGAAGCTGCCTGTCCGCAACACACGGTTACGACATCGCTCTGAATGGCATTCATACAGTCATAAATAGCAAGGCCACTCGAAATAACACCCCCCGGACTGTTGATAAACAATACGATATCTTCATGATTCAGAGAATCCAGATAAAGCATACGTTTCACAAGACTTTGCGCGCTTTCGTCATCTACTGCACCCCACAAAAAGAGGCGACGGTTTTTCGTAAGGTATTCTTCTGCGACCTTCATAAACTCAGGGGTCTTTTCAGTATCCTTTTCACATTCGGTTTTCATTCAAATCTCCATAGACAAAAAAAGGCGAGAAACTCTCGCCTTAATTTAGAAAATCAACGGAAGATTCGTTGGACCGCAATTCCGCTTCCGGTCTGAACACGGACAAAATAGACCCCTGCCGGGAGCTTCGACACAGAGATTTCCATTTCGGCAGCATCTCCATTTTTCGAGGCCACGAGACGTTGCTGAACATCATAAACATGAACCTTTTTCACCGAGCCCACAGAGCTATAGATATGCAAAGTATTCCCTACTACACTCACATTGATGCCTTTTAGAGTTGAAGGAAGGTTTTTGTTCTTGATTCCCATGACTCCCTTCGGTTCCACAAACTTGGAAAGAAGATGAACATAAGCTACCTGGTAACCCAGAGAAGGTTCCGTCAGCGACCAGGAATTGAGTGGCCAATTCGTGTTGAAATCCTTATACATCTTGGCATCCGGCTCCCCGATAGGAACCTTCTCGGCAGTACATTTTGCATTATTATCCGCAGAACCACAACTTTGATTATCGCAGCAGGCATCCCACGTATAAGAAGAATTGGGCCCACCCGCCAAATATCCTGGCGCAGGACCAAAGGTCGAAACGCCATAAGCATCCCACTTAGCACTTCCGTCTGCAAACCAGGAATGATAAAGCTGGGTTAAACTATTCCCAGCCCCATACTTGTTCATGTTAGTCAGGTATACCACCGAGAAAGGATTCACCCCATGAATATAGTGGAGATAATCTTCAGCCGCTTCCGTTTCACCCGCTTCATTCAAAATCAAACCATAATTGCTTTTATAGGAATTGGATCCCCAGTTATAATCTTTGATAAAGGAACGATAGCCATCCGCACCTATTTTTCCTGCAAAATCCGTTGACCTATTAATTGCGGCATCTAGTGCCGTGCTCACCGCCGCCTGTACGGTAGTAGAAACATTTTTCATTTTCAAATACCGATACAACATCATATTCTGACCCATACGGTACTGGTCCATGTAATTGCTCCAGGCGAAGAGAGGAAGCTCCTCGTACTGGCTTTCAAAAACGGACAAATAATCTGCTTGTCCGGTGTAGGCGTACAAGTACAATGCTGCGTTCATAAAATAGCCAAGCCGCGTATAATCCGTTTCATCTTCCTGATCTCCAGCACCTAAACCTGAGGAACCATTAGTGGACGAATTATTATGGAAAAGGGAATCGGGATGCGCGTTGGCCCAGGTCCAGGCCTTTGTTGCCGCCGTATATAACTCATTCGCATAGGCAGTTTCTCCGCGTTCAGAAAAGACGATAGCCCCTAAAGCAAAAGCTCTTGCCGCAGCGATTGTAGCAATCGTATTCGCAGGACCGTAATAACTTTTCCCCGTCGCCGCAGAGGGGGGAGAAGCGGACGCGAGACCCACAATACTCAGCACTGAACCATCATCGTTCTGCATACGCTTCAACCACGCAATCCCCCACATGGCCTCATCCAGAATATCCGGAATATCATTGCCTGATTCCGGGATGTTATAGTCATCGGTAAAGGCCTGGGGAAGTTCCTGATAGGCAAGGAGCATCTCTTCAATGTAACCGCTCGCCCAAGCGGTGTACTTATTGAAATCACCCGCATCATACCAACCGCCTTGCAGGTCGCGCACCGTCGATTCATCAGTTTTAGCACTGAAAAGATGTGCCTGTGAATCCTGACCCGCACCCAGGTGACTTGCGCCATCGGCCCAACCTGCCCCTGCATAGGTGGCCTCTTTCGCACACCCCGCCCGTTGGTAGAACAACATACGCACAGCCTGTTTCAAAACGTCATTGTAGACATCTGTCGCTATTTTAAAATTGTAGGATTTCACGTTTTTGGAAACATCCAACACATAATACGTTCCCGCAGTAGTGACATCAGAGAAATCAAACCACCAGATCTTATCACCGGAAGCGGAATCCACTGCACCGCTTGCATAAGCTACTGGTGTTCCCTCATATACTGAAGTCCCGGAAGCCGAATTGATCACTCGATAGACGGAACCCGGCGTAAATGAAAGAGCGCTGTCACTTCCCAATTGGGGGTCCCGAATCACGGCCGTTTTGGTTGCACTCGGCCGATATCCAAACTGGTCCACCGTAATAAACGGGGAAATGTCCTGCGCAAAAAGCGAAGACAATAAAACCGCAAAGGCAAATAAAGTCTTTTTGTGAAAATTCATAGCTGACCTCAGCAAAGGAAAAAAAGTCTAATTGAAAGATAAATTTTATAAACTTGTAAGCAATAGGGCCCAAGAAGTCAGTACACAATTTTTATTGCACTAATTTTTGCTTTGTGCGAAAAACCATACTATTTCTGTTGTTTTAGAACTAAGATTCTGAATTTTCGGATGGGCCCCCTGTAGTACAGTAAAATCGGGTCTTCATCGTTGCCTTGATTATGCAACATCAGTGCGTGAATCTGCCCTTCAGAATTTAAAACTCCGCACACTGTTTCCGATCTTTGAAATCATCCTTTGGGGCGCTGATTAAACCTTTGTTGAGTCATAAAAAAGACACCCCTTGCGGAGTGCCTTGTTTGAGGAGGGAAGGAATAATCGTCTACAAAACCATTACTGAATGGTCAACTTACGAGTCTCTGCACTTTTCTTTTTCGTGAAGGAAAGACGCAGCACCCCGTCTTCTACAGAGGCCCCGATGTTTTCACTATCGACTTCTTCGCTGAGGCGGAAAGAACGCTCATAAGTGACATCGGTTTCTCCATTCTTCCGGGTAGCTTTAATGGTAAGTGCGTTACCCTCGACATTCACTTCCACATTTTCCTTTTTGACACCGGGAATTTCGACTTCCAAAGTGTATGCTCCATCCTTTTCAGAAACAGAAGCGCGCGGAGTAATCGAGCAGTTCGCGGCCTTCTCCGAATCCGTAAAAGAATCGAAGAAATCCCGAAGTCCAGAAAATGTGGCAGGAACCAATTGACTTGTGTACATAATGTATCTCCTTGTTGTTTTAATCTTTTGTCAGCACCTTTTGATACTGATGAAATTCATTTTCTGTGGTGACTAGAGCAATCTCCGTGCCAAAGCCTATTTTGTGCCCTTATGCTCTTTTTTGCGCTATGGATTGCAAAATGAAACAGACTTTTTCCTTTTCGAACCTCTTACCGCTTCATTTTGAAAAAACGTTAAAAGATTTTGATCCTTGCCAATGATATGCACAAAACGAGCCCAATACATAAAACGGGGGTTTTTCCCCGAAATTGCAGAAGGGTGAAAGGCTCTTTGTTTTAGACGATAACATGAAGATTTATATTTTCACCAAAAGCAATGTTGTCTTCTACTTTTCGGAGTCTTTATGGAAATTAAATGGTTGAACCCCGATGCCTCTTTTGATCGTCTTGTTTTGGCTGGTGATATTGGTGGCACAAACGCTAACTTAGGCTTGGTGGGTTACAAGGCCGGCAAATTTACCCTTATTCTAGCAGTGGATTATCCTTCTTCCTCCCTTTCCGGTCTGCAGGAACCGATTGCCGAAACTCTCAAAATAGCCGCAGAACGCCGCCCGGATCTTAAACCCTCCCATTGCTGCATCAGCGCCGCGGGTCCTGTGGCGAATAACCGCTGTGTCATGACAAACCTCCCCTGGCATGTGGATGGGAATACGCTTTCGGACGACATCGGAATACCGGTCCTCATTGTGAATGACTTTGTAGCGATTAGTTATGGCATTCCGACCCTTGATGTGGAAAACCCGGAACAGATCCATAAACTGAGACATCTTGATGAATCCCTCCCCATCCCACAACCCACCACAAAAGCGGTGATCGGTCCTGGAACTGGCATAGGCGTTTCATTCCTCGCCTACGATGGAGCTAAATATATCCCGGCGTCTTCCGAAGGGGGACACATGACGTTCGCCCCATTCGATGCGGAAACGCAGAGTTTCCGTGATTACATGGAAAAAAAATTAGGAACCGCGCCTGGTGTGGAGCCCCTTGTCTCCGGCCTAGGTATTGGTCACATGTATGATTGGTGGAAAGACACCAAAGGGATTCCCGATAATGAAGCGTTTCAAAAAATTGAAGCGACAAAATCTTCCGATCGTCCTAAATACATCAGTCGCGCAAGTGATACGGACCCTGTCGCCGCTGAGATGATGCGTCTTTTCGTAAAAATGCTCGGCCGATTTGCAAGCGATGTATGCACCTTGCTCCTTCCTTTTGGCGGTTTTTACCTCGCAGGCGGGATCGTACAAAAAGATCTCCGCTGGCTGGAACGCGATAACCTTTTTATGCAATACTTTGAGAAGAACTATAACCCGAATATTAGTCCTCTTCTTAAAAAGATTCCGGTGTATGTGATCAAGGATTATAGCATCAGCCTTTATGGGGCGGCGAACGCAAGCCTTAATTTGCAGAAATAAAATCTTTTTTTTAGAAAAGCTTAATTTTTTCAGTCCCGTTTTTTGCGGGACTTTTTTAATCTCTTGGATTCAAATCCCCGTAGCTTACCGCGGGGGAGTTCATTTGTACTTCTTTTAAATTCCCTATTTTTTAGGGCTAACTTGATTTCGCGAGGCTCCCCATGCGAAAGAGATTCCTCTTCTCCCTTTTTTCTCTACCTATTCCGAAATTTTTCTTTTTTCCCGCCGGAATAAAGGTTCCTTAGATTGGGACCCCTCCATGAAGCTTTATGATTTTTTTATTTTTGGGGCGCTTTGATTGATGTCTAAAGGCGGCCCCTCATAGGCCAAAGGAAAAAAATGCCCGCATTCAACCCTAACGCCCAGCGCATGCTCATTTCTGGAAATGAAGCCTTAGCACTTTCCATGCTTCATTGCAATGTCCAAGTGGCAGCCGGTTATCCTGGCACTCCATCCTCCGAAATTCTCGAAAACTATTCCGAAATCGGAGGCTTTGCGCAGTGGTGCCCGAACGAAAAAGTAGCCGCTGAAGTGGCCCTTGGCGCGGCTTTTGGCCATGCGCGCTCCGTGGTGACCATGAAACATGTGGGTCTGAATGTCGCAAGCGACACCCTTTATACAGCGACTTATACAGGCGTCCAGGGTGGCATGGTTTGGATCGTCGCCGATGATCCGGGCCAGGGCAGTTCCCAAAACGAACAGGATACCCGCAACCACGCAAAAGCCTCCGTTTGCCCCATGTTCGAGCCTTCCAA
>DBTP01000087.1 GCA_002307115.1 Fibrobacter sp. UBA1313 | reverse complement strand
GTCGGGAGAGCTCGCGGGCCTTATGGAGCAGATGCCAGCGCGCGCGAGAGGGAAATGAAGGGAACTGGGTATGATGGTTCCCATCAACGCTCGTCTCGATTTTGAATCCATTCAGGTGCTTGCCGATGAATTCGGCTTTGAAGTGCAGTTGATGGAAGAATATGAAGAAGAAGTTCTCGGCGTAGAAGAAGAAGTTGCAGAGAGCTTGACCTCACGTCATCCGGTGGTGACCGTGATGGGACATGTGGACCATGGTAAAACATCTCTCTTGGACTGGATTCGCAAAACGCATGTCGTTTCTGGGGAATCGGGTGGTATTACGCAGCACGTTGGTGCTTACGAAGTTAAGACTTCTGTAGGCAAGGTGACATTCCTGGATACTCCGGGTCATGAAGCCTTTAGTGCTATGCGTGCTCGCGGTTCTCAGGTGACGGATGTGATCGTGCTTGTGGTCGCTGCAGACTCTATGGTGATGCCACAGACTGTGGAATCCATTGATCTTGCGCACCGTGAAAAAGTGCCTATTGTGGTCGCTATCACGAAGGTTGATCTTCCGACGGCGAACCCTGATAAGATTCGTGCTCAACTTGCTGAACGTGGCGTTGAAGTGGAACAATGGGGTGGAACCACTAGCTGTATTGAAGTCTCTGCTCGTTCGGGTCAGGGAATGCAGACTTTGTTGGAAACCCTTGCTTTAGAAACCGAAGTTCTCGATTTGAAAGCCAATAGTGATGCTCGCGCTCGCGGTGCTGTTGTCGAATCCAAATTGGATGCGGGCAAGGGATCTATGGCGACGATTCTTATTCAGAATGGTACGCTTCATGTCGGTGATCCTTTTGTTTGCGGTATTTATTCGGGTCGTGTGCGTGCCATGTTCGATGATCGTGGTGGCATTATGAAAGAAGCGGGTCCTTCTGCTCCTTGTCAAGTACTTGGCTTTGACGGTACGCCGCAAGCGGGTGATGACTTGGTGGTTGTGGAAGATGAAAAGGCGGCTCGTGAAATTGCTTCCAAGCGCCGCATGGCCGCTCGTGAACGCGATCTCCGCGCCCGTAAGACCGTTTCTCTTGAAAAGGTTTACGATAGCGTTAAGGAAGGAGCCTTCTCCGAACTCAACATTATTGTCAAGGCGGATGTGGGTGGTTCTTCGGAAGCCATCGCTGCAAGTTTGGAAAAACTGACCAACCGCGAAGTCAAAATCAATATTATCCGCAAGGGTGTTGGTGCTATCACCGATTCCGATATTTTGCTTGCTACTTCCGCTCAGGCGATTATCATTGCGTTCCATTTGATGCCATCACTTTCGATTCGCGAAATGGCAGAAAAGGAAGGCGTGGAAATCAAGACCTACCGCATTATTTACGAAATCATTGATGATATCAAGAATGCTGTGGAAGGTTTGTTGAAGCCTACGACCCGCGAAGAAATTGTGGGTGAAGCTGAAATCCGTGAAGTGTTCAAGATTCCAAAGATCGGTCTCATTGCTGGCTGTATGGTCACCGATGGTGAAGTCAACCGCAACAGTCGCGTTCATGTGTACCGCGAAGGTGTTGAATTGGGTCTTACCGAAGTGCAGTCTTTGAAGCGTCATAAGGACGATGCCAAGTCTGTGGCTCGTGGCTTTGATTGCGGTATCGGTCTTAAGGGATACGACAATATTCAAGCTGGCGATACTCTCATGTTCTTCAAGGAAGTCTCTGTTGCCCGTACTCTCGCAGACGTGGCTCGAGACGAAGCTGCTGCTAAGGACGCCAAAGAAGCGGCTGCAACAGCGTCGAAGGATGCTGCCACTGCTGCTAAAGAATTAGCGGCTACTGCAACAGCCAAAAAGAAGGACGTTGAATGAGTCGTAGAACGGATCGTCTCGGAGAACTCTTTCGCGAAGAAATCAGTAAGCTCTTGCAAAAGGGGTTAAAGGATCCTCGCGTGGGTTTTGCGACGATTAACCGGGTGGATATCACCGAAGACCTGAGCTATGCGAAGGTCTTGGTATCCGTGATGGGTACAGACAAGGAAAAGACGAGCACGATTATCGGGCTTCGTAATTCCTCGGGCTTTATCCGTCAGTTTCTTGGGAAAGGAATCAAAATTCGTAAAATTCCTGAACTCCAGTTTGTCCTCGATGAGAACTTGGATCATGCGATGCATATCCAAGATATTCTCTCCGATCTCAAGGCTAAAGGTCAATTCTAAAAGGGCCATTCCATGGATGCATTCTCGGGGATTGTCCTTTTAGATAAGCCTGCGGGAATCACTTCCTTCCAGGCTCTTTTCCCACTCAAACGTGTATTCCATACCAGGCGTGTCGGCCATGCGGGCTCGCTGGATATGCGTGCTTCCGGGCTTATTGTCGCTGCCGTTGGTCGTGCCACGCGTCTTTTGTCCTATGTGGAGGCGGCGCAAAAAAGTTATTCCTTTCGCTTGCACTTGGGCTATGAAACAGCGACTCTGGAATGGGATGGTGAATTAACGGAACAGGATTCTCGCGAAGTCTCATTTTCCCTCACAGAGGTAGAAGCGGTACTTTCAAAGTTCCGGGGCCTCATTCAACAAGTACCCCCGAATTACAGTGCTATTAAGATTAAAGGACACCGTGCTTCGGATTTGATGCTTCGTGGACGCGAATTTGAAATACCCGCACGCGCAGTGACGATTGATCGATTAGAAATTAAAGGGGTTGCGACAACGCCCACCGAAAATAGTTCGGGTCGCGCTGTGGCCTCTATTGATATGGAATGTGATTGTTCTAAGGGGACCTATATTCGTTCCCTTTGTCGCGATATTGCACTTGAGTTGGGTTCTTTTGGTTGTGTTTCTCACATTCGCCGCACTCGTATTGGGGCTCTCCCAGTAACGGCGGCCGTTTCTCCCGATGCGTTAGTGGTAGAGGATCTAAAAACGTCTCAATCTGTATTACCTTTTCCAAGTGTTGCATTCACACAAGATCAGATGGCTATTATTCGGAATGGGGGATATGTTCCTTGGAATGCGCCGATTGTGATCCCAGAGGGTTTGGAAAAGCTCGTGTTTGCGCTAGATGAAAATGGTGTGGCCCAGTCACTATGTACATACGAACCGGGCCGGATTCTTTCGAAATTTTTTATTGGAGTGGGTGAATGATGGCGCGCGCGATCGCTACGGGAAATTTTGATGGATGTCACTTGGGGCATCAGGAATTATTTCGTGTGCTTTTGAATGAGGCGTCTGCGCACAAATTAGTTCCGACGGTAATTTCCTTTGAACCCCACACCCGTTATGTTTTAGGAACTCCCGGTAAGCCCGCTTTGTTGACAACTCGTGTGGAAAAGTCATATTATATTCGTTCTTTAGGCATTGATTTTCAGGTGATTCCATTTACCCCTGCAATGGCTGCGGTTCCTTTTGAAAACTTTGTACGTGAAGAATTGCAGAAAAAATGGAATGCTCAATTTTTGGTCTTTGGGCACGATCATCATTTTGGTGCTGAAGGCAAGGGCAGCTTTGATGTGTTGCTTTCGACTTTCCCCGATCTTGCCGCAATGCAGCTTTCTCCCGTGTATCACGCGGGGGAAGTGGTCAGTTCTTCCAAGGTGCGGTTTGCTCTCGAAAGTGGGGATATACAGCGCGCCAATTCTTTCTTGGGGCGTCCTTACCGCATTCATGGGCTTGTGACCGAAGGAAAACGTCTGGGGCATACTCTGGGTTTCCCTACGGCGAATGTCCAGCCTGAACCGTATAAATTAATTCCCAAGTTTGGCGTTTATGTAGGTCGAATGACTCTTTCCGATGGTTCGCTGCACCGGACGGTGGTGAATATCGGGAAACAACCTTCCATCGGCGAATTGCCTGTGGCGATCGAAGCCCATATTCTGAATTTTGATGCCGATATTTATGGGCAAAATGTGGATTTGGATCTCTTGGCTTTTATTCGCGCAGAACAAAAATTTTCTTCACTGGATACTCTCAAAGCCCAGATCACCGCTGACGTGGCCACCGCGGTTTCTTATTCGGATTCGGTTTCCCAGTAGGACGCGTCCCTTCGCGAACGTTCTTCTCTCTTTCCACTGTATTTTTTTTGTCACGCGGAATCACGCCATCCTTCAGCCCGTCCTTAGAATGGGTTTCGTGAGCGAAGTGTTCGTTCCGAACGGCTTTTTTGTCAGAAAAGTTTTCTTCTTTACGGGTGGCTGTATTTGCTGGAATATTTTCACGCGGCCCACGTTGCCCGCGCGGCGGCTTGATGCGTGGTGCGCCTGGGTAAGACGGTTCGTAATGTTGTTTTTTAGGGGGTTCTGGCTCGTCTTCACTCGGGCGGTATTCGCGGCCTTCTTCTTTCGCGGAACGGGAAAGCAAAAAGCGGGAGACCTTCCCCATTTTTAGACGTTCCAGAGTATCGCGAATCCAAGGACGGTTCTCGGGGAGATACCAGAAGAAAAAGCGTTGTTGATTCCTTTTTTGCTCCGGCTTTTTGGCAACGTAAATCGGCGACCCACTCCCGGGATAACATTCTGCGTAATAAAGTTCTGTCGAAAGCGTCATTGGTGTGGGCGTAAAATCTTGAACTTGTTCTAAATGGAATCCTAATTGTTTGGTCTCCAGAGCAAGTTCAGCCATGTCTTTTTCAGTACAGCCCGGGTGACTGGAAATAAAATACGGAATAAGCTGTTGCTTTTTCCCTGCGAGGGCACTTTCGCGTTCAAAGATTTCTTTGAATTTGTAGAAAAGGGAGAATGATGGCTTTCGCATCACTTTGAGAACTGATTCTGAAGTGTGTTCTGGGGCGACTTTCAAACGACCACTCACATGGTGCGCGATAAGTGCCTTGGTGTAGGCTTCATGATCGGCGAGGAGTGCTTTGTCCTCCGTCTCTTGCAATAGAAGATCGTAGCGAATGCCGCTTCCGATAAAGAGGTGATTCACCTTGGGGTTGGCGCGGATTTCTTCGTAGAGGCTTAATAGTTCTTTGTGACTGGTATTCAGGTTGTCACAGATTTTGGGAAAAATACAACTCGCGCGCGCACATTTTTCGCAGCGCAATTTGTCTTTGCCGCCCATGAGGTACATGTTGGCGGAGGGTCCACCCAAATCGGTGAGTGTGCCACCGAACCCAGGCATTTTCGTTACGATTTCCACTTCGCGAAGAATACTTTCCCTGCTGCGGCTCGCGATGAATTTCCCCTGATGGGCGCTAATGGCACAGAAACTGCACCCGCCAAAACAACCGCGATGGGTGTTGATGGAGTATTTGATCATTTCGTAGGCGGGCACGGGGCCGCGCTTTTTGTAACGCGGGTGGGGAAGTCGCATGTACGGGTATTCAAAACTTTCGTCCAGTTCACCGGATGCCAAAGGCGGATACGGAGGATTGATCACTACGGTATTTTCGCCAATGCTTTGCAAAATGCGATGCGCTTGCATACGATTGCTTTCGGTTTCGACCTGCTGGTAATTCTGTATTTGCAGGTGTTTATTTTCAAGGCATTGTTCGTGACTGGCGAGAATGAGGTCTTCCCAAACTTTTGTTTTGGGAATCTTTTCGGTAGGCGTGAGAAATGCGGTCTGGGGAATGGTCGTGAGGTTATTAAAGGGAACGCCTTTTTTGAGGAGGCGGAGCACTTCTTTGAGGGGCTTTTCGCCCATGCCATAGACCAGAAGATCCGCTTGGGTTTCTGCAAGAATACTCGGTTTGAGTGCATTTTGCCAGTAGTCGTAATGAGTCACGCGGCGAAGACTCGCTTCCAACCCGCCGAGCAGAATGGGAGTTTCTGGGTAAATTTGTTTCAAAATTTTGGAGTATACGGTTGTCGCATAATCCGGGCGAAATCCTGCTTTGCCACCAGGAGTATAGGCATCATCGCTCCGCAGACGTTTGCCTGCAGTGTAGTGATTCACCATGCTATCCATACCACTCGAAATACCAAAGAACAGACGCGGTTTCCCTAACTTTTTAAAATCACGGAGATCATCGCGCCAGTTTGGCTGGGGGAGAATCGCTACCCGGAAACCCTCGTGCTCAATGAGTCTCGCAATCACGGCGTGACCGAAAGAAGGATGATCCACATAGGCATCCGCGCTCACGATGATCACATCGACTTCATCCCAACCGCGTTCGTCCATTTCCTCTCGGCTGATCGGGAGAAAGGCATTAGTGGTGGCAGAGACTGGGATGTTTGAATTCATAAAGCAAAGGTAAAAAAAATAAAGAGTCTCATTGGTTCATGATGAAAAAAGGAGTTGCAGAAAGAGAGGCTCGCTGTGTCATGAATCTTTTTTCCATACGATACAAATTAATATCAGGGACACTTGCAGATATTGGTTGTACGACGGCAAAAAAATGTTCTCACCTCCTGATCAAAGAGATAAAGGATCATTTACTCTGAACCGCATTTCTGCTCATCAGATTGCCAACCAAATGAGTTCATCCTAACGGATTCAGAAAAAACTTGGATCTTTAACCTCGGATGAGTACTTTTGTAACAGATTCTGAAAATTTATACTGGTTACATTTGCGAGAGGACAAGAGACAATGAAAAAAATATTTTGTGGAATATACTTGGCATTAATGTTGTCGAGTCAGGTTTGGGCTGAAGATATAAATACGGTCAAAGTGGATGTATTAGCCAAAACGAGTTCAAGTTGGGATGCGGAAATGCTACCGAACTACGCCAATGGCAAACCTGAGATCACTATTTTAAAAATCACAATTCCGCCCAAAACAAAGTTGCCACTACATAAACATCCCGTAATCAATGCGGGTATCTTACTAAAAGGAGAGCTCACTGTTGTGACTGAAGACGGAAAGACATTATACTTAAAGGCGGGAGACCCCATTGTCGAGGTCGTTAATAAATGGCATTACGGAAAAAATGACGGTAATGAACCGGCCGAAATTATAGTTTTTTATGCTGGTGTACAGGACACCCCAATAACTATTAAAAAATGAATTTGAAGTGCCGAGTAGAAGTTGTGGGTTTACTTCCTTTCTTTACCACAAAATCAGTTGCAAAAAAATCCCTCACTTCTGATCAAAGAGTTAGATTTAAAATATTCACAAAAAATAGGATATAAAATATGCAAAGTCGAATGCAAAAACATAGGATGGAAAAGGAATCCGTAGATCTTTTACTGACGAAAGCTATGGTTGGCCACGTTTCTACCATCAACGAAGATGGTTATCCCTATACGGTAGCGGTTCATTTTGTCTATGAAAATAACAAGATTTATTTTCACGGTTTGTCACAGGGACAAAAAATAGACAACATCAAAAGATGCTCCAAAGTCTGTTTTGAAGTGGATGAAATGAAGTCTTTGATGCTGGAAAATCTGGATACTCCGTGTACGGCTGATACCGAATACGAGAGCGTTGTTATTCTAGGCTCGGCGACAATTCTTTCAGACCTGGAAACGCGCAAATCCATTTTGCAGGCTGTTGTCCAAAAGTATGCTCCCGAGCTTCCCGACATGCCTTACACCATGATCAATGGAACTGCGGTTGTGGAAATTGTCATTGAAGAAATGACAGGAAAGTATCACAAATAAAAACGTTGTGTGCCGATAGACATTGCGTTTCAGGGGCAGCATTCATAACAAACTTACGGCGAAGTCCTTTTCTCCGCCGGACACGCGCCAGTGATGCGGATGGTGTATTCCTGCTCCAGGGAAGAGGATATTCTCGGGGAGCAGGTGATGATGCTCTCCCAGACGGTTGTGATTGTCTTTCCGTACAATGACCGAATATAGGCCTTGGGATTGTCTCCGAGATAGAAGGTGGGAATAATATATTCTCCTGGGATCTCCACCTGATAAAATGCCGTGTAGGATTTTTCTTCTCCGCCAAAGGGGCAGGCATCGGGTTCGTAGAACTGGTCATTCTCTGTGCAATCCAGCTTGATGCCGGGAGTCAGGGGGAACTCGATATCCGTGCGCATTTTTACATGGTAGCAACTGCACCGGATGGAGTCCGTCTCTGCGATGTAAACGGGGGGCGGTTCGTTCCGCCGGTTCGTAAGGATCAGTTTTGGTTCACTCCCTCCCTGGACGCAGTAGTCCGTAGCGGGCGCAAGCTCGATTTCCTCCATCAGTTTTTCAGCATCCGTTTTGGAGAAGGTAATGGCTGTGCCAAGAAGGATCGCTGACAGTGTGGTTTTCAGTTGCATGGGAAGCCTCTCATTTCTTGTTCAGTATGCTATCCGGGCACGGGCCTGTGATGCGGATAAAGTAGCGCTGCTTCAGGGTGGTCCTCATTTTTGGTCCTCTGCAAGTCACCAATATTGTGGTCTCGACAGGAAACATTTTTCCATACAAATTCTGAATATAAGCCTCTTCGGAATGAGCCGAATCGGGAATTTGTAATCCTTTTTCCTTATAAAAATCAAAAGAATATCGGGCCGGATATTTGCAATTGGAAGAATTTTTCGTCTTTTTTTCTGTTTTTGTTGTCTCCATCAAAGAATCCTTGGATTTCAAGGAAGAGTAGAGCGTGGTTGACCCGAGATATATCATATTTTTCAAATTACATCTCGTTCTTTCCCGAAAGGCTCCTGGTAATTGGAATCTTGTCCAAGAGCCGGCACCATGAGAATCGCAACACAAAGTCTCAGATTTTCCGATGGATATGGAGGGAAGCGGTTGTATGACGTTTACAAGTCTTAATTCTTGTTTCGGCGAAATGCAATACTCGGCGGAGGCGTCATTTCTAGAGGGTGCAGACTGTGCAAAGGCCATGCTGCCCCAGAGCATCAGTGCAATGGAAAAGAGCTTGAAAATTTTTTGTCGGTTCATGGTGCTGACTTTTTAACGTTTGTTTTTCAGATATTTCACCGCTACTCTTATGGAATCACCCTGTCGCCATTCCACCGATTCGTTTTCTCTGATCCACATCTCTTTTTCATATTTTCCGCGCACGTCCTTGTTTTTCCAGTGAAAAGAGAGACCAATCCTTATATTCTCAATGTCCTTGTTATTGTATTCCCCCAAACGCAGAAAGTCGCAGAACCATTGGGCGGTATCCGAAGGAAAACAGTCCATTGTTGATGTCCTTACGCCACCTGTGCTTCCGTCAAAATCGGGCGTGTCGTTGTTCTTGCCCTGCTTTGCGGAATAGCAGGGACTCTCTATTTCTGTGGTGTCTACTTCGGCATTGTATCCTAGGCCATATTGGAATTTTTGTTCAGTCTTCTCAAAGGGGGACCTCACGGACACATACAGGGTGTGAGTCGCTGCTGAATCTTTTCTTATGACGGTGTATTTCGTGCAGGCAAACGTTCTGTATTCGCAGATCAAGTCTCCTTCTGTGAGGGTTCTCGTCCCGATGACTGTGCATCGCGGGTTCTCTCTCGCGAAGGCGGCAAGGCAGAGGAACAGGAGGCAGAAGATGAATGTTTTCATAGCAGGGATCGTGTTTTGTATAGAAATGTTGTGGTTTTTTGTATAACAATAAGTCTCGTAACGGATTGATTGGTTTTAGACCGTCATTTATCCCTTTCTTTTTCTCCAACTCTCGTATTCGTTCAGTTGATTCCTCTTTCTCTCTCCCACTCTTGTATCCGTTCTTCCTTCTCTTTTTTTAATCCTTTGATTCTCGCTCTTTGTTCTTTATTGCAGAAGCCTGAAACATAGACATAATGCTTGCCGGACAAAGTTTGCTTTTGTTTCCCCATCGAAAAGTCCAGACTCCATTCCAGCGGAAGGACCTTGCCAAATAGCTCTGGTATTTTTGCTGAATCTGTGTATGCATATAGAAAATTAAAATAATCATAAATGAAGTATTCGTTTTTTCTATTACTTTTGCAACTATACCCTTTTCGTGTGTGTGGATTATAGCCATAGCAAGCACCACTACCCTCAAGTACTATTCCAGACAACCGGTGTTTTATATTGGAGATTAATTCCGCACTTATCATAGGCATGAAATCATAACTTTCTGTTTGTATTGTAATAGTGAGCGGAATGATTTGCTCGTAAACCGACAGATTCCAAACGCTCTCAATTGTTTGTGTATCTTCTCTGCTTGTATCCGCATAAAAACAAAATTTAGCAGCAATGGAGTCTTCAGAAAGAGAGTCTGTTTGAGCAAAACAAATTCCGACTGTAAGCAGGGTGAGAATGAAGATTGGTTTAATCTTCAGGGCATGTGTAAGTTTTCGCATAACCGCCTGTTCCATATTTTTGGTGAAAGGCTTCATTTGCAGATTGAGGATCACGGCGTGGGAGATTCAAATCTATTCCTTTATTAGTTATCGCTTTTTTCTTTCGAAATATGCAAAATAAATAGAGTGTAAACAAAGATTTTTGTCTGGATCAATGGGGCAAAGTGGGTGCTATTTGGTAAAGGATTTTTTTGAACAGAGGCCCGTAATTTTGATGGAGTAGTTTATATCAAAATCCGTTCTTTTAGAGGCGCACGTCACTGTCATTTCCGCATCCACTATCGTTTCCAGTCCAGAGAGTGCTTTGATATAGGTTGTTCGAGAAGCCTCTATTATTTTTACCGGAATACTATATGCTTTCGGATAGGAAATCTGTATTTGTGAAACGCAATCTTTCTTCGAGGAGTCTCTGCATTTCG
>DBTP01000016.1 GCA_002307115.1 Fibrobacter sp. UBA1313 | reverse complement strand
TAGAAACGCCGAATTTTTTCTTCCGGTGTGCCTTTCACGGGCATTAAATCTAGTACGGGATCCATGCCCATACAAATGGGGTTCCCACAAGTGGAAATCCGATTTTCAAGAAATTGAGAAAAAGACATTAGACCAAATCCTTCTGAAGAGCGACAATCTCATAGGAAAGAATGCCGTGGGCTACTGCAACATTTAAGGATTCCAAATTGCTACTCATTGGAATGCGAACGGTTTCATCGGCCATCTCAATCAAGTGTTGATCTGTGCCAGCGCCTTCGTTTCCTATGAGGAATGCCACTTTTTTGAGCTTCCGAGGGATAATTTCCTTAAGGCTCTGCTTTCCATGTAAATCGGTAGCAACGATTGTGTAACCTTTTTGACGTAAAAAGTTAATGCGTTCTGCAAGATCCACATCGTGTTCAAAAGGAACGCGTAGGAATGTGCCCGAAGAACCGCGCACCACCTTAGGATTAAACGGATTTACGGTTCCCTTCCCTAAGATAACACCTGAAGAATTGAACCCAAGGCTGGTACGGAAAATAGACCCTAAGTTACCTGGATCCTGCACGGCATCCACTAATGTAAGCACACTATGACCTTTATCAAAATCAGGCTTTGTACTTGCGGTACGGCAAACGGCAACAATACCTTGACCGGTGACAGTGGAAGAAATCTTCTTCATCTGTTCGTTGGTGAGTGTATGCACCTTAATATTTGCGGCGTTCGCTTTGTCAAGCAATGGGTCTGTACGAGATTCATCATTGGTATAAATTCCGATGAGTAAATCTACATGATTGTCGAGCATTTCTTGCACAACACGAGAGCCCTCTGCTAAGAAACGCTCTTCACGTTCACGGCCCTTTTCTGTGGTAAGCGCCAGTAAACGCTTAAACCAAGCTGGATTGGCAAGCGCGTCTGCGGTTTCTGCAGAGACTTCATTTTCTGCTGCATCCGCAAGAGCAAGAATCGCAGCTTCATCACGAACCTCTTCTTCGGCGAATTCAGGATTCTGAATTACAGGCTTCTGACGGAAAATCGGGGCCTGATGTTCTTCGTCAGGATTCCAAACACGACGTTCTCTATCGGCGAAAGCGGGGCGGTCACTAAATGGTTTGCGGTCACCGAAGGAAGGACGACGGTCCCCACCAAACGATGGCCTGTCGCCACGATCATCCCGACTCCCAAAAGGTTTCCTATCACCAAAAGAGGGACGGTCACCAAAAGGTTTACGATCGCCAAATGAAGGACGACGATCTCCACGATCATCCCTGTTCCCGAACGGTTTTCTATCACCGAAAGAAGGGCGGTCACCAAAAGGCTTACGATCACCGAAAGAAGGACGATGATCTCCACGATCATCCCTATTCCCAAACGGTTTTCTATCGCCGAAAGAGGGACGGTCACCAAAAGGCTTACGATCACCGAAAGAAGGACGATGATCCCCACGATCATCCCTATTTCCAAACGGTTTTCTGTCGCCGAAAGAGGGGCGGTCGCCAAAGGGTTTACGGTCACCGAAAGAAGGACGACGATCTCCACGATCATCCCTATTTCCAAACGGTTTTCTATCGCCGAAAGAAGGGCGGTCACCAAAAGGCTTGCGGTCACCGAAAGAAGGGCGATCTCCAAAAGGCTTGCGATCCCCAAATGGTTTACGGTCGCCGAACGGTTTACGATCCCCAAAGGATCTTTCAGTACGATCGTCGCTACGGCTACTTCCAAATGGCTTTCGGTCACTACTATAAGTTTTTCTTTCACCAAAAGGCTTTCTATCACCGAACGGCTTATGTTCTCCACGGTAGTTGCTTCTGCCCTCGGAAGGTTCTTCTGGACGGCGGCCAAAACCATGATCTGCAGGATTGTCGCTCATTCCAAACTTTCCGCTGAAAGTTTTCTTAATCGTGCGTTTCGGACCCTTGTTGTTTTCTTCTGTCATAAATTTTCCAATAATTTGTTTGCTATGGATTTTCCATCAATACCGAGCATCTGGTACAGGTCTTTCACCTGGCCCTGTTCTACAAATCCGTCAGGCAAGCCAAAACGGAAAAGACGATGATTTACAAAACCGTTGTCGGTCAAAAGTTCTGCAATGGCGGAGCCGTAACCACCCACAATCGAATTATCTTCGAGTGTCACAACGACTTTATGAGATTCAAATAATTTGTGATAACCTTCCACGTCAAGGGGCTTGATAAAACGTGCATCGACCACCGTTGGGATAATGCCATGTTCGCGGAGTATCACCGCTGTTTTCTTTAACTCGTGCAGCATAAAGCCTGCACCTAATAGAAGAATTTCTTTTCCTTCTTCCACCACGGCAAATTTTCCAATTTCCACAGGGAATATATTTTCCTGAAGAACTCCCGTAATTGCATTGCCGCGGGGGTAACGAATGGCAACCGGGCCATTCATTCCAATAGAAGCGACGACCATATCTCGCAACTGATTTTCATCTGAAGGCGCAAGAACCTTCATTCCTGGGATAGAACGCAGATAAGTAAGATCCAGGGCTCCATGATGGGTCGGGCCATCCGCGCCCACTAAACCTGCACGATCCAAGATAAATACCACATGTAGATCTTGTAGGGCAACATCATGAATCATTTGATCATAAGCGCGTTGCAAGAAAGAAGAATAGATGGCAACCACCGGAATGGCACCGCCGCAAGCAAGCCCTGCAGCAAATGTCACTGCATGTTCCTCAGCAATGCCCACGTCAATGACCTGATTGGGGAGTTCTTTCGCGACGATGTCCAAACCGCAACCATTGGCCATGGCCCCCGTAATGCCAATAATGCGATTATCCTTTCTTGCAAGATCCAAAAGGGTGTTTCCGAAAATACAGGTCAAGGAAGGATTGCTTTTAGCACAGGAGAGGGGGAGTCCGCTTTCAGGGTCAAATGGAACAGACGCATGCCACTTCGAAGGATTTTTTTCGGCGAGATCCATTCCGCGTCCCTTCTCGGTCACAATCTGGATTAGACAAGGACCTGGAATCACTTTGACGCGTTCCAAAATGGCAATGAGCTCACCAATATCGTGGCCGTCAATCGGCCCGAAATAGCGAACACCCAAGTCTTCAAAAAAACGACCGGGCTTGAGTACGCCTTTTACCGCTTTTTCGGTAGCAGAAAACAAAGTGCGAAAATGAGATCCTATGATCCCTGGTAAACGGGTCATTGCGCGATCAATATCATCGCGAAGTTTGTTGTACATCGGGTCTGAAATGACTCGATTCAAATACTTGGAAAAACCACCCACGTTGGGGGCAATGCTCATTTTGTTGTCATTCAAAATGATGGTCATGTTTTGACGAGACATACCGGCGTTATTCAGCGCTTCAAAAGCCATTCCACCAGTCATGGATCCGTCACCAATAATGGCGACCACATTATTATGCTTTTGAAAATGATCTCTAGCGACCGCAAAACCCAGTGCTGCAGAAATGGATGTCGATGCATGACCTGCACCAAAATTATCATATTCGCTTTCGTTACGCTTTAAGAAGCCTGAAAGGCCCCCTTGTTGGCGAAGTGTTTCGAAACGATCAAATCGTCCCGTTAAAAGCTTGTGAACGTAAGCTTGGTGCCCCACGTCCCAAACAAGAATATCTTCTGGGGTATTAAATACATAATGCAAAGCAATGGTCAATTCGACAACACCCAAACTGGATGCCAAATGTCCGCCATGCTTCGCCACTTGCCCGATGATCGTAGAGCGCACTTGTTGCGCCAGATCGGAAAGTTCTGACAGGGAACAGCCTTTGATGTCTTTAGGCGATTTAACGTCCTTAAGTTCCATCGATTATTTTACCCGGGTAATGATGAATGCGGCGATTGCACGAAGGATGGAGGTATCCCCCGAAATAGAATCAAGAGCGGTTAATGACTCTTCGTATAGAGCGAATGCTTTTTTGCGAGAAGCATCCACACCAATCAGAGAGGGGTAGGTCGCTTTCCCTTTGTCCAGATCGGAACCGGCATCCTTGCCTAGTTCTTCCGTCGTGGAAACAATATCCAGAATATCATCCACCACTTGGAACGCTAACCCAATCGATTTTCCAAATTTTTGAACGGCATCAATGTCTTTTTGCTTTGCGTGTGCGAGTTGCGCTCCCACAACCAGAGACGCCTCAATGAGAGCCGCCGTTTTGTGATAATGGATATAATCCACAGTGGCAAGATCCACTTTTTTGCCTTCGCTGTCAATATCGGTCATTTCGCCACCGATCATGCCGAAGGTTCCCAAATTGTGGGCGAGGTTTTGCATTGCTTCCGCATTGCCAGTACGAGCGATCAACTCAAAAGCGAGAACACAAAGCGCATCACCGCTCATGACCGCAGTCGCTTCGCCAAATTGTTTATGGGCGGTCGGTTTACCGCGACGGAAGTCATCATCATCAATGCAAGGAAGATCATCATGGATGAGAGAAAAGGTGTGCAACATTTCGAGTGCGCTTGTGGCAAACCAAATAGAATCCCCCGTTCCTCCAAAAAGATCAAAAGAGGCCATCGCTAACGCGGGACGTAAACGCTTCCCACCAGCGAACATAGAATAACGCATGGCTTTGTGTAAGTTGCGGGGAATTGCTTCTTCGGAGGGAAGATGTTCATCAAATTTTGCCTCTACCAGTTTGGCAATTTTGGATAAATAATTTTGGGCGACAGTCGCTTCTTTTTGAAGATCTTGCATAGGATACAAAGATATTTAATTATTGGGTTTCTTTGTAGTGCTGAAACCCATAGAACCCCGTATAAACAGGGCTTCGGTGAAATAACTCTGAATCTAGAATTTTACGCCGTAGAACCAGATGTCGTCCAGGTAGATTTCTGTACCGAGTAAGTCAAAAATATGGAATTGCATCACCTTTGTGCGGACGCTTTCCCATCCCGTGGTAGTTGGGTCTTCTGCTACTGTAAGGAAATCAGATGGTTTTATTACCAGACGTTGCCAAGTATTAGAAACCAGGTAATCCCCCGTCCATGCCTTTAGATTGTTTGGATCTCCAAGAGTTCCAGACCAATTTTCTAGGGATACACGAAGTTTCCCGTCCCCTTTTGCGTAAAATACTATAGAATCCAAGGCGGTGAAATCTAAAACGGAATCGCTCAGCGTAAGACCTAAAATGACCCAACTGCCAATGGGGGCAGAATACTTTCCGTGGAAAACAGTGGAATTCCGGTCAGAATCGAATTCAAGTCGATCAACGATAGGTATTGTGGTGTCTATGGTGGCGAGTGTATCGCTTACATAGTACCAATCACGGAATGAGGCGGTATCTTCGAAAGATTCTAGAAGCATACTTGGATTTGCAATTTTCCAAGATACAGTAGAACCCGAAATTACTGTCACTTGCGTATCGGCGACAACTTCCGTGTAGTGAGGACTATAGAAAAAAAGTTGAACATCTCCGGCGGGGAGCGAGGGCATGGTGAAGACCCCCAACGAGTCTGTCTTCACAAGAACATCAAGACCATACACGCCGACCCAAGAATAGGAGGTTCCTTGAGGAAGGCTAATTTGCCCTTGGATAGCACCTGGAAGGCTAAGTTTTATTTCACCCAAATTGACATTTTCTGTATCAGACACCGTGATGTGGGTCGAGAAGGCTTCTGTGGTATTGAGTAGTGTCAAGCGATAGTCCCCTGGAGGAGCACTATCAATGCGCAATAATCCTAGAGAATCCGTGTATGTGTCAGGAATCGCCATTTTTTCAGTGGGGCTCGCGCTATCCGGGACAAAATTTGTTTTGCGCAATGCCACGCCCATATTAGCGGCAACAGAACCATCCGCAAGAAGCACTTGTGCGTAAATTCCGTTTGTGGTTTCACTGCCAGGACCGCCAGCGTGGTCCTCTGTACATGAAGTAAGGACTAGCATAGAAAGGAAGAGGTAAAATAGACGAATCATTTTGTTCCCTCCTCTAAAGGATCCAAAAATCCGATTGGAAATAATTGAACATTCAATTGGAACACCGCGTTATCCCCCGTTCCTTCCTGAGAAAGTCGTAAAAGATCCGAACGAAATTCTTTAATTCTTTCTCGAACAAGCGCTATGTCCGCTTGATTAAATGTCATTGTGACGGTGCTGATATCTCTGAGTGAGGGATGGTGTCGTTCTAATGACTCTATGGCAAGTTGTAGTGTTTCATGCTGAAAGGAGCGGACCGCTTCGGAACGCCAATTGCCTCCGGTGCTAACGAATGTTTCTCCCACCTTCCATATGCCATCATCCCCACGAAAAATCATTTTGAGAGAGGATAGTAGACGTACCGCCTCTTCTGCTTCTCGTGGTGTAATATTCGGGCTACAACAGTTTGCTAATTCTGCATAATTATCTTTGAATGGATGAATTCCCAAAATGGAACGAATCGCATTGTAATACCAATGTCTATAAAACTCGAGTTCTTGGTTTTCAAGGCGTTTGAGGGGAACTCCTTTGAGGGCCTGCATTTTTTCATAGTGATCGAAAGCCTCTTTATCCGTTTTTGCTCGGCCAAAAAATACCAGTTCTGTCCAATAGGCGGATTCTTTTTCAGCAAGAGAAAAGAATTGGGCAACGGGAAGAATCATTGAGGCTGCAAGGTGTATTTTTCCTTGGGAAACACGGAGTAAATTTCCTGGATCGGCATTTAACTTCATCGCCATATAACGCCAAGAAACAACCGTTTTTCGCTTTTTGAGATCCTCAAAAGCGTCACGCATCCATTCACGATAATCTGTATATTCGAGGATATTCTTCACAAAAATAAAGATACCAACAAAGGGGTTCCTTTAGAGTGGATTATAGACGAACTGTTGTCTCAGATTACAACGGCTTTTTATACTTTAAAACGATCCATGCCTGGAAATAGCGTCCTAGAGCGAGCAATACTGTACTATAGACAAAATAAAGGAATGTGGCAAGCATGGGGACTTGGACCGCTTTTTCGGGGAGGGGAGCCCATGGTGCAATAATGGGTGTTAGCACTAAAGAAACAAGTGCTCCAAGGGCAAAAGGAATGATCGCGAGTACTAAAATATCCAGTTTTTTCTTTTGTAGTACGCAGATCACGGAATTTATGGTACGAACAATAAAGGAGGATAGCATAAACAATAGAGCAAAAAGCCAGTAAATAGGATTCAAAACATATTGAGTAAGAAAAACGGCCCCTACAACATAGACATTCATCATGGCTAGCCATTTAAGATCTTGGTGTGTAAAGGATATTGATTGTTTAGCATAAAGATTACCATAGGCAAAGACTAAGAGCGTTCCCAACCAATAGAGAAGCATTGTATAAAACGCTTGAATTTGAACTAAAATAGAGAAATCTCCCACAAAAGCCACAACGTCAGCAAGTACCACGGCGAATGCAATTAAAAGTGCATCGAATAGCATTAATGCGAGACGTTGGTAATCGATTTTGAAAAGAGAGAGTGTGTCCATATTCCCAATCTAAGTAAATTTTCACTAGGATGGGATTTTTTTGACGCTATAAACTATTGGCCTAGGTGCTTTTTTCGCTGGACTTTGCCGATAGAACCTAAAAAATCAAGGTCTTTTATTTTCCCTGAGTCCGTGCAACGAGCACTCCAAGAACAGCCTTCCCTAACGGGTTTAGGGTCCAAAATCATAGGCCTCTTTTCGAAGTCAATGTCGTTATCAGAATATTGACAGGAACCGCGAAACTGAATGTTTGTTTCCCCAGACCTGTGATAACCGAAGTATTGGACATTAAACTCCATTCCATCTTCCGCGTGGGCTTGTATCGTTGGAGCTTCCATTAAAGCTTGAGTCATGGCAATGATGCATTTTGTCGAAAATGCGTCATCTACAGGTTCAATGGCCACCTCTTTGCCAAAGGCGAAAATATCTCCAGAGTAGACGAACCAATTTAATGTGAGCGGTACAAAGTCCGGTCCTTTTTTTGCACAACTTACAAGAAGAAGTAGAATACTTAATGCAATAACTTTTTTCATTGATTAATGTTTCTTATAAGACGCGCTAGTCACGCGATTTCGGCCACCTTGCTTCGATGCATATAGCGCTTTGTCCGCACGCTCAAATAATTTTTTGGAATCCTCACCAGGAATCATTTCGGCAACACCAAAAGAGCAAGTTACTTTCTGTTGAGAAATCAGTTCAGTATTCTCAATATTTTGACGGAGCTTTTCTGCGAGGAACTGAGCATTTTGCAATGGAGTATCACTGCAAAGAACTACGAATTCTTCACCGCCCCAACGGACTAATGCATCCGTATTGCGAATGCGACTTTGAACTAATTTTGACAAATTCACGAGTACTTCATCGCCTACACTATGACCAAAGGTGTCATTAACATCCTTAAAGCGATCAATATCCAAAATGATGTAGGATAGGGGACTTCCATTTTTGTTGAGTCGTTCTTGCTCTCGAGTAAGGATACTACTGAATCCAGCACGGTTGAGACACCCTGTGAGCGGATCTTCTTTACTGGATTTTTCAAAATCAGCTTTTTCGATTTCCAAGGCCTTCAAATTTTTTTCTAATTCTTCACGTTTCTTGCGGTTCGCCGCGCGTTCCTTGCTGTAATCAAAGAAGCGAATGATTAGTATGATAAAGAACGTTATGAACCAGATGGCGACGAGACCAGTGGTCAAAGACAACTGAGAAATGATTTTTCCCTTGAATCGAATTCCCATGATTTCCAAGGTTCCATAACCCAAGGGAGCGCCAGTGCCTGTTTGAATTTCAATGAGGGGGATGTTGGATATATCAACGCGTGCTTTGTGTGCGCTCACGTTGTTTTGAGAAACCCACCAACCAGCGACACGAAATTCAGAAGGCACAAATACGGCCGGATAAGTTTCCTCTAATGGGAAGAACTCAAGTTCATTAAATTTTAGGGACGCTTGGTTATCAATTTTTGAAATAGTGCTGTCCCATCCGCGTAAGTAGAGACGAACCGATCCTTCACCGCGAGGTTTTATCCAGAGAAATACACTGTCGTACGCAGACAGATCTTTACCGTGAGTTTTTCCATCCCCCAAGTAAATTTGAATACTGGCATATGGATAGGCATATCCTTCGCGTAATTCATAGTCCATGATGATAGAGGAGTCCGTCCGAATCATATTGATTACGGAATTGCCTCCATCAACGGAATCTGTCAACGCCACAATGTAAGGGTACGTTGCGGGGTTGATTGTGTAGATAGAATCCATGCCTTGACGGTACGCCAAAATCGCCACTATTGTCAGCGACAACAGTGCGAAAATCAGGATGTTGATCCTGAATAAAAAAGCGATTTTTAGCAGTAGAGTCTTCATAGAGTGCTCAAAAATAATTCATCTTTAGATGCAAAATATATTAAAAGGGCAAGAAGAGTTCCAGAATCCATCAAGAAATACAGACAAAAAAATACACTACTTGGAAAGCCATTTTCCGAGCTTTCCTATGATGGGCCTTAATTCATTTGCCAATTTCTTATGTGCATGTAAGCTGGGGTGCCCATCAAGAGCCGTATTCTCTGTAGATACGGTCATAAAAGTAACATCTTTATGGCCATTCTTAATTTCGTCATTAAAGACTGTTTGCACACGAAGAATCATTTCATCTAAAGGCCAGACATGGGTTGCAAGTAACAAAAATTGAACCCCTGGATGTCGTGAACGGAGTGTTTTGAGCAGCTCGGCATAAGCCTTATCAAAGGCTACTGCAGATGGATATGGGGGTTTCCCTTGCCAATCATTTATACCCACAAAAATGACGATGACTTGGGGATGCCAACTTTCAAAGTTCCATTTTGGGGAGTTCCCTTCCATCGCGACCCCTGGAATGGTGTATTCATATAATTTCGGAATAGTCCATTCCGGAGTGATGTCTTCGTAATTTCTAACAAGTCCCCGTCCACTAAATGCGTTGATCTGGAAATCGGCCTTAAAACTTTTGGCTAAAAGATAGGCAAAACTTTTAGTGGTGTTTGTCTTAGAAAATGGATTTCCATCATTGGAATTACGCGCTTCATTTCCATAGCCAACCGTATAAGAATCACCGATGAATTCCAGTCGACGATTGTTGGATTGTAGAGCTTCCTTAGGAATGCTTTTCGACTCTAGAAGAATAGAATACACACGGATTTCTTCGTTGACGCATTCTGATTTTCGAGTGAGGGTAATGACATGCTTTTTTGCCGGGAGTCCTTGAACTACCATATATTTTTTTCGAGTGTTCGTTAAAAGACTGGGGTATTCTTTATTATCTATTTCTACTTTCCAATAACTGTTCCCTTCAATTTCGGCAACAATTTTAGTTCCTTTAAAAGAAAATTGAATCGCTGCACCAGGGGAACTTGTGCGAACAACGGAATCTTCAATAAGCCAACGCCCATAGTATTGAGGGTCTAACTTTAAATCCAGCGGTATTTCTGCAAATGTGAGCATTGTGGAAACTAAGATAAAAAGAGTGGAAAAAATCAGGTTATTGTGCATGCCATCAATATACATGAATTGTCTTGAATTGCGTCTACGGGAAGCGCTAGAAATAAATGTATTTTAGGGGACAATGAAGATCACAGGAATTTCATCTATTATTGCTTTTACCGCCATTTTTGTTTACGTGAGTGTTCTCGGTTTGGACGTGTGGGCTGAGGATTTGGATCGCCCCGCTCCGGGGTCTATTGGAGATACCCTTACCAAGGAAGATGCGCGCATGGCTTATTTGGTCTATCGTCTCTTGGATGAGAAAAGCAAAATTAGAGGGGCAAATTTTGAACGAGGACGCGAATTATTCCTTAAAAATTGTAAAGCCTGTCATGGGGATGACGGAAGACGGGTTAATTTTTCAAAAGATGCTCGAAACCCAATTTTTATTGGAACTAGGGCTGCAAACGATATTCCAACGTTTTGGTATATGATGAATTTTGGAGATAAAAAAAGAGGAATGCTACCCTATTTTGATGAAATAGAATTAAAAGACATGATTGATATTGCTGGGTTTGCTCAAACGTTACCCCAATAATTTTTTTTTGGGGGGGCCGTTAAAAATTCTTTTTCTAAGATTAAATTCGGTTCCACTGGGGAACATTAGGCTTTGCGGAGCTGGCTACACGGACCTAGAAGCTTGGGGCTTTGGACGTTTTACGAGGAGCGGCTTTGGATGATTTTTCTTCTTTAGCCAAATTCCGATTGGTCACAGAACCAACGGAATAATAACGTCCGTCTTTGAGGATGATCGCTGTATAAATATTCAGCGATTTGTGTGCGATCCATTGACGGTAAAGATTATGAACTCCTGGCTTTATGTCCGCTTCTTGCAATAAAGTGATTTTGTATTTGGTTCCATACTTAAGTGCAAATTGGTCAGACATATAGTCCAGAGCTTCAAATACTTTGGGGAGTCTATCAGATTCCATGCGGCCAGTGCGAATCTCAAATGCAAAAAATTTGTTGTTTTTGTTAAACAAAAAATCAACTTGAACAGGAAGATCTCCCAACATATAAACCGGAATGACTACACGATCCCCTGATTCGACTTCTCCGAGAGGATCATACCCAAGTTTCATGATATCTTCAATAACATTTTCTCGATCTAGACCGAAATCAATATTGGCAAACCCATTCGTAGATTGGGCCCAAACCTGTGAGGCTAACAAAATGAGAATTGCAAAAATGTTTTTTTTCATAACTCAGTTGATCCTAACACAAAATCAAACATAGTAAAGGAGACGGGGATTTGGGACGTGTAGACTCACAAAAAAGGGTATGATTTTTGTGTTTTTGTTATATTATTCCTATGTCAAGTGTGTTTGGAAAGCTTTTTACTGTCTCTTCTTGGGGTGAATCTCATGGGAAAGCAGTCGGTGTTGTGGTGGATGGCTGCCCTGCGGGTCTGCCTCTTTGTGCTGATGATATCCAAATATATTTGGATCGTCGTCGCCCGGGTCAGAACGCCTTGGTGACTCCTCGAATGGAGTCTGATAAAGTTGAAATACTTTCTGGCGTATTTGAGGGAAAAACCACGGGGACCCCTATTTCTCTTTTAATTCTGAATGAAGATCAACGGAGTCATGATTATAGCGATATGATCCAGTGGTATAGACCAGGTCATGCTGACTGGACCTATGATATGAAGTACGGTTTTAGAGATTATCGTGGGGGTGGACGAAGTTCTGCTCGTGAAACGGCGGGGCGTGTCGCTGCGGGAGCGATCGCTCTCAAGCTTTTGTCCCAAGTTTGCAAAACAGAAATTTTGGCGTGGGTCTCTAGTATTGGCAATGTCGATAGTTCTATGCCCATCAAAGAGGTGACTCGTGAGGCCATTGAAGCCTCACCCGTGCATTGCCCAGATGTTCGTGTAAGTAAAAAAATGGAGTCCGTGGTTAAGGATGCGAAGGAAAACCAGGACAGTGTCGGTGGCATTTTAACCCTCGCTATTCATCGTCCCCCGATGGCTATTGGGGAACCTGTATTTGATCGTGTAGAAGCACTTTTGGCAATGGCGATGTTGAGTATTCCTGCGTGCAAAGGTTTTGAAATAGGAAGTGGTTTTGCGGGGGCTCGGATGCATGGCAGCGAACATAATGATCCTATTTTTGTGGAACAAGAGAACTTTCATACTCGGACCAATAATGCGGGTGGCGTTCTCGGCGGGATATCCAACGGCGAAGATATTCTTTGCCGTGTTGCATTTAAACCCACGGCGACAATTTCGCGCCCTCAAGAGACGGTAAGTCGAGATGGGGAAAAAGGAACGCTTGTGGCGAAGGGTCGTCACGATCCTTGTGTCGCTGTGCGCGCGCCGGTCGTTGTGGAAAGTATGGCAGCCCTTGTCCTTGCCGATTTATTTTTGCAACAACGGGCTCGAATCGATCTTTTTTAATTTGTATAAAAATTTTGAAAATAAAAAAGACCTATCCATTGGATAGGTCTTTTGATATTTAGCAGAAGAGAATTTTAATGTCTTCCGAAACGACGTGTTTTGTGGAATGGCTTGTCTCCACTGCGTTCGTTGAAAGGACGTTCTTTACGGGCAAAACCACCACCAGTCTTAGCGCCACGGAAAGGACGATCGTTGTCGCGCTGAGGGGGAGCATCATCGGTCATTAAACGGAATTTAGAGGGGAAATTGCGAATGCGCATTCTTTCGAGAATATTGAGGATCTCGCTAGCAATGCCTGTAGGAAGTTCTACCGTGCTGAAGTTATCGAATAATTTGATACGACCAATTTCGGAAGAAGCCATTCCTGCTTCACCGGCAATAGCGCCCACGATGTCTCCAGGGGAAACATGTTGTGCACGTCCAACGCCCATATAGTAGCGTTCAAAACCTTCTTCAACGCCATCAAGTCCATCTTTACGTTCGCGATGCAAACGACCTTTTTCTTCGGGATCAAGGCCAAAAGAATTTTCAGATTCAAATTTTTCACGTTTGCTACGTAAGCCATGTTCGCGAGGAGCGGTGTCCAATGGCTGTAATTCGGGGAATAGGGGTTGTCCTGCCTGAGCGAGGAAGGCCAATGCGGCGGCGATGTCAATGAGAGAGACGGTTTCTTCATCGTCAATTTTTTGAAGAAGGCCACGAAATTCATCTAGGTTTTCTGAACTAATAATGTCTGCGATTTTTTTACGGAATGCAAGTACGCGACGTTCGCTGATTTGTTGCCCTGTAGGCATTGACATTTGTTCGATCGGTTGACGCGTCGCTCGTTCAATCATTTTTAGAAGGTTGCGTTCGCGAGGGGTAATGAAGAGAATGGCATTTCCTTCACGCCCGGCACGTCCTGTGCGGCCTATGCGGTGCACGTAGGATTCTGTATCGTAGGGAACATCATAGTTCACAACGTGAGTAATACGATCCACATCCAAGCCACGGGCAGCGACATCGGTTGCGACCACAATGTCGATCTTTCCAGTCTTTAAGCGGTTGATGGTGCGTTCACGAAGTGTTTGTGCTAAGTCGCCACTCAATGGAGCGGCACTGAATCCACGAGCTTCCAAACGCTCTGCGAGTTCTGCTGTTGCTTGTTTGGTGCGCACAAAAATGAGCATTCCATCAAATTCTTCGCCTTCCAAAACGCGTGTCAGGGCTTCAATTTTTTGCTCGGAGCGAACGGTGATAAATCGTTGTTTCACCTTTTCGACCGTCGTCGTTTTATCTACGATGCAAGCTTCGCAGTATTTGCCCAAGTAACGATCAATGATCTTTTTAACGGATACAGGCATTGTTGCACTAAAAAGGGCGCGTTGGGCAGCATCTGGGATGGCCTTAAGAATTTTCTCAACGTCTTCCATAAAGCCCATATTGAGCATTTCATCGGCTTCATCTAAGACAACCGCCTGGATGTGGGAAAGGT
>DBTP01000072.1 GCA_002307115.1 Fibrobacter sp. UBA1313 | reverse complement strand
TTACTGGACCGCTACAAACTGGAAAGCAATCCGCTGCTGGTAAATCTTTTAGAAGATGACAAGACGGCAGATTCTGTCACTCGCTCTTTGCAGGATTCGCTTTCTTTTGAAGATTTGGAAAACAAATATCTGAAAAGATTTCGCAACTTTTATTCTAATTCCAACGGCACCATCCGCATTGTGGATATTTATCCCTCCAAAAATATTTCAGACTTAAATGCCTCAAGAAAACTCACCAGTCACGTTTCTCATGCGATTCAAAGCATTCCAGAAAATTCATTGGTTGAAATCCACTACACCGGTAAAGTATACCATGCAGTCTCTGCTGGTAGAACGTTACTCCCCGAGGCTAAAAAAGCAGGTATAATTTCTGCGCTATTCTTTATTCTTGTGCTTTTGCTCCGTTTTTTCAAACAGCCTCAAATTATTTTTCTCGCTGCAGCTCCTATTACGATGTCTGTCCTGTGGACCATGGGAGTCGCAGATCTCCTTTACGGTCGAATCAATCTTTTCACGTTGATGTTAGCGCTTATTCTCCCAGGTCTCGCCTGCCAGCAAACAACACACATTATGAGTCGTTACGCAGACGAACGCAGAAAAGGTTTGAGTCCCACGTTGAGTCTTGAAAGTGCCATGTTAGGTATTGGACCTTCCATTACCGTTTCTGCTTTTATTTGTGCAGCCACATTCTTTAGTTTGACCTCAGTCCCCTTAGCAGGGATTCAGGAATTGGGAATCCTTGGCGCCGTGGGCTCCCTTTTGAACTGGGGACTTTGTTGCCTAGTACTCCCTGCACTTTTGCTTGTGACGCAAAAAAGAAAACCTTTTATTCTTTTTGAAAAACGCGTTGTCAAGTTCACTGATTTTAAAGCACGCCCATACCAAGGCTACAAACGTCTGTGGATTCCTCTTATCTTAATTACAGTTATTCTCTCCCTTCGTGGTATTTTCCCTGTATTTGATTACAACTTTGCCCATACAGAATTGCAATCGTCCTCTTTTAAAGCTGATTCCCTTCTCAAGGAAACAGACTACCCTCACTATGACCCCGTAGTGGTTCTCTTGCCCGATGCTAAAAGTTCCGTGACATTTTACAATACGATCAACCAAAGCATTAAAAATAATCCAGAGACGCTCATCCGTTCCGTGACCACTTATGCTAATTTATTGCCATCGCATCAAAAAGAGAAAATGGAGTTGGTCAAAGAAATTCGTGCAGAATTAAACCCAGAATTTGTACAACATCTGAATCAAAAAGATTCCACTAATATTGAAAAAATTATCAGTTCTTGGAACATTGCCCCCATTAGCGAAGAAGATCTCCCCGAAAATTTTCGTCATAAATTTGAAGGCCGCGATGGAACGATTGGGGAATTCGCATTTATTTTTCCTTCCATTGACATTAATGATGGACTCGCTTGCCGTCGTTTTGCAAAAGAAATCCGTAGCATTCATTTTCCAGATGGAAAGAAATACTTGATTACAGGGACTGCCATTATTCGTGCAGACTTGCTGAATTTAACGCTCCCCCACTTACACAAACCACTGATTGCCGGAGGAGCGCTTCTTCTTATTTTAACACTCCTTTTTTACAATCGTCTTTCTTCCGCTATTTTCACACTGGCTTCTCCCTGCCTCGCCATGATTTGGTTGCTTTCATTGACAAGACTTTTGGGAATTGAAATTTCTGCATACAGCGCTCTAGCCTTTCCTCTTTTGATTGGTATGAGTGTCGATGGCTCCATTCAATTGTGGAACGCCTATTATGAAAAATCCACCGGCAGCCTACACTACATTATGCATACCACAGGTGTCACCGTGGGAATCGCCCAAGGGGCGACACTTATTGGAATTTATAGTCTATTAGCCTCTTCTCATCCGGGCATCAAGAGCATTGGCGAAATTTCTATTTTAGGTCTTCTCTGTATTACCGTTTCGCACCTACTGGTGTTCCCACTCATTGCGGGCTATTTAGACAGCCGTCGTTTCCGCTCTAGAAAAAAGGACAGATAAGCCGACATATGAAATCTTTGTCTTCTCGTACTGAAAAAATTGCGCCCTCATTGACGGTGGCCATTGATACTTTAGCCAAAACGCTTATAGCGAATGGCAAAGACATTGTGAGTCTTGGGGCTGGAGAACCGGACTTCCCCACACCAGAACACATTCGTCGTTACGCACAACAAGTAATAGATGCAGGAAAAACGCGTTACACCGCACCAGTAGGCATTTTAGAAGTCCGTGAAGCGGTTTGTCGCAAATTAAAGCGTGAAAACGGTCTTGATTACAAGCCTAACCAAATCATTATGACGAGCGGTGCCAAACATGCTGTTTACAATTGTTTTTTGGCTCTCCTCAACGAAGGCGACGAAGTCATTATCCCTGCCCCCTATTGGGTGACTTATCCGGAATTAGTAAAACTTGTTAGCGGGATTCCTATTTTTGTGGAAAGCACAGCAGAAAATAAATTCAAAATTTCGGATCAAGATTTGGAAAAATCTATTACGCCAAAAACAAAATGTGTGGTACTCAATAATCCTTGTAACCCCACGGGAACCGTCTATTCTAAAGGCGAATTAGAAGCTCTCGCCAAAGTCATTCGGAAACATGATTTATTTTGTATTTCAGATGAGGTGTACGAGCATTTTGTATATGAAGATACCTTTACCTCAGTGGCCGCCATTGAAGGCATGTACGAACGGACCCTGATTGTGAACGGACTTTCAAAATCTCATTGCATGACAGGGTGGCGCATTGGTTATGTCGCGGCCTCTGAGCCCATCGCGCTCATGATTGGAAAAGTCCAAAGTCAGACCACTCACCATCCATCAAATATCGCCCAATACGGAGCATTAGCAGCCCTAGATGGGCCTTTTGAATGCGTCATTGAAATGAAAAAAGCATTCCAAGAACGCCGTGATTACATGTTCAATCGTCTGCAAAAAATTCCAGGTGTTTCCGTGCGTTTGCCCGAGGGGGCCTTTTATTTATTCCCCACCGTGAGCGCATTATTTGGGAAACATACCCCGGAGGGAGTTCTCATTGATTCCTCCTCCAGCTTCTGCAAATATCTTCTCGAATTTCATGGCCTTGCGATTGTACCTGGTATTGCTTTTGGAAACGAAAATTGCGTCCGATTCTCTTACGCAGCAAACATGGACACGCTCCAAAAAGCCTGTGATCGTTTTGAAGCGGGCGTCAAAGCGCTCCTCTAGTGATGCCTTTTAAAATTGTAAAAATTCATGGCTAGTCCTTTTCGCATTGTAAAACCTGACCCTAAGAAGCCCTTTATCATTGGGCGCAGCAAGAATTGTGATTTAATTTTATTGGATAGAGCGGTATCGAGATGCCACGCAAAAATTGAAAAAATCGGTGATGATTGGATTATTGAAAATCTAAGCCAAACGACGGGAACTTATTGCAATCACGAGGCGATTGAAAAGAAAAAAGTAAAAGATAGCGACATTTTCCTTTTAGGGGTTCAACAGATCCGGACCGTGCTTAAAAACGGAGAGCTTTCCCTTTTACATATATGCGCTATTGAAGACATTGCCCCCATTCCCCTTTCCGAAACGGAACCTCTGATGCTTGGCCGCCGTGTTGAAGGGGAACACGCCATTGTGATTGAACACCCTGCAGCACCTGCAAAATTAGCGACGGCCATACTCCGCAAAGGGCGCTTAGAAATTTCTTTTTTCCATTGGAAAAAAATTTTTCTTTCGGATAGTGAAAGTATAAAACTACCGTGGTGTCTTTTAGAGTTTCGAAACAATTGTTTGTACTTACATCAAAAAGACATTGGCTTTGAGGTGTGCGTACAAGATGCAAACGTGGTTGTCAAAAACAAAGAACTTTTAAAAAGCATTCATTTTGCACTCCCCGCAGGTGAAATTTTAGCGGTGATAGGCCGCTCTGGCCAAGGCAAAAGTACACTGCTTCGACTCTTTACTGGCAAGCACAAATTGAATTCGGGTTCTGTCACTTTTGATAGCATCCATTATGATGAAAAACGACTCCGGGAACAAATTGCTTTTTTGACTCAAGATCCTTTACTGCGTGATGCGCTCACCGTAAGAGAAACCATTCGGCATACCGCGCGAATTACACTCCCTAAAGATTACAACGAAAAAGAAGTCGAAGAGCGCCTCCAAAAATTTACAGAACTTTTTGGGTTGAGCGGTTTGGAAAATCATTTGATCGCAACGCTCAGCGGGGGTGAGAAACGCCGCGTGGCACTCACCGCGCAATTGATGGGTGCTCCTGGATTAATTCTTTTAGATGAACCCCTTTCGGGTTTGGATCCCGTGAATTCCAAAACGCTTTGCACTCATTTGCGACAACTTGCGTTTTTGGGACACACCGTAATTCTCACGACGCATAGCTATGAGGCCCTACAGATCGCCGATAAAGTTTTAGTACTACACCAAGGCGAACAAGGCTTTTTTGGAACGCCTCAAGAGGCACTTCATTATTTTAACACCAACAATGCGGAAAGCATTCTTCAAACGTTGAATGATCAGACGGGAATCAATTGGGAAGCCTCTGGCCGTAAAGTAGCTCCTATTGGTAACGCCGTTGCCCACACCGTTTTCCCTAAAGTGCAAAAGAAAGGATTTTTCTTATACTTTTTAGAACTCCTTTTCCACCAATGGTTTCGCGACCGAGGGCGAGCGCTGGCTCTTTTGTTGCAACCTCTCATCATCGGATTTTTGCTTTCCCAAACATTTACCACCAATGCATCACTTTGGATTGCCGCCTTTTCTTTGATTTTATGTGCCAATTGGTTTGCTCTTTCTCTCTCTATTCGAGAAGTAGTCCAAGAAAAAGAACTTTTACTTGAGGAATTCCGCCAAGGAATGGGAATTCATTCCGTACTTTTTGCCAAAATGATTTTCCCCCTCTTTTTTTCATTTTTGCAAACGCTTCTGTGTTACTTCGCCTTTGGACCAGGAATCGGCATTGATCCTCCCCTGTTGCCCACCCTCCTCACGCTACTTTCCATACTCTTACCCGCGGTAACCATCGGTCTTCTCGTAAGCACCGTTTCTAAAAATTCAGGACAAGCGAACGCCTACCTCCCCCTTTTAATTATTCCCCAAGTCGCCCTCGCAGGGGCTCTTGTTCCTATTGATCAAATGGGGACCATCGGCCAAATGATATCCCGTGTTATCTGGTCTAAGTATAATCAGTCCGCTTTGCAAAATCTCTTTACGGGGAACAATGCGACCCTATTTGACATCATTATACCCTTCGGGATTGCTCTTGTATTTTATATTATCACTTTACATTTACTGCATCAATTAAAGAAAGCGAAATGAACCAATCTTCCCTGCAAAATAATAAGAACTTCCCTCGCCCCTTTAATGACGATTACGACCTCTTGGGCGTTCTCGGAAAAGGGGGAATGGGTTATGTCTATAAGGCTCTCCAGAAAAAACTGAATCGCGAAGTGGCCCTGAAAGTCTTGGATACTTCTTCCGATAAGGAATCGATTGAGCGCTTTTACATGGAAGCACAAGCCATGAAAGAACTGGATCACCAAAATTTAGTGCAAGTTTATGATTTTGGTGAACAAAGTAATCAGTTTTTTATTGCCATGACGTACGTGAAAGGAAGTACCCTTGCCGATGTGCTCGCCAATCGGAGTCGTCTTGATTTTGATGCCATTGAAATTATTGCGAAACAAGTCGCGCGCGGGTTACTTTATGCGCATAGCAAGGGAATTGTTCACCGTGATGTAAAGCCCTCTAACATCATGATTACCCATGACAATCGTGTGTATCTCATGGATTTTGGCATTTCTCACATGCAAGAGACAGAACGACTGACCCTTACGGGCATGACCATGGGAACGCCAGAATACATGTCCCCAGAACAGTGTCACGGGGATCAAGTCACGATTCAATCGGATATTTATAGTTTGGGCGTTATTCTTTTTGAAATGACCTGTGGCCGGTTGCCCTTTATCGGTGCAAAGCCCATTGAAATTGCGATCAAGCATGTTCAAGAACAACCACCCGCCCCAGAATCTTTCCGGCCCGATATTCCTAATGGTCTCTCTGTGCTAATTCTCAAATGCCTGAAAAAACACGTCGCTGATCGTTTTCACGATATGCAAGAATTGTTGGATGCACTGGATAATGTTTTCCCCAAAAGCTCAGACAAAAGAAATACAGAAAAAAATACTCACGGAAGTTCCAATGTCCGCCAATTAATCAAGAATCGTCCATTGATTAACGCAGATTCAAAACCTAAAACCAAAAGTATTTTCTCAAAGAAAATTCTCCTTATAGGCATATTTCTGTTCCCTTTGCTCGTCTTTTTAATTCTGCTTTTTATGCTGACTTACAAACCACCTAGTACCTTGCAAGAACTCTCGCAGTTTACGCTCAGAGCCTCCTATGAAGAAAGGAACCTGGAGAATGAAGGCGGAGGCTACCCTACACAAAATCTTTATGATAAGGATTTCAAAACTGCTTGGCTCATACCGATGCCCATTAATTTCAAAAATCCCATTATGATTATTGATTTTCCGCAGCCAACGATCATTACCAATATTGGTTTTGCTATTGGGTATCAAAAATCTGTAGACGATAATTTTGGAGATCGATTCCGTATATACAATAAGCCCAAAGCTATTTATTTGCAAACACGAGAGGGCTATCGTCAACGTATTGAATTAGAAGATTTAAAAGGGATGCAATACCCAGCAATCAAAACGGTGGAAACCACTGAAATTCAACTTTTTGTAGATGAGACATTCATCACCAGCCCTGAAAACGATTTCGCTATTTCTGAAATTCGAATGTTGGGGTTGCTGGCAAATTAAGGAATTCGTGATGGTCGTTTCTAATAGGAACAAGGGGCACATCGCAGAAACTCATGCCGCCGCGTTTTTACGTAGGCGGGGGTGCATTCTTCTCGCCCGTAATTATGCTTATCGCGGGGGCGAGTTGGACATTGTCGCCAAAGACAGTGTAGGAAAAATTCTCTTTGTAGAAGTAAAATCCGTTTGGAACAAGGACAAAGGAGCTCCTGCAAGCCGAGTCAAAGGAAAAAAACAATTTAAAATTTGGCGCACCGCCTGTCATTTTCTTCATTTTCATGGAGGGCAAGATCAGGCGAGCCGATTTGATGTTGTGGCAATAGACCTCAGTGAAAACAAACTCAATATTTGCTATTATCCAGGCGCATTTGAGGCGAAAGCGACCATTGCCGATTGCTGAATCTGGTCTTTTTAGCAAAGAAGAAATTAGCCCGTAAACAGAGACTCTTTCGTCTTGTACGCCGTGTTTCAGTAATATTTGCTTCAAGAGCGATTTTTCGTGTGGGAATTCATTTTTCTTCACTTTTTATTCTTCAATAACTACCCGAAGAGGCAAACATAGGTTCTTGTGCCTAACGTTTTGCCTATTGGAATGGCCACATCAATATGCGTTTTTATTGCTCGCCCCCGTTTTTTTAGCTAAATTTCGCGTATGCGCTATGAAGTCCATCCTATTAATCCTCAGTCTCGTATCGTTAAGCTCGCGGCGGAGACTTTGGAAAAAGACGGTTTGGTTCTCTACCCTACCGAATCGGGTTATGCTATTGGTTGCAATGCGGAATCTACCAAAGCAATTCACAAATTGTATATGCTCAAAAAGCCCATGAAGAAATTTTTCATGGCACTGATTCTCCCCGATATTAGCAGAGCTTCCGAATACGCTCATGTAAGTAATTTTGCGTTTAACATTATGAAACAACGTGTGCCAGGGCCTTATACTTTTATTCTGCCCGCCGATGCTTCTATCGCGCGTAAACTGGATGTAAAACGCCCGGAAATAGGCATTCGTATGCCGGAGCATCCTTTTTTCAAAGAACTATTTCAACACTTTGATAAACCTATTTTGAGTACCGCGGCAAAACTTTCCGATGAAACGGAATTTACAAATCCCGATGATATTTGGAATCTATTTGAGCATCAAATAGAGATGATGGTCGATTGTGGGGAAATAGATATTAATCCTACCAATATTGTAAGCCTCATCGATAACGAAGTCGAAGTGATCCGCGGCGTTTTTGAATAACTTTTGAATTTATTTTTTGGAATACCCTGCTTACACAGGGGTAAATGCCAATACCCAAATTCCCGCCCAATAAGTCGCCATACAAAAACGGAGTTCTTGCTTTTTCGAAGAAAGTATAGGGGATAGAATTATCCCAACAACAAGCATTGCTATTTGGATATAATCAGGGGAGACTCCCACACGATACGAAAGCGAGAAGGTTCCAAAAAAAATAATCCACAACCAAAAGCATTGTGAGAGTATGGCAAAAAAAGCGGTATGCTCCTTCAAAAAAAGAGTGGAGACACAAAGACACATTGCCAACATTTCTAAAGGCAAAATTTCGTACAGCGAATAGGTTGGCGACACTGCAAAAAAGATAAAACACTCAAAGCACAATAAAACGATTCCTAAAAAAGCACCCCGAAGGCGAAGTGGCATCGCTCCTTGCCACAAAAAAGGAGCGGGGAGCATCGCTAAAAGACAGGCAAGCATATTTATAAGTGGACTCATGGAGCCTCCTTCGCGAGGGTTCTCATGTATTCGATCAAGGAATGCGCTTCTGATTCGGAAATGCGCCCACGATAAGCCCCCATAAAGGCGCGCCCATCAAGAATCACTTTTGAGAGCGAATCCACCCCCAAAGAATCAAATCGAGAAACAGAAATGTCTCTCGGCAACGGATAAAATTCATGTACAAATTTACGATTTAAATGTCCATCTTCACCGTGGCAAGAAGCACAACGTGATTTCCAAATAACTTCTGCAGGACGAGGAATCGCTGGCATTTTTTCTGTAGTAATGATCGTTGGGGATTCATCAAATGTCGTCTTCCCCCCTTGATAAATCAAGCCTCCAAAAATCCCTAATATTATTCCCAAGCCTCCTAATAATCCAAACAAGACGCGGCGATTGAGCACTCTAGAAAATGCATCCACGACAATCAAAAAACCTGTGACCAACGCCATCAAAGGGAAAAAGACAGGAACCATACGCACCCAAGGTACCGTAGGTACTCTTAAAATAAACCAAGCCACAAACAAGAGAGCGGCAGAGAACCCAGCCCCCCAATAAAGAGCCATGCGCTTTTTGGGAAACGGTTCCACTGAAACTTCTGTAGAAATAGTATCGATGCGATCAGAGAATATCCGTTTCGTGACAAGGCGAAGGCCAAAATAAATCGCCATAAACCCACCCCAACCCAAAGCAATCCAGCCATAATCAACAGGAGTCCATTCTGAATCAGAAGGCATAACAAGCTTAATTCGTTCCCACCATAAAGCAAAAATCACCGACATGGCGATCACCACACGAATCGTAGGAATCGCACGCAACGGACGTATCCATAACAACTGAGGCACTAAAAAACCAAAGAAAAGTATTTCTGGGCACCAAATTTCTTTGGTCATGAGTTCCCAAATCCACAAAGCAAGGAGCCCCCAAGAAAAGGCAATCAACAAATCTTCTAATCTCCGCAAACGGCGTCCCTCAAGCTCGGAGAGAATCAAAACTAGAGCAATACCAGAAAATAAAGCCCCCACAATAAAATAAATTGGGAAATAAGCCCCCTGCCAAGTGGGTATAAGAGTAATTGCAAAGTCAAGACTCACAATAGTGTGTACCCACAAAACCAAAGGAAATAACACCCAAGCGAGCGGGCGACGAAAAGCAACCAATGATGGGAATCGAAGAGAGCCCGCATGAATCAACAAAAAGAAAATGGAAAGGCAAAGATAAACCAAAATGGCAATAAAGTCCCAAACAAGGGGAGATTCCATGTTTACATACAAATGTCGAAATAATCCCATCGGGAACATCAAATAAAAACGTTGGGGAATTCCCAAATGAATCAACGGGAAAATAGCCGCAACAAACAAAGCAGCGATGGTCGAAATTTCTGCAGGAAAAGCGATTCTTTTTTGCCATTTGACATTCAACACCAAAAGCATTGCCGAAAAAAAAGTTCCTGCATGAGCAAGGCCTATCCAAAAAACAAAATTAGCAATGGGAGTCCCCCAAAATGTCGTCTGATCTAACGCCCAACTCGCAGGCCCCACCGTCAATGCATGATCCAGCACAAATACGGCAGGAACACACAAAACAAGGCCTACTATAAAAAGGATGCGGAGAATCATGCTCGCCCCACCAAATACACCACCGAAGGATCCAATCCTGCAATAGATCGGAGTGTATAAACACCACGGCCTCGCACCGCTTGCGAGAGCGGCGATTCAGAATCCAGCCAATTTCCAAAGACGATGGCTTTTTTCGGACACGCCATAGCACAAGCACTCTGCACACCCATTCCTCTCCATTCCTTGCCAAGAGTTTTAGCGAGAAGTCGATCATTTTGAAGTCGTTGCACACAAAGTGAACATTTTTCCATGACACCTCGATTTCGCAAAGGGACTTCTGGATTGAACTTTGCGGAGAGTCCCTCTGCACGAGCATCTGTATAATTGAATTTACGCGTCTTAGAAGGGCAATTGGCACCACAATAACGAGAACCAATGCAACGGGGATAAATCATCGCGCTCATTCCATCAGGGGAAGCAACAGCAGCCCCTGTGGGACAAACTTTTTCGCAAGGAGCATCTCCACAATGAGAACACATCACAGGAACCCCCTCACGCATTTCTATCCAATGCATAAAGCGACCCTTTTGAGCCTCGTTATCATTCACCCGCGGAATATTATTCTCCAACATACAGGCAAGAATACATTCCCCACAACCATTGCAAATATCCAAATCGATGGACATTCCAAATCGATTGATTTCCTTAGAAAATTTAAGAAGAGGCCCCGGAATTTTAATGGGGACAAGATCACCGAGCGAAATATTACGTTGCATGGCTTGCTTTATTTCGATTTTCCAAAGTGAAATATCGGATGATGCTTTGGGAGTAGGGGCAAAATTTTTATCCCTTCGACAACCCCATAAAGCAAGACCACCCAAGACTAGACTTGCCACTTTCAAAAAATTTCTACGTGATTGATCCATAATTTACCTATGACACCGGGCACAATCCGTAGCGGATGGCGCAAAACCTTTTTCGCCACGATGACAAGCAAGACATTCCCCCATTTTTACGGAAGCTCGTTTCCCACGATCAATTTCCGCAAGAGAACCATGACAAGTTTCGCAAGAAATATTCGCCTTCGCATGAACTCCATGATGAAATATTACATACGCAGGAATACGGCTTTCTGTTTGCCAAGGCATCGCCTTCGCCTTTTGCAAAGCAGAATCCAACTTGGGAATACCCGCCGAATCTGTCAAAGGAATACGATGACAATCCAAACAATCTTGCTTTGAGGGAAAATGCGCTTTATACCCCAAACGCGCCCCAGTGTGACAATGGGTGCAATCCAAGCCTATATTTGCCCCGTGCAACTCATGTGAAAAAGCAATGGCTTTATTCTTGGATGCGAGTCCCTCTTCTGTGGAAAATAAAAGATCTGCAACAATCAACGCCATCCCAAAGCATCCCAAAAAGCATAAAAGTAATATTCCTTTCATTTGGGCCTATCAGGATCTGAAGTGTTGTTAATAAGGAAGAAGAACCATGCAGAAAGCACCTTGGCCTCAGACTCAGTCAAAGGATCAATGGTCATCGGGGGGTACTTGGAAGGATTTTGCGGCGTTGGATTTTTGAGATAGGCAACCAAAGCCTCCGGGCGCTCACGATATTTTTCAATATTTTCACTCATGGCAGGGCCCGCAAAAGGGCGAGTCCATCGGTGGCACGCATAACAATCCCTGTCATAAATTTCTTTGCCCTGCTTTTTCAAGGCATCATCTACTTTGGGTAGCACAAAAGTTTCCAATGCAAACAATGCATTTACCGCCACAATCACCCAAACAAAAGAACGAAATTTCATTTTCACTCCACCTTGAGAACTTTTCCCGAAAGAAAGGCTACAACAAATCGGGGAATAAATCGTTCGATAAAAATAAGCACTTTATTTTTCCAACCAGGAATCACAATATCGGGGTACCCATTGAGTATAGAAAGCACTGCGGTTTCAGCAACAAACGCTTGCGTCGACTGTGAAAATTTACAAAAATTACTTTTGCGTTGTGCTCCTGCGGTAGCATGAAAATCAGTTTGAGTACTCCCTGGACAAAGAGCAATCACACGAACACCGTAATGGTGAGCCTCTTCCGCAATCGCTTCGGTATAAGACAAAACAAATGCTTTGGTTGCATAATAAACAGACATATAAGGGCCCGGATGAAAACTACCGATACTCGCCACATTCATGATCACCCCTTGGCGACGAGCGGACATCACTTTGAGTGCTAGCTTAGAAAGAATCATAAGACTTGCCACATTCAGTGTCACCATTGATTTTTCTTTGTGGAGAGGCGTATCACTCGTTTCTCCATAAAGCCCCATCCCCGCATTATTCACCAGTAAATCGGGAGCTTTGCCCATTTTTTGAATGACCATTTCCCAAAGTTTTTCTGCATTACCCTCTTGTGACAAATCACAAGTCAGAGGAACCACCTCAGAACCATAGTGAGTGGAGAGTTCCGTCGCAAGAGCCGCCAAACGCTCTGTGCGGCGACCGACCAAAACAATCGCCTCTGCGTGCGGTGCCAGTCTTCGTGCAATTTCAGTTCCGATTCCAGAACTCGCACCAGTAATCAAAACACACTGGTATCGTTTCATCGCTTTAGAACCTCTAGGTAACTCGTTGGTAAATAAAATGGCTCTGATTATTTATATTTAAGTTACCTTTTTTTATTGATTTCTGCTGGTTTTATGGACATAATTTCCACTATTTTGATTGCTTTCGGTTTAGCGATGGATTGCTTTGCCGTATCTCTTTCTACGGGTCTTTGTAATCAAAAAGTACCTCAAAAAGATATTGTACGCATGGGCCTCTTTTTTGGAGGTTTCCAAGCAGGGATGACATTGATTGGATATTTCTTCGGAAGCTTGCTACAAAAAGAAATTCAAAGCTTTGATCACTGGATTGCGTTCCTGCTTCTCGCTATTTTAGGGATTCGCATGATACACGAAGCTTGTACAGAAAAAGAAGAAGAAAAATGTACGATTCTGAATATCAAAAAATTGACAATGCTTTCCATTGCCACAAGCATTGATGCTCTTGCCGTAGGAGTTTCTTTTGCGATGATTTCGTACAAAGTTATGTTTCCTACATTCATGATTGGTTTTATCTCTTTCGGGATGGCAATCCTTGGTGGAAACTTAGGGAAGCGAACCGCATCACACGTCTCTGGAAAAGGAGCCGAAATTGTGGGTGGCCTAGTGTTAATTGGCATCGGTATTAAAATTTTATTTGAACATATAGGAGGATAAATAATGAGTTTTAAAGAAATCCCAGCAGAGTCTCTGCAAGAAAATCCGATTCATTTGATCGGCAAAGAATGGATGCTTGTCAC
>DBTP01000181.1:3718-4230 GCA_002307115.1 Fibrobacter sp. UBA1313 | reverse complement strand
GTATTCCGTTCCCGCAACGCGTCGTGACTCTCGTGACGCCTGATCAAGAAAACGATAAATTGTCATGAATTAAAAGAAGCTGTGTCAATGAGTGCTATTATTTCTGAATTTGATGTAGTCGTTATCGGTGGCGGACACGCGGGTATTGAAGCGTGTCATGCGGCCTGGAAAATGGGCGTCAAAATCGCCATGATTACCATGGATCTCAAAGCCATTGGTCGTATGTCCTGCAACCCCGCTGTGGGTGGCGTGAGTAAAGGTCAAATGGTGCGTGACATCGATGCCTTGGGAGGACTCATGGGACTCCTCACCGATAAGGCGGGAATCCAGTTCCGGATGCTCAACATGAGCAAAGGGCCTGCAGTGTGGGGCCCGCGCGCCCAATGTGACATGAATTACTACAGCGAAATAGCGGGCGATACACTCGCTTCGTTGTTTGGACTTTCCTTAATTCAGGGGGAACTCGCTGCGTTTGCGCGCTTAGCGGATAACCGTTTGGAACTCACGCTTTT
>DBTP01000181.1:0-3398 GCA_002307115.1 Fibrobacter sp. UBA1313 | reverse complement strand
CTTGCTTCCAAAATGTTCACCGGACATAGTACCAGTTTTGGTGGGCGTGTGGGGGAATCGAGTGCCGATAAACTCTCCGAATGCCTTGCCAAAGCGGGCGTACGTTTGCGTCGCCTCAAAACCGGAACGCCTTCCCGTCTGGATCCATCGACCCTTGATTTTGATAAATGCACCGTACAACACGGCGATGACATTCCGTGGCCTTTCAGCGACAGACATCAAAATCCCCTCCACAATGAGGGCGTCTGCTGGATCACGCGTACGAATTTAAAAACCCATGACATTTTGCGTTCGGGTTTCAAGGACAGTCCCATGTTTTCCGGCAAAATCAAAGGCCGTGGCCCCCGTTATTGTCCGAGTATTGAGGACAAAATAAACCGTTTTGGTGACAAGGATGGCCATCAGCTCTTTTTAGAACCCGAAACCCGAGACATTGGCCGCGTGTATGTGAATGGCTTCAGTTCGAGTCTCCCTGCGGAGATTCAGTTAGCGGCGCTTCACACCATTCAGGGCTTGGAACATGCCCGCATTTTGCAAATCGGTTACGCTGTGGAATACGATGCCGTGGATGCCACGCAACTTTTTCCGACGTTTGAATGCAGGGACGTTCCGGGACTTTACTTTGCGGGCCAGGTCTGCGGCACCAGTGGCTACGAAGAAGCGGCGGGTCAGGGCTTGATTGCGGGGATCAACGCCGCCTTAAAAGTCAAGGGGGAACCTCCTTTCATTTTGGGGCGCTCGGAAAGTTATATCGGCGTCATGGTCGATGACTTGGTGAATTTCTTGCTTGATGAACCTTACCGCATGTTCACTAGCCGTGCTGAGTATCGTCTCTTTTTGCGTTCGGACAATGCGGATACGCGTCTTAAAGCCAAAGCACGCGCTATCGGGATGATTGATGATGAAGATTGGAACTTCTGGCAAATCCGTGAAACGCAGATTGCCCGCGTACGCGGCGAGCTTGCCGCTGAATCCGGAACCCCAGAAAAAATCAACGCCGTACTCGCCGGAAGTGGCCAATCGCCCGTGTCTGAACGCACCCGTTGGTTGCAAATTCTTCGCCGTCCGGGCATCGACCCTGATATATTTTTCAAAGCCGCTCTCCCCGGCGAAACGCTTTTGCGTCGCGACCAGTGGTTCATTTTGGCCGAGGAAACCTATGCGGGTTTCTTTGAACGTCAGGCCCGTGAAATTGAGCATGAAAAGAAAATGGAAAAACTGCGGCTTTCTCCGAACCTGGATTATATGGCAATTGCGGCATTGAGTATTGAATCTAGGCAACGTCTTGCGGCTCACAAACCTCTTACGGTGGGGCAAGCGAGTCGGATTCCCGGTATGCGACCCTCAGACATCACGGTACTCGGTCATTGGCTGGAAAATCGAGACACAAAAAGCTGATTTACCCTTAAGGTTATGGCAAGCTTTGAACTTTACAAGGCGAGAATTTCTTTTTCTGTGAGACCTGAATAAGCAGCTATGCGTGCCGTGGGAATACCATCTCCAAGCATTGCCTTTGCCATTTTATGGGCTTGCTCCAGTTTACCCTCTTGATGGCCTTCTTTGCGTCCTTGTTGAAGTCCCTGCTCAAGCCCCTGTTGCAGCCCCTTTTGAGCATTTTCCCAGAGGCGTTCCTCGATCTCTGCTTCTGTTAGCATGTTTTCAACCTGCTTTGAAAGAATTTCCAACGGATTTGTGTGTACCCGAAGTCTGTCGTAAGCCTTTTGAACGATTGAATCATTTATGCTTGGAGATTCCTCTTCGTCGCCCATATTTTTAAGCGCGTAGAGCCACTTATCTTCCACCGTTGTGAGCTCGTTCAAAGACTTTTGAAAGTTCGGAAGTTCGATGAAAATATACTTCAAAACATTGCTTACAGGCAAGATAATGCCTTGTTCTAAGGAATGTTTACTATAAACACTCCACTCATCATGGTATTCTATACTATTGCTCTCTAGCTTAAAATTGCAGATCCAAACGGAGATTACCTTGGGCATTTGGTAACGAAAATTACCGAGAAGGTCTTTGTTTTCATTAACGTTATTTCTTTCCAAGTTTTTTTTCGCCTGAATAGCAAGCATGGCACCATATAAAATTGCCCGATCTTTGAAAAAGGAATGTTTAGCTCTTTGCATTTCAATATTCACGAATTCTCCCGATTGGCATTGAGCAAGTACATCGAAACGTACCAACTTAGGATCTGGAAAACCGAAACGGATGTCTGGGGTACGATATTCTAGATCTTGAATAGCATCTGAGCCTTCCAGATGCAAAATTCCATTTAGAAAATGCTTGAGAGTGTCCTTTTCAGAAAAAAGTTCTTGAAAAGCGGGGTCATATTTTGGATCCAGAAATGTTTTTCCCTCTAGTTCAATAGGAATATTTCTTTGTTCTTTCATTTCACACTCATGGTTTGATGTTTTGGTAAGGTTCGATTGCATTACCACTTCATTAAACGAATAAGAGGAGTCTTTTTACCATAGGAAAATTTTTTATCGATGCGGTTCATGTAATTCATTGGCTTTGGACGCTTGTCTACCTTGGAGGATATAGGGGGTGGAAAAGGAAACGGATCTGGAGGGAAATAGCAGAGACGCTATGGATCTGGAATTCATTCTCGGCTCGTCCACAGTGCTTGCGGATGCTGCCTGACAATAGTCCAAATAGTCACTTATTTGTCATACATGTAAAATGAATGAAAAATTTGCAAAAAAATGTCAAAATGAAGAAAAAAATGAATGCAATCCGGTTTTTCGGAACTTTCTGTTGCTATTTTTTGCCCAGAACGTGAAAAACGTTTTATCAAAAAATCAATTTTATGGATAGGAGCATTCAATGTCTATTGGTGAAGAAAAAAAAGGTGTTGAGAAGGGTACAACTACTGCGCGTGGCGCTCAGCCGGAGGTGGTGTGGAATGATGCTCAGATGAAGAGCACCTACGCGAATGCTACCAATGTGGTGGCCGGTCGTGAAGAAGTTCTTGTATTGCTTGGCATGAACCAGGCGTGGCAGATGGGCCAGGATAAGGTGACAGTGGATCTCGTGGAACGTGTGGTGATGAGTCCGTTCACCGCAAAGCGTCTCGCGCTGATGCTCACGGGCACGCTCAAGGCCTATGAGGCCAAATATGGCAAGATCGACATTGGCCTGACTGCTGCGGCCCCTGTTGCGGCAGTACCGCCGAAGAAGTAAGAGAATGGAAACGCCTGTGCCTTTTGAGGCGCGGGCGTTTTGAATGGGATTGGAATTTTGTTGGGTTTTAGTGACGCTGATGAGTTTATGAGGATTAAACACGAGGATACTGGTATGGAGAATAGAGAGATGTCAAGTAAGAAAAATCCCCTGGGTACAGCACTTGCTGGTTGTAGCATTGTGGCCCTGATTACGGCAGCCTTGTTCCT
>DBTP01000030.1 GCA_002307115.1 Fibrobacter sp. UBA1313 | reverse complement strand
TCTTTTAATCCCGTTTTGCCCTTTTCATGCTCAAGGATGTAGTAGAAAATGAGTTCACCTTCGCGGCCCGCATCGCAAGCATTAATAATGGTTCCCACGTCTTTTCTACGAATCAGCTTGCCTAATGCAGAAAGTTGTGTCTTGGTATCGGCAATAGGTTTTAAGTCGAAGTTGTCGGGGAGGATGGGGAGCGTTTCCATGCTCCAGTTTTTGTACTTGTCGCTAATATCTTTCGGATCCGCAATCGTCACGAGGTGACCGAGAGCCCAAGAAACTATATACTCTGGATTTTCAAAGTGACTTTTTTCTTTGGTAAATTTACCACCGAGAGCTTTGACAAGGTCGGCGGCAACGCTTGGTTTTTCTGCAATGATTAAGGTGAGTTTATCTACAGGGACTGATTTTTTTGCCATTCTGATATTACCTTACGGTTTCCACTGGAATTTTCTCGCAGTTCCAAAAAAGGACTGAGAGAACCATAAACGGAGTATGAAAAAATTCGAAGGGAAGAAACCATTTGAGAAGTTGCTGCTGATTAAAAATGCGACGTCCGTGGACACTGAGGAACCTATCCCCAAAGACATTCACGGCAAAAATAATGAGGGTTGCAATCAGGATCTTGCCACTAAAGAAGGACAAAGGGCCCACGATGCAAAGCGCTAAAAAGAAAATCATACACAACAGAAAAACAAAGCGCGGGGAGTCGTCGATCATTTTGGATATCCCCTGTTTTCGTTGCTCCCAAAGCCCCTTTAATGTTTCCATCCCCGTTGTTTTTACAAATGTTTTCGCATTGGCTCCGTACCGAGCTTTCCAAGGATAATGGGCCGCTATTTTTTGCAAGTGCAAATTGGCATCGGTCAAAAACAGAATTTCGCTCTCGCAACGGATCCCCATCAGCGCAAAGGCATTTTTCTTCGCGCCTTGGCCCTCTGAGAGGTCTTTAATGGTATTAATGTGAAACTTGTTGTTTTTCTGTGTCGCATATCGGGCTAGAATCTGGGGTGTGTCGTCTGTAGAATGATCGTCAGCAACCCAAATATCCCACGGACCTTGGTAATCTTGCTGAAGTATACTATCGATGTTTTTTTGAATCGAACCTTTTTCGTTGCGTGCTGCAATCAAAATACTGACGGAGGGGAGAGGTTCTCGAATAGCTTTTCCTAGACGCACCGTTCCGAGAGCATGAAACCAACGAAATTCGAGAACCGCGTAATAAAACGCTGTGACCACTAGGACGGCAATGAATAATGTTGACAATGAGGGAAAAAACATAGTTTGCGGCAAAATGTAGCACAACAAATAAGAAAAAAAGAGTTTCCTTATTTAAAACGACCTTTGAAAAGCTTTTTAGATTGGAAGAATAAACGACTCTAAGAGTGGATAATATTCAAAATTCAGAGAAAATTCGAAAAAAATGATACTAGTGTGCTTTCCTTCCTTCTCTGTAGTAGGACTAAAAAATATTTTGGAATAATGCTCAAAAGAGTAGTATTTTTTGTTGCCTTCATGTCTTGAGAAAGACAAAGGAAGATAATTAGGGCAAGGGAACTGTCTCTTCAAGGCCCCCCCCTAAGAATTGGTTTGCGCCCATGGAGTGAGCGAGACCGAGCAAGAAACACGAACACTTGCGCTTCAGCGCTTCGTGAGAGCGATCCCTCATAGGAGCTTTGCAGAAATGAGTGGGAGCAGAAGCGAAAAGTGGCTAATAATAGTGTTATTCGCCACTTTGAGCGACAATTGTTGCAATGTGTCACCGCCGATTTGTTGTGGTGTCACTTTGTTCCATCCTCACCCCTACGGGGCTGCAAGTCACCTCTGCGAACCTGATGTTCCCCTATGGGAACTGGCTTCTAGTCATAGAAAAAGAATTTTTAGAGGTGCTCTCAAATCAAATAAGGATTTATTCAAATAAAGTTGCTTTAATCGCATTGACTGAAAAGAACCTTTCTAGTATATTTGGCCTACCTTGAGAATAGATATCTCACAGATTGCTTCGGAAACAACAGAGTTGCTTGTATCTTTTGAACGTTTACAAGCTCCTGAGTTGTTCGATGAACTCCACTTAACAGGCCCTTTGACCCTGTCTGTTTTGGTGAGTCCACAGGGCGAAGATCAGTGGCTTTTGACGGGTTCTCTCTCAGGGAAACAAGTTTTGACTTGTGTTCGCACATTGGAACCTTTTGAAAATTCGTTTGAAACCCCTGTTATGATTAGGGTGGAACGGACTAGTGTGGCGAAGCAAGAGTTGGACGATGATGACGACGAAGTGTATAGCTATCGTGTCCCCATGGTTCAAAATTTTGTAGATGTGACTGAATGCGTTCGGGAACTGGTAATTTTCCAGGAACCGATTCGCCCGGTAAAAGATCCAGACAAGGATTTTATTTGGAATGCTGATGAAAAAACGTCAGAAAAACCAAAGATGGATCCGCGCTGGGAAAAACTGAAAGCGCTCAAGCGCAAAATGGAAAACCCGAATGGGTAATCCCGCTTGAGCCGAACGATCAGGAGTGAAAAGTGGCCGTCCCAAAAAGAAAAACCTCAACTTCCCGCCGTGACAAACGTCGTACTCATTGGAAACTCGAAGCTCCAGCGATGTCAACTTGTGATCACTGTGGTTCCGTAAAACGTCCACACCGCGTATGCCCAGTTTGTGGCTATTATAACGGTGTTGAAGTGGTTCGTCCAGAAGTTGCATAATTAAGAGACAGGATTGATTATCTATGATTAGCATTGCCCTTGATGCGATGGGAGGCGATTTCGCCCCTGGTTTGGTTGTTGATGGTGCGGTGAAAGCCGCCCGTGAAAGCAATGGTCAATATCATATCGTACTTTGTGGCCCTAAAGGCCAAGTTGAAGACGAACTCAAGCGTCTCGGTTATGAGGGCGATGCCATATCTGTAGTTGATGCCCCTGAAATAGTTGCCATGGATGAGCATCCAACGGAAGTACTTCGCAAGAAGCAAAATTCCGGTTTGGTCACCTGTGTTGCATTGCAAAAGAAGGGTCTGGTTCAGGCAAGCGTGAGTGCTGGTAATTCTGGTGCTATGATGGCTTCCTGTCTCATGATTCTCGGTCGTACCACTGAAAATTTTGCTCGTCCACCGATTGCCTGTGCGATTCCTACTCGTAAGGGACGCATTGTATTAGTGGATGCTGGCGCTAACGTTGATGAAAAAGCTCCAGTTCTTGTCGATTTTGCTTTGGCTGGCTCTGTTTTCGCCGAATGCTACCTCGGAATTCAAAATCCGAAGGTAGGCCTTCTTAATATGGGCGAAGAAGAAAAGAAAGGTCCTACCGTTATTCAAGAAGCCTATCAGCTTTTGAAGACCGCTCCTGTGAATTTTATCGGAAACATTGAAGGACGTGACTTGCTCGCCGGTGTGGCGGATGTTGTCGTCTGTTCTGGTTACACAGGCAACGTAGTACTCAAAATGATTGAAGGTTTTTACGAACTCCACCACGATCTGTTTGGGTCCATTGATACTCCTGCGGGACGTCAGTTTGACGAAATGTGGGATTACCGCGCTACAGGCGGAGCCCTCCTCATTGGTCTCAAAGGAACAGGCATTATTGCCCATGGACGTTCCGATGCGAAGGCCGTTGAGCAAGCGATCAAGGTGGCCTATCAGTTTGCCCTCAACAAAATTCCCGAAAAAGTCGGAGAGAAACTCACTGGGATAAAATAAAATATGAACGCTTTCATCAAGTCCGTCGGTGTCTATGTTCCGAAAAACATCCTCACCAATGTTGATTTGGAGAAGAGAGTCGATACCACAGATGCGTGGATCTCTTCTCGTACGGGGATACGAGAACGTCAAATTATTGAAGATGCGTCCATTAAAACTTCTGACATTGCCACCGCCGCTGCTCGCGAGGCTATAGAACGTGCAGGAATTGACGCTTCTGAAGTAGACGGAATTATCGCCGGATCGATGTCTTACGAAAGAGCCTTCCCTGCGCTCGCCTGTCTTGTGGCGAAGGAAGTGGGATGCACCAATGCGTTTGCCGTTGATATTACGGCTGCTTGTGCGGCGATGCCCTATGCCATCAATATTGCCACTTTGATGATTCGCGCGGGTCAAGCTAAAAATATTCTTATTGTTGGCGCAGAAATTTGTTCCCGAATTGTAGATTGGAGTGATCGCGCGACTTGTGTTCTTTTTGGAGATGCCGCAGGAGCTTTGCTCTTGAGCGCTACGGAAGAAAATCGGGGCGTTCTTGCGAGCACTCTCAAAGCGGATGGCCGTCAAGGTGATATTTTGTATCTCGGTGGCGATAGCAAATTCCTTAAGATGGACGGTGCCGCGGTCTTTAAGCTCGCAGTGACGGAACTTGCGGCTGTGACCAAACAGACTTTGGAAAAAGTAGATTATAAGGTGAGTGATTTGGATTTGTTTGTCCCTCATCAGGCGAATGTCCGCATCATTGAATCTGTGGGTGCACGCCTAGGTATTGCACCAGAAAAAGTAATGATCAATGTGGATCGTTATGGAAACACATCTTCAGCTTCGATTCCGCTTGCTTTATATGAGGCATTGGAAGAGGGGCGCCTCAAACCTGGAATGTTGGTGGCCTTATCTGCCTTTGGCGGTGGCATCACTTGGGGTTGTAACGTCATTAGGTGGTAAATATGTCAAAAACAATTTTTCTTTTCCCCGGTCAAGGGGCTCAGTATGTAGGAATGGGAAAGGCTCTCGCGGATGCATTTGCTCCAGCACGGGAACTTTTGAATAAGGCTGATTCTGTTCTCGGCTTTTCCCTCTCGAAGATTATGCATGAAGGTCCAGAAGATCTGCTGAAGAGTACGGACAATACGCAACCCGCTCTTTTTGTGACTTCTATGATGGTCATGGAACTTCTTAAGAGCGAAGGTATCACCTGCGATATGGTGGCGGGTCACTCTTTGGGAGAGTATTCTGCGATTTGCGCTGCCGGTGGTTTCAGCTTTGAAGATGGGTTACGCTTGGTACGCGTTCGTGGCGAACTCATGGCGAGTGCGGGTTCCAAGAATCCGGGTTCTATGGCTGCCATTATGGGCGTTGAAGAAGATAAGATTTTGTCCCTTTGTGAAGAAGCTTCTGTGGCGGGTGTGGTTGTGCCTGCGAACTTTAACTGTCCCGGGCAAATCGTCGTTTCAGGCAGTGTTGAAGGGGTGAAAAAATTAGTGGACAATTGCGCTGTTGCAGGAATCAAGGCGATTCCTCTCGCGGTATCGGGCGCGTTCCATAGTCCGCTGATGCAGTTTGCTCAGCCGGGTTTGGCTGAGGCCATTGCTCACACTCAGTTTAATGATTTGAGAATTCCATTGATTGCGAATGTGACTTCAAAATCAGTAACGTCCGGGAAAGAAATTGCGGATCTGCTGGTGCGTCAACTGGTGAACCCCGTTCGTTGGAATCAGTCCATGAATGAAGCGATCTCTTTAGGGGTTACGAAAGGTGTCGAGGTCGGTGCAGGCAAGGTATTGATGGGACTTATGCGTAAAATCAGCCGCGATGTGAAAGTGATTCCTGTGGAAACGCTAGAATCCCTACAGGCTTTGAAGGAGCTTGCATGATTGATTTGAAAGGCAAGGTGGCGATTGTTACTGGAGCATCCCGTGGCATCGGTTTGGAAACCGCTCGCGTTCTTGCTGCCTGTGGTGCCCGCGTCGCTGTGATTGCGACCAAAGAAAACCCGGACCTCGCGCTGGAGTTGTCTTCAACGCTGGGTGTGGAAGTCAGAAGTTACGGTTGTGATGTTTCCAATACGGAACAAGTGACGGTCACATTTAAGAGCATTATTGAAACCTTTGGAGCGGTTGATATTTTAGTCAACAATGCGGGAATTACTCGCGATGGGCTCTTGATGCGGATGAAAGACGAAGATTTTGACGATGTCATTCGGGTGAACCTCCGCTCGGTGTTCGTCTGTACGCGGGCCATTGCAAGACACATGATGGGGCGCCGTTCGGGACGAATCATCAATATGGCAAGTATTAATGGCATTCGCACGCAAGCAGGGCAGAGCAACTATGCGGCATCCAAGGCGGGCGTTATCGGTTTAACGAAATCGAATGCAATGGAAATGGCCGGACGAGGTATTACTGTCAATGCGGTCGCCCCCGGATTCATTCAAACGGACATGACGGCTAAATTACCCGCCGAAATGATTGAAAAGTATAAAGCAGGAATTCCGCTTCAAGATTTGGGATCTCCCCGTGATGTGGCCAATGCAGTCGCTTTTTTGGCTTCTGATGAGGCTCGTTACATTACGGGACAGGTACTTGGTGTTGATGGTGGGTTGAACGCCTGATTATTCTTAATTAAATTTGCAACAAACCTCACAATGGAGTATAAAATGAACGAAGAAGAACTTCTCAAGAAAATCACCGCTGTCGTAGTCGAGAAACTCGGTGTTAAGGCCGAAGACGTTTCCCTCGATTCCGCTTTCGTGAATGACCTGGGCGCTGATTCCCTCGACCGTGTGGAATTGGTCATGGCTCTCGAAGACGAATTCGACATCGAAATTCTGGATGAAGATGCCGAAAAGTTTATTAAGGTATCTGATGTTCTTGCATACGTGCAGAACAAACTCAACGCATAATCGTCATAGATTCGCGCAAAAAAAGGCCGATGTGAAATCGGTCTTTTTTTGTTTGTCCTCTTTCAAGTAGTTAAATGCCCAACCAGTGGATTTTCTAGCTTTTGCTCAGTGTTTTTGAGGAGAATTTTGTGGAAAAAAAAGTGGCGGGCAAAAAGAAAAATGTTATCCGGAGATTGTTAAAATTCTGGTTTCGCCACAAGTCCGGGAACGGGCTTGAGGCAAAGCTTGGATACAATTTCAAGGATCCTTCCTTATTGGCGCATGCCTTGGTGCATCGCTCTTGGATAGCGGGCAAAGATATGCCCTACTGGGAAAATAATGAGCGATTGGAGTTTCTAGGGGATTCCATTCTCAATATGCTGGTTACGGAATTCCTTTATAAATCATGTCCTCAACTACCGGAGGGCGATCTTTCCAAACAGAAGAGTGCCATTGTCTCTGGGCAAGCCCTCGCCAAAACCGCTCAGGAGTGGAATTTAGGCGAATATATGCGTATCGGTAAGGGGGAGGTGAAAGCGGGTGGGCGTTCTAAAGAAAGCTTGCTTGCAGATGCGTTTGAAGCCGTTGTCGGTGCGGTTTACCTTGATAGTGGCTTGCAAGCCTGTCGCACGTTGTTAAGCAATAGTCATTTTTCGCATATTGATGACATTGTGGGCGGTACGGAATTTATCAATTATAAAAGCGTTCTTTTGGAATATATGCAGGGTCGAAGCTTACTCCCTCCCGAGTACACGCTCGCAGAAGAATCGGGGCCAGAACATCATAAAATATTTGAAATGATCGTATTGCTTGAAGGCGTGGAACGAGGGCGAGGCAAAGGGGTTTCGAAGAAAAAAGCAGAACAGGAAGCGGCTCGAGTCGCTTTGGAACAGTTGAACAAAAAAACTGCAAAGGAATAAGTTTATGCGACCTTCAAAAGTTCATCCCTTCTGTTGGGGCGCGATCGCCCTTGTGGGGCTTGTTCTCCTTTCTTCTTGTGAGAAGAAAGAGAGTAAGAATAATTTGTCCCAAGCCGCGCAAAATTGCCCGGATGTCCCTCTTCTCAATCCTTCGGCGACTGGAGAATTTGATCCCATCGCTTCCTCTGAGGCCGTTTCCTGCGGGACGATTCGTCTGTGGGGATCTTCTATGCCAAAGTCCTTTAATATGTGGCAGGACTATAATAGTTTTTCCGTGGGGCTGATCGCTTTGATGTTTGAGCCTTTAGTGGGTTTACATTCTACGGAAGATCGTGAAATCGGTTTGCTTGCCGATCGTTGGGAAATTTCTCCCGATAGCATGACGTTTACGTTCCACTTGGATCCCCGCGCACGTTGGAGCGATGGGCGTTCCATCACTGCTGAGGATGTGCAGTTCTACTACGATGTTATTATGGACCCTAAAAATTTGACTCCCATATTTAAAGTCGGGCTCTCTCGTTTTGAGCGCCCGAAAATTTTGGATTCGTTGACATTATCGATTCGAGCGAAAGAGATTCATTGGGCTAATTTCTGGGAAGCGGCAGGGATGATGGCTTTCCCAAAACATGTTTGGAAGGACAAAAATTTTAACGATATTCGGTATGAGTTTCCGGTGGTCAGTGGTCCTTACAAGATCAATCTCTTTAGAGAAGATCGCTTTGTGGAATTAGAACGCAGGGCGGATTGGTGGGGATTCCAAAAAAATTGGAATCGTGGAAAATACAACTTTGAAAAAATTCGTTACCGCTTTATGGATGATCGCACGAAGGCGTTGGAAGCCTTTAAGAAAGGGGATTTTGATGCATACGCGGTTTATACTTCCTCGATTTGGATGAAGCAAACCGATTTCCCGGCAGTGAAAAATGGATGGGCAATCAAACAACGCATTTTCAATAAAGAGCCTATCGGATTTCAGGGAATGGCGATGAATCTTCGGCGCGAAAAATTTCAAGATATTCGCGTGCGTAACGCTTTGTCGATGCTTTTGAATCGAAAATTGATCAATGAGAAGTATATGTATAATCAATACTTTTTGTTGAATAGTTATTTCCCAGATCTTTGGCCTAATAATCAGAATCCTCATGCGGTATTGTTTGACTACAACCCAGATTCCGCGCGGGTGCTTTTGAAGGAGGCGGGTTATGTGCCAGACGAGCGCGGGATGCTGAACAAAAAAGGAAAACCGTTATCGGTTACGTTTATAACTCAAGGAGAGGATCTGCGCCATTTGACGCTTTATCAGGAAGACTTGAAAAAAGTGGGAATCGATGCAAAGATTGAACAGATGTCTCAGAGTACTCTTCGTAAGCGTCTAGATGATGCTGACTATGATATGTATTGGATTAGTTGGGGCAGTGGTCGCTTACGCGATCCGGAATCTTCTTGGTCTTCTGCGACTGCGGACAGTAAAGGAACTAATAATATTTCAGGTCTTAAGGATTCCATTGTTGATAAATTAATTGCAATGCAAAAAACAGAATTTAATTTGGCAAAACGGAATGATATTGCTCGAAAAATAGATGACCGTTTAGTGGCTTTAGTCCCTTATGTTTTATTGTGGCAAAGTGATCACCATCGTATTTTGTACTGGAATCGCCTGGGAATGCCCAAATCGGTTTACGATAAGTTTGGAAGGGAAGATGAAAATATTCCTGTGTATTGGTGGTATGATAAAAAGAAAGACTCTTCCCTGAACGCTGCGATGAGCGAAGGAAAGAGTCTTAAAGTCCCTCTGTACGATATCTATTATAAAGATTCTCTTTAAAAATATTTTGTGAGTGAGCTTTCAAGAATCTGAAAAAACTCACAGAAGAACCTTTATAAGAATTCTTTACGCCTTGTTTTTCTCCTAGTTATTGAATTAGTCCTTCAATAACTGGAGTACCGCTTCTTTGGATTTTGCTCCAACGGATTTTTTAACGGGTTGTCCATTTTTGAAAACGGCCAAAGTAGGGATGCTCATAACACCGTACTTGCGCGCTAATTCGGGTTCGTCATCCACGTTCACTTTCCCCACGACCGCTTCAGTTGTGGATTCGGCAACGGATTCAACGACTGGGGACATCATGCGACACGGGCCGCACCAGGACGCCCAAAAATCGACAAGTACCGGTTTCGTGGATTGCAAAACTTCCGTTTCAAAGTTTTTTGAATTTAAGGTTATCACAGACATTGTATTCTCCTTGATAATGAATCATTTAACGATACTATTATAGGTTATTTCTTCTGTCGCTTCTGTGATTATGTCACGCGGGAAACTTTGTATATTGAATGCATGATCTCTACAACCGAATTATCAGAATATTTCCCTATATGGAAAAATTTGACTTCTGAACAACAGAACTTATTGGCTGAATCGGTTATGGAAAGAAGTTTTGTGAAAGGCGAAAATATTCATGGTACTGGTAAATCCTGCCTCGGACTTTTAATTATAAAAAGTGGGCAACTGCGTACTTATATGATCTCCGATAGCGGCCGTGAAGTTACTTTGTATCATTTGTATGATCGTGAAATGTGTTTGTTCTCGGCGTCTTGTATTATGCAGAATGTTCAATTTGATGTTTTTATTGAAGCTGAAAAAGAAACGGTTGCATTCCAAATACCAGCACTACTGTATAATAAGCTAATGAATGAATCTTTGCCTGTCGCTAAGTACACGAATGATTTAATGGCTACCCATTTTACTGATGTGATGTGGCTGATTGAGCAGATTCTTTTTAAACGTATTGATCAACGACTTGCTTGGTTTTTGCTTGAACAGACGAAAAATCAAGATAATGATACATTGGTCATGACACATGAAACTATTGCGCAAAATCTGGGTTCCGCAAGAGAAGTCGTGACGCGGATGTTAAAATATTTTCAATCGGAAAAATGGGTATCCCTGGGTCGGGGTCACATTAAAATTGAAAACAAAATTCACCTTCAGAGACTCATATAACGAGAGAGGAATAATCAAATGCATGACATAATTATTATAGGAAAGGGTCCCGCAGGTATTTCGGCGGCGCTTTATGGTTGCCGTGCGAATTTATCGGTAGTCGTGATTGGTAAGGACAATGGTTCATTGGCTAAAGCGGGCAATATCGAAAACTATTATGGGTTTGACGTCCCTGTTTCTGGGACGGCTCTCGTGACAAAAGGCGTACAACAGGCAAAAATGGTGGGCGCGTTGGTTGTCGATGATGAGGTTCTTGATATAGAGTGGGACGGTCAGTTTAAAGTCAAAACAAAGAATGAAGAATTTGTGGGCCGAAGCTTAATTATTGCGACGGGCTCTAATCGCCGGAAAGCAGATGTGAAGGGCTTGGAATTTTTTGAAGGCAAAGGGATTAGCTATTGTGCGGTTTGTGATGGCTTCTTTTTCCGTGGAAAAGATATTGCCGTTTTGGGCAATGGAGAATATGCGCTCCAAGAGGTGAAGGACCTTTTACCTTTGGCACAATCAGTAACGCTCCTTTCAAATGGGGCTCCTCTAACGGCCTCTTTTCCCGAATCAGTAAAAATTATTGAAACCCCTATTCAAGAAATTTTTGGCGAAATGTCTGTTCAAGGAATTCGCTTCGCCGATGAATCCATATTTTCGACGACGGGTATCTTTGTGGCTTTGGGAAGTGCCTCTGCCACTGATTTGGCAAGGAAAATAGGAGCCGAAATCCGCGGGACGAGCATTGCTGTTGATGGAACGATGGCGACGAATGTACCGGGTCTTTTTGCGGCCGGGGATTGCATCGGGGGTACTTTACAAGTCGCGGTGGCGGTGGGTGATGGTGCGAAGGCCGCTCTTACTGCGATCTCATACGTTCGGAAACAAAGAAGAGAAGAACGTGGCGAAGCTTAAAAAGACGGCATGACAATTTTTCCGTAGAGCTCTCGTCCATCAAATACCCAAACCACGGCCGTTTTTCCTTGTAGAAAGGCATCCTTTCCTTTGAATAAACGGGGCCCAAAATTGCCGGCGCCCACTTTGCTTATCGTAAAGGTTTCTAGTCCGGTATAATAAGCAATGAGGGATCCGATGTCTGAGGCAAACGCGCGCCCTTGGCTCGTGTTGCTGTCTCCAATAACAATGATTGGGGCTTTGGGAGACGAACGGAATGGAATTCCTTGTTCTGTAACCACTTTAGTTTCATGAACTTGGTAAGAGGGAAATTTCTCATTTTGCAAATAGAAAAGATTGCCAGACCCGTGAACTAGGGTATCTCGAATAACATAGTGGTGTTCGGCGGAAATGTCGGGGCGTTTTTTGTGAAGCGAATCGGCTACCGCTTTTGCTAACAAAAGTCTCGACGCTGCGGTAGAATGGCTTTCATAAGGTTCAAACATAGGAATGGAGTCATGGATTGCACGGAATTGTTCCAAGGCATCAACCACAGGAACTCCCGCCTTTTGAAGCTTTTGC
>DBTP01000060.1 GCA_002307115.1 Fibrobacter sp. UBA1313 | reverse complement strand
GGGAAAAAGGTGCGTGAATGTACGGCCATCGGGGAGGGAACGGTTTCTATTCCTTTTGCGGCCGTCGAACTCTGTCGGGATCAATTTGGCGATCTTTCTTCTTGCTGTGTGGGTATTTTGGGACTTGGCGAAATGGGCTTCATTGCCGCTGTGAACCTTTCGGCGGCTGGGGTCACTCGATTCCGTTTTTTCAATAGGACAGAACAAAAATCGGCAGATTTTGTGGCTCGTTTTGGTGGTCAAGGTTTTGGAATTGACGCTTTACCTGCACATTTAGCGGAATTAGATGTGCTGATCACTTGTGCTCAATGTAGCGATTATTTGGTTCGTGTGTCGGATATGAATGGAATCGTTCGCAAGGGCAAAACAGTATACGTAGATATCGGGGCTCCTCGAAATATTGCTCCAGAAGTGGGTGATCTCAGTCTTATTTCTCTCTTTAGCATTGATGACCTCAATAAGGTTGTGGAAGCAAATCGGAATATGCGTAAGCATTCTGCTGAAAAAGCGAGAGAGATCATTGAAAATGCAGTAGATGAATTTGTGGCTTGGTTTTCTTCTCTGAGTGTTATTCCGTTAGTTTTGACTATGCGGGAACACCACGAGGCTATTGGAATCAGTGTGTTGCAGAAGTGGAAAAATAAGGTCTCCCCTGAGACATACGAGGTTTTGGAACGTTTTAACGAAGATTTGATTGCAAAAATTCTTCATGAACCTTCGGCGCAGATAAAGCGTCTAGGAGCTGCGGGTCTTGGCTTGGAAAGCCGATTAATTCTTGAAAAACTGTTCGATTTGAACCTGGACCAGGATACGGAGATCGGTAATGACTGAGTCTTTTTTGCGCTTGGGCACTCGTGGAAGTGGTTTGGCACTCGCTCAGGCAAAGCTTGCAGCGGTGGCAATACAAAAAAAGTTTCCAGAAATTCAGGTGGAGCTAGAAATTATTCACACCTCTGGGGATAAGGATCGCGTGGGCTCTTTGGTGGCTTTGGGAGGGGGGGGGCTCTTTGTTAAAGAACTGGAATCCGCTTTACTTTCAAAGCAAATCGACTTTGCGGTACATTCATTAAAAGATGTCCCAGAAGTGATGGATGATCGATTGACTTTGGCTGGTTTTTTGAAACGAGAAATGCCCTATGACGTTCTTGTTTCCAATGGGAAAAAATTCTTTGAGCTCCCTCATGGGGCGAAGATTGGTACAGGGTCTCCCCGGCGTGTCTTACAGTTAAAAAGTTTGCGTCCTGATATTTTTTGTGTAGACTTGCGAGGAAATTTGGAAACTCGTATTGCCAAAGTGCATCGTGGAGAATTAGACGCTATTTTACTAGGGGCTGCGGGGCTTCATCGATTAAATCTAGAAGACCATATTTCACAAATTTTTATGCCCGAGGAAATAACCCCTGCGATAGGTCAGGGCATTGTGGGACTTCAGTGTGTGGCGGAGAATGAATTCGTTAAGAAAATATTAGAAGCCATTTCGGATGAAGATACAGTGACGGCTGCTCGAGTAGAGCGTCGTTGGATGCATCTTTTGGGCGGAGGTTGCCGCGTTCCCATGGGTGCACTTCTTCAAAAAGAAGAAGAGGGTTATCATTTTCATGTGTATTTAGCAGATCCGCAAAACGGTAAATCAGAGCGCAGAGAAAAAATATTTTCGCTTTCAGACCTTAGTGGAGAGGCGTTGGATCGTTATGCGGAGTTCTTTGCGAAGTGCTGTCATGATCAGCATATTCCACTTCCTTCCGAGGTGGATGGAGAACATGCCCTGATGAATTTCTGGGGCAAGTGTCGGTAATTATGTTGTTCATTGATACACGCATTTCTCCCCCTGATAAACGATGGGTAGAATCTGTGACTGTGGCGGGGAATGCTGTGGTGCATATCCCTGCATTAGAATGTATCCCTACTGGTATTTCTGTGGATTTGGACGGGTTTGATGCGGTGTTTGTTGCAAGTCCGAGGGCTGCTAAACTCTCAGGTGATGTGCTTTCCCATTTTAGCGGTTTGGTTTGGACGGTAGGGGAGGTCACCGCTCTAACTCTTAGAAAAATGGGGATTCAAGTTTCGCGAGTGGGAGATGCAAGTGGTGTAGGAACCTTTTTTGCTCAATTGAAAAAAGAATTTGATGGCAAGTTGCCTGTGCATCATGTCGCATGGATCTCGGCGGAGGAAACCACCGAAAATCGAGAAAATTTGTCTCGAGTCTTTGGTATTGAGATTGTTCATTTTCCTGTCTATAGAACGGTTCCCACACATCCTGATTTTCAGACCATTTTTGCTTTGCCCAAACCTCGAACCTGGCTTTTTTACTCTGGAAAAGCGGTTCAGTCCTTTAGCGCCTACATTGACCATACCGATTGTGTGGAATTGCATGGTCGCAGTGCTGCTCAAGCGGGCGCAAGTATACTTAATGCTGTCATTAAACCGATTAGACTTGAGTAATTCATTTTGGAAAAATCAATTGGTTTTTCTCCTCTATTCCCCTTGAATGCCAATCCTTTCAATTTCTATATTTTGCCTCAATTAGTAGAAAAAAATAAAATGAGATTAGACACGGTCTCAAGGATGTGTAGTTATGGATTTTTATGTGATTGTCGTAGGCATTTTGTTTGCTCTCGCTATATTTGATTTGATTAATGGGGTGAGCAATGATGCGTGCAATTTTTTGAATTCAGCGATTGGCTCTAAAGCTTTTTCAGTAAGAAGGGTAATGATTATCGCGGCTCTCGGCATCTTTGTCGGAGCCACTTTTTCTGATGGGATGATGGATGTCGCGCGGCACGGAATTTTCCAGCCGCAATATTTTTATTTCGAAGAAATTATGGCTATCTGCATTGGCATGATGTTGAGTGATGTGATTCTGCTGGATATTTTCAACACCTTTGGAATGCCTACGTCTACGACTGTTTCAATGGTGTTTGATCTTTTGGGTGGCTCTTTTGCAATTTCCATGCTCAAAATCATTAAGTCTGGTGGAATGTATTCGATCGGTATGTTGATCAATACGGAAAAAGCGCTGTCGGTTATTTTTGCCATTTTTGTCTCCGTGGCTCTTGCGTTTACCACAGGTTTGCTTGTTCAGTATATTGCTCGTCTATTGTTTACGTTCGCTTATAAATCCCGAATGAAATATTTCATCGGTATTTTTGGGGGACTCTCTTTTACATCTATCGCTTATTTTATCCTGTTCAAGGGATTTAGTGGTTCCATGCACGTTTTACCCGCTGCTTTGACCAATGATACCACACAGCTTCTTTTAATTTTTTTAGTTGGATTTACGGTTTTTTCTCACATTCTTTATTTGCTCAGAGTCAATGTTTTTAAAGTCATTGTGGGCTGTGGCACTTTTTCTCTGGCACTCTCTTTTGCCGGAAATGATCTGGTGAATTTTATTGGTGTTCCTTTGGCAGGTCTTTCCGCTTTTCAGGCGTATTCGGCAAGCGGTCTTGCTCCTGATGCCATTTTGATGACGGCGTTGCAAAGTTCTGAAAAGGGGCAGGGCTGGATTTTGACTCTTGCTGGTTTGGTTATGGTGCTGGCACTGACTTTTTCAAAAAAAACGAAAAAGGTGCTGAATACCTCAGTTTCTCTTTCTGCCCAAGGAGTTTCTGAGGAACTTTTTGGGACGAATCCAGTGGCTCGTGCCATTGTGCGCTGGACTCATTCCGTGAGTGAAACGATGGTCAGTGTTGTACCCGCACCGGTCCGTCGTTGGATCAATGCCCGCTTCGATGATTCCAAATTGCATTTGGAAGGGGATGGAGCTGCTTTCGACTTGATCCGCGCTTCGGTGAATCTAATGCTTGCAAGTTTACTCATTGCAGGGGGTACCTCTCTCAAGCTTCCCCTTTCTACAACCTATGTTACTTTCATGGTGGCTATGGGGTCTTCACTTGCAGATAGAGCCTGGGGACGTGAAAGTGCCGTGTACCGGATTACGGGCGTACTTTCCGTGATTGGTGGTTGGTTCATTACTGCTTTTGCTGCTTTCTTTAGCTGTTTTCTGGTGACGCTTGTGGTGTATTTTGGGGGAATTCCTGTTATCATCATTCTTTTTGGCATTGTTGTGTTTATTCTTGTTCGCTCCTCTTTACGCTTTAAGGCAAAAGAAGAGGCTAAAGATGATTCTGCGGAACGCTTTAGAACGATTATGCGTACTGAAGAGGGGGCTGAGGTTTTGCGCCTGGTGCGGGAACATCATACGCAGGAATGGGGCTGGTTCCTTGTTTGGGCCGAGGATTCTTACCGTGATGTCGTTACCGGATTTTTAGAAGAAGATCTTGATTTATTGCGATTCATTGACCAGAAAGTGGAAGATGAGAAGAAACATATTAAGCGATTGAAGCGTCAGGGATCTCTTTGTTCTCGTAAAATGAATACTGAAGATTCTGTATCAAAGCGATTCTTTCTCTATCAGGCGAATGACTTTGCAGGTGATTTGGTATTTAGTATGGAGCAAATTTGTGAACCTTGCTTGCAACACGTTGATAATCACTTTACTCCGCTGGACAAGAAGCAAACTGTAATGTTAATGGAAATTATGCCATTGATTAGAGATTTCATTGAGGATTGTGCTCGTATGGTGTTGAATGTTAAATATGACAATTATAAGGATCTTGCGGAACGGGGTCGCGAGATTGGCTCGAAGATTGTTGATGTACGCAAGGCTGAAATGGAAACGGTCAAGACAATTAAATCGAATTCTCGTGGAGACTTAGTTTACTTGACGATTCTTTACGAATCAAAAGCTCTTGTAGATTGCGCCTTGTATTTGACGAAGGCAAGCCGTAAACTGATGACAGAGGAACCTTCCTGATGATAACGCCCTTAGATGCAATACTCACAGAAGCAGGTATCAACAATCACACTCTTGCAGAGTGTTTCCCCGGTTTCTTAACTCATAAGACGATTCAGAAAGCGCGGACAGGCAGACGTCCACTCTCTCGTCGTTCTCAAGTAATGGTGACGGAAGCTTTGAATCGTGTGATGATGCCGGAACATCCTTACAAACGGGATTTTCTTTTTCCTAGAATGGAAAGAACGCAGGCTTCTGAATCAAGCGCCCCAGAATCTGACTCTGAGTAAAGAAGCCCAGCTCCCGTGAATCCGGGCAACGACTTCTTTTAGAACAGGTGAGAAAGTAACAATCTTCTTTGACAACGAAACTTTTAAGTTCAATTGAATCTTTCATATTGAAAAGCTGTCGCCTAATTTGGATTCGGTTAGATCCCGGTTCTTCTCTTTGAATTTGGAGTTGAATTAAATAAAGTTCTTGCCAAGGGAGCCCATGAACTTCGCGTAGACCAACGGGCCTCGCGCCAATGCGAGTGCGCCCCACACGATCCAGAGATAGTTCATGATTCCCTTGCCATAAGGAAGCTTCCACACGGAATTTACGAATACCCTCTTGTTCTCTCACCAGATTCGATGCATAATCAAAACTTACATCATTAAGATGATCGAGGAACAGGGTATCTCCTGCTTTGGGGATATAGAACTTGCGCGTAGCGATAAATGCGCCCTCTTGGCCATCGGCCACAATTTCGAGCGAATCTCCAGGGCCTGCTTTGACACGCCGCAACTGGAGCTCTCCGCCGGGACGTTTCACGAGTAAAATATCCCCTGTTTTCACTTTTTCTATACAATAGGGGAGTTTACAAACCCAAACTCTTTTTCCTTCTGGAATTAACGGGTACATAGACGCATCATTAAGAACCAGGGGTTCAATAGCATAAAGCCTCACCATGATGGCGAGGAGTACCATAAGAATGAGGACAAAAGCGTAAAAGAGGGTTCTGCCCGGAGAAGTTTCATGAAGTAATTTCTTGATTTGCTTTTCCGGAGTCATGAATTTAATCGTTCGTGCTGGTGGAATTATCCGAAAGTGAAAGAACAGCAAGGAATGCTTTTTGTGGCACTTCTACGCAACCAATTTGTTTCATTCGCTTTTTGCCTTCTTTCTGTTTTTCAAGAAGCTTGCGTTTACGGGTAATATCGCCGCCGTAACATTTGGCAAGAACGTCTTTACGAACGGCTTTTACCGTGCTTCGGCTGATAATTTTTCCACCGATAGCCCCTTGAATTGCCACATCAAATTGTTGGCGCGGAATGAGATCTTTAAGTTTGACGCAAATGGCGTTCCCGTACTGCACCGACTTATCGCGATGAATAATCACAGAGAAAGCATCGACGGGATCCCCATTCAAAAGAATATCCAGTTTCACCAAATTATTTTGTCTGTACTCGCTCGGCTCATAGTCTAAACCGGCATAACCGCGACTGACCGATTTGAGACGATCATAAAAATCGAACATCACTTCTCCAAGAGGAAGCTCATACTTGAGGATCACTTTCTCTTCGTCAAGATATTCCATCGTCTTAAACTCTCCGCGTTTTTCTTCACACAGAGTCATTAACGATCCCACAAAATCTTTGGGTGTAAAAATTTGAGCTTTTACATAGGGCTCTTCAATGTGGTCATAGCGGCTCGCATCGGGAAGTTTGGAGGGGCTTTCAATTTTTACCATAGTGCCATCGCTCATAAAGACGTGGTATTCCACGTTGGGCACGGTGGTAATAATGTCTACACCAAATTCACGATCCAAGCGTTCTTGCACAATTTCCATGTGCAGAAGGCCTAAGAAACCGGTGCGGAATCCAAAGCCGAGAGCTTCAGAAGTTTCGGGCTCCCAGGATAAAGCAGAATCATTCAATTTCAACTTTTCTAAGGCTTCGCGGAGATCTTTGTATTCCTCAGGATCAATAGGATAAATTCCCGAATAAATCATCGGAAGAATGTCTTTGTAACCGGGCAGAGCATGTTCTGCAGGCCTTGCCGCATCGGTGAGTGTGTCCCCAATGTTAACATCGCTAATGGTCTTTACATTGGCAAGAACATAGCCGACCATCCCTGCGGAAAGCTCGGGCTTCGAATTCCTTTGCATGGTGAATGTGCCCACTTCAGTAACCATATAGTCACTGTTGGTTTTCATCATGCGCATACGCATCCCTGGACGGAGCGTTCCTTGAAAAACTCGAATGTAGTTGATCACGCCACGATAACTATCATAAACAGAGTCAAAAATCAAGGCTTGTAAAGGAGCGTCTTCATCCCCTGTCGGGCAGGGAATTTCATCCACAATTTTATTCAAAACGGTTTCGATGTTGAGGCCTGTTTTGGCAGAGATTCTGGGAATGGAATCGGGGTCATAACCCAGTAAATCGCCAACAAGTTGAGCTATATGATCGGGTTGTGCGCTGGGGAGATCTATTTTGTTAAGTACAGGGATGATGGTGAGATTATTTTCTATCGCAAGGTAAAGATTGGAAAGCGTTTGCGCTTCAATACCTTGTGTGGCATCTACCACTAAAATGGCGCCTTCACAGGCGGCGAGAGAACGGCTGACTTCATAGGTAAAGTCTACGTGCCCCGGAGTATCGATCATATTCAATTCATATTCACCATCGGGGCGGTCATAGACCATGCGAATGGCGTGCGCTTTGATGGTGATTCCGCGCTCTCGTTCTAAATCCATATTGTCAAGGAGCTGGTTTGTCATCTCATTTGAGGACACCGTCTTCGTAAGCTCGATCATTCGGTCGGCGAGAGTCGATTTTCCGTGATCAATATGAGCGATGATGCTAAAATTTCGTATATGAGAGTGGTTTTTTGCCATTTTTCCAAATCTTATAAGGTTCGGGCACAAATATAGTTATGTATATTTTACCGCGTATTTTTTTTATTCTCCTCAAAGGGTATTTCGATGTCATTTAAGAAAGGATTGATCTTCGTTTTCCTCTTGTCGAGCCTCGCCTTTTCCGGTTCTGGGCAAGGTAAGGTTTTTCAAAAGGATTACTCTCATATTTCTCAAATTCAAGCGGTACTCACCACCTATGAAGGTAAGATTGTTGTGGATCTTGCTTTCAAGGAAGCTCCAAATACAGTCGCCAATTTTATTGATCTCGCGAATAAAGGCTTTTACAATGGGCTGACTTTTCACCGTGTGATTCCAGGCTTTATGATCCAGGGCGGTGATCCACAGGGTACTGGAGAAGGTGGACCAGGTTACACAATAGATGATGAAACGAATAGTTTGAAGCATGAGGTCGGAGTGATCTCAATGGCCAATAGGGGCCCAAATACAGGGGGTTCACAATTTTTTATCACGCAAATGCCTCAGCCTCATCTTGACGGTAAGCACACTGTTTTTGGTCGTGTCACTGCGGGATTAGATGTGGTATGTCGAATAGAATCAGATGATCCAATTCTCAAAATTGAGATTATTGAAAAGAAGAAGTAAGGGTACTATGAGCTCAAAACAAAAATCGTCGAAAAAAACAGCCCCAGTAAAGAAGGCTCCGGCCCCCGTGAAAAAGGCAGTCCCAGCAAAGAAGGCCCCGGCCCCCGTGAAAAAGGTAGCCGCAGCAAAGAAGGCCCCGGCCCCTGTGAAAAAGGTAGCCGCAGCAAAGAATGCTCCGGCCCCTGTAAAAAAGGTCGCCCCAGCAAAGAAAGCTCCGGCGCTATCGAAAAAGGTTGCTCCAGTAAAGAAGGCCCCAGTACCCGTGAAAAAAATAGCCCCAGCAAAGAAGGCTCCGGCGCTATCGAAAAAGGTGGCTCCAGCAAAGAAGGCCTCGGCTCCTGTGAAACAGGCAGTCCCAGCAAAGAAAGCTTCGGCACCAGTAAAAAAGGTAGCTCCAGCAAAGAAGTCTCCGGTCGCCGTGAAACAGGCAGTCCCAGCAAAGAAAGCTTCGGCACCTGTTAAAAACGCTCCAGTTAAGCCAGAAACTAAAATTACTCCTGTGAAAAAGGTTGTGGTTAAGGAAATTTCTGCTCCTGTAGAGAATGAACTCGCAGTGGACAAAACATCAGTGATGATGGATTTTCCTGCCGTTTTGCTCGGGGGTGGGAAAAAAATTACAAAGGTTCCATTCTTCACCGAAGTGGATGAACAAGAAGATCGAGTTAACAAGAAAAAGGTTTCATCAGAATTGAAGGGTGTTGAAAAGCCCACGCTTCCCATGCGCCGTAAGGCTTCTCTGTTGGAGGAATCTCCAGAGGAGTTGTACGAACGTGTGGTTCAGGAACTTGAAGATGAAAATCAGAGTCTGTATAAAGAAGCATCTTCGCAACTTTGTACTAAATGTTGCATTAATTTTGTTTCTCCAGAATATCGCGTAGACAAAGATCTTGGTTATTGTGAAGACTGTGCCGAAATTTTGGGCTTAGGTCACACGAAAGAAGCTCGCAAATTAGATTATCAGATGGGACTTCTGGGTGGCGATTCTTTGGACGAAGATCAGGATGATTTGGAAGAAAAAGCCCCAACTCCAGAAGATTTAGAAGACGAAGATTTGGAAATCGAATAAAATTCTGTATATTTCGTATAAATTAAAAAGCCTTTACTTCTGTAAAGGCTTTTTTTGCTCTTTAGACGGGGAAGCCGCGAGTATCGGGGCTTCAAAAACCATCCGCTAGTCGGGTGAGATTCATGCTTAAGCAAAAAAAGAGTGCTTCCGTGTTGCTAGTCATTTAAAAGAAAAATTGATAGCTCAGCGGTCTTCAATTGATAAGTTAATTGATTTTGCGCATGACACCAATGACTCGGCCCGCAATAGAAAAATGGCTTTCTGGTTTGACTATGATAGGAGAGTATTTGGGGTTTGCTGGGCGGAGTTCGATCCACTCTGGCTGCGGTTGATAATATTTGACTGTGGCTTCATCATCCACTTGAGCGATGATCATTTCTCCGCGGTCTGCAACTTTTTGTTCTCGGGCAAATACGAGATCTCCATCGAAGATGCCAGCGTTGATCATGGAATCCCCTTTGACTCGTAGCGCGAATACATTTGGTTGGCTTGCGAGGAAATCTCGATCGACAGTGACTGTCCCTTCAAGGTTTTGGACGGCGAGAATAGGGGCTCCCGCAGCAACCCGACCGATAATAGGAATTTCGACCATGTTTGAAGCATTTTCAACTGTAGGGGCGGCTGGTTCATTATCGAGAATTTCGATACCTCGAGAAAGGCGAGGGGAACGTTTAATGTAACCCTTCTTTATCAGTGCGGCGAGGATAGAGCGAACACCGTTAGTTGAAGAAATGTGAAACCGCTCTCCAATTTCCCGAACAGTCGGGGGAAGTCGTGTTTCTTGTGTGCGGGTACGAATGTACTCGTAGACTTCTTCTTGGCGGAGAGTGAGTGCTTTTTTCAAGTTATCCATAGTGACACCTCTTTGACAGTATGATCTAAATATACTGCACAACTGGTCATTTGTCAATATATGCACTGCACAAAAATAATTTTACCTATGACTCCCAAGTACTTCTCTTTTTATGTAAATTTGGGCCGTGGTTGCGCACTTTTCGCCTTTGCGAAAACATTTGCTCCCTGCCAAGGCAGTTGAGCCTCATCGGCCGTCAAGTCCCTGGGATGTTATTAAGATGGCCCTATTAAACGTGCAGCCACCCCGGTGTCGGTTATTTCCAGCCGTTGCCGTGGCAAACCCAATTTATGAGGTACCCTAATGGAAATTCAACAAACACTAACGCTCCTACTCGCTGCTGTTGCAGTGGTTTTGGGCGTTTTGATCCTTGCGAAGGTGAACAAGCTCATTACGATGCTTCGTACACCGATTGTCAAAAAGCTTTCTCCCGACATGAATTTGAAGCCATCTTCCCGCCACCCAGTTGGTGCTCAGGAAATGGCTTCCCGCGGTGATCGCCACAATAAAGACAATCGCAATATCCAGAACAGGGATCGTTCCGTTGTTGTTAACAAAGACAACAACAATCGTCCCGAGCGTACAGATCGCCCGGAACAGCGTCCTGATCGTCCAGATCGTGGCATGGGTCAAAACCGTGACCGCAATAATGGTCGTAACGATCGTAATGATCGTAATGATCGTCGTAATAACCGTGGTGACCGTCCTAACCGTCGTCCGGATTTTGCGAATAATGATTCCGCTCCCGTGGAATCTTCTTTTCAGGCAACTCCGGTTGTTTCTGAATCTGCTCCTGCATCTTTTGCTCCAGCTCCAATCCAAGAAGGTCGTCGTCCACTCGCTCCTCGCGTGCCAGTGAATACTCCGGCTGCTCCTGTTATGGAATCTGTTGCCTCTGCTCCAGTGGTAGAAGAAGTTCTTGGTGCTGAATTTGATCCGTCCAAGGTTCGTTATGGCCGTCGTAACTTCGTGAAGAAAATTCCCGGTGCCGATGGTGATGATGCTCCCGCTTCTACTACCGAAACTAAGTAACGGTTGAGATTTAAGATTAAAAAAAGGGCTCACTTCACAGTGGGCCTTTTTTTTATGTAAAAAATGAAAAGCTAGAACTCTTCTAGGCCGTTTTCTGAGGCTAAAATTACTTTGTCTGCCATGCCGATGAATAGCCCGTGGCCGACGAGTCCCGGGATGTGTTCCAGATCGCGGGCGAGTTTCGCTGGGTCTTTGATGAGGCCAAAGTTGGCGTCGGCGATGAGATTTCCAGAATCACTGATGACGGGACCATCTTTTCCAGGAGCTCCCATTCTTACTGTGACGGTGGCTCCCAATGCTTTGACGCGTGCGGAAACTAACGCGATGGCGTTGGGGAGAATTTCGAGGGGTACGGCAAATTTTTCGCCGAGCTGATTTACTTTTTTGCTGCTGTCGGCGATAATGATATAAGTGTCAGCCATGCTCGCTACAATTTTTTCCAGAAGGTGTGCCGCTCCACGCCCTTTGATGAGGTTACGGGAGGGGTCAATTTCATCAGCCCCATCAATAACGATATCGAGGTGAGATACTTCGCCCATTTCCATGAGTGGGATACCGCATTTACGGCATTGGAGCGTGGTGCTCCAACTGGTGCTTACGGCTTTGACTTTGATTCCTTCTTCGCGGATGCGTTTCGCGAGATGATCCACCATATAGGTGGCGGTACTCCCGGTACCAAGACCTACGGTCATACCATCTTGAATCATATTGGCCGCACGTATGCCTGCCGCTTGTTTTAGTTCGTTCATGGTATTCATATTAGCGCCAATGTCTCCCAAATCCGCCCTGATCGTTAAAGTCTTCTTCAAAACCGTCTTCATCGGGTTCGTCGGGGAACCCTGTTTCGAGCTCGGTAATGGAGGGCGGTTCGATGTTAATGATGGAAACGTCAAAAAGAAGATCCATACCCGCAAAGGGGTGGTTGCCATCCAGTGTGACTGTTTTATCCTTGATTTCGCGGACGATGTAAACATGGGGGCCATCTTCACTTTCATCACGGTTATAAATATCTTTGGGATCTTCTGGGACTGAAAACTCCAATGAATCATCTTCATCTTGGAACATTTCGAGTTCCATCCCTATCCAAATTTCGCCAATATCTTGAAGTTCTTCTTTTGAGACTTCAATGACTAAATCCTGACGATAAGCCCCATATCCTTTTTCATAGTCCACAGAAATAGTGAATTGATCCCCGAGGTTTTTTCCTCCGAGAGCTTCTTCTAAGCCAGGGATAATATTTTCGTAGCCGTGCACATACACAAAAGGATGCGATGGCGGTACTTCTTCAATGACTCGTCCGTTCGTATCTTTGAGTTTGTAAGCAAGGCTTATTTTCTGATCTTTCTCAACAATATTCATTAAAGCCAAATATAGAAAAGCAAATGATCTTATGAAGGGGATGCTTGGATTCCTATGCCTTGGGGAAAGTTTTTTTTTCTTACCGGATTTAATTATATTTTCCTCATGATTTACGGCATCTTTTCCGATATTCACTCGAACCTAGCGGCCTTTGAGGCGGTTCTGGACTCCATGTCTCAACAGGGGGTACAGCGCCGTATTTGTTTGGGTGATTTAGTGGGTTATGGGGTGGAACCTAATGAATGTGTGGCGCTTACTCAGAAGTATGCTGATATTTGTTTGGTGGGCAACCATGATAGTGTGGCGATTCGTTGGGAGTCGGATGCGGGTTTTAATCCCTATGCGAAACAAGCCATTCAGTGGACTCAGGAGCACCTTTCGGAAGACTCCTTGAAGTACATGAAAAGTTTACCTTATATGCATGAGGAAAACGAAATTTGCTTTGTGCATGCTTCTCCGATGTCCCCTGCGGATTGGGTTTATGTCACCGATTTGGAAGATGCTTTGGATGCCTTTGATCATTTTTCGGGGCGTTATTGTTTTGTAGGACATACTCACAGTCCTATTATTGTCGCTATGCGTGAGGGCGCGATTCCTAAGATAATTGAGAATGACGTTTATACCGTGGAATCGGGGGAGCGTCTTTTAATGAATGTAGGGAGTGTGGGCCAGCCTCGTGACCGGGACCCTAGAGCGTGTTGGTGCTTGTTTGATTCGGAATTGCAAACGGCCCGCTTGATTCGCGTAGAATATGATGTGTTTAAAACTCAAGAAAAAATGAGACTTGCAGGTTCACCTCAGTTTTTGATTGAGCGTCTCGGAGTGGGTCGTTGAAATTAATTCTCGCGGTTTTTGGCAAAGCGGGTTCTCCCTTTGTCGCTGAAGAGGTGAATACCTATGCAAAACGTTTGCGCAGTTCTACGGATATGGAAATTGTGGAGCTGAAGCAATCCCACCGTGATGATAAAGCGCGAGGGCTTGCGGAGGAAGCGGCTGAATTTGAAAAAAAGTTCCCCAAGAACAATTATAAGTGGATAATTCTTGCAGAAGAAGGCAAGCTCATGAATACGGTGCAGCTTGCAAAATGGATCGAACCACGATTATCTTTCAACTGTGTTTTTTTGATTGGTTCTGCGTATGGAATTGAAGCAAATATCAAAGCACAAGCTGATTTGTTGTTGTCTCTTTCGCCTCTGACGTTTACCCATGATCATGCAAGGGTTATTTTGGCGGAGCAGTTGTATCGGTGCATGATGGTTATTGCTCACCATCCTTACCATCACGTGTAAAATCGGAAAATAAACTTCGCAGAGCGGCGTTCTCAGAGCACTCGCCGTACAAATGTACGGCTTCGGCTCTTGCGACCTTGCTCTGCTCGTTTCTTTTCCGATTTTATGACAAACTTAAATGAAGAAGTCATTTTTTACATTCATT
>DBTP01000088.1 GCA_002307115.1 Fibrobacter sp. UBA1313 | reverse complement strand
CCCTACATTTTCCGCGGAGCCCTTGATGTTCGGGCATCTGCCATCAACGAAGAGATGAAACTTGCCGCTGTGCGAGCCATTGCAAGCCTTGCCCATCAGCCAGTTCCTGATGTGGTGAACATTGCCTACAATGCAGAGCGATTCACATTTGGTAAAGATTATATCATTCCAAAGCCGTTGGATCCTCGCCTGCTTACCGAAGTTTCCATGGCAGTCGCAAAAGCGGCCGTGCAAAGTGGCGTTGCCCGCAAGCCGATCACCGATTGGGATGCTTATTACGACAAACTCCGCGACATGATGGGCTATGACAACAAACTCATCCGTCAATTCGCCGATACCGCTCGCAGCAATCCAAAGCGCGTTGTATTTGCCGAAGGCACCCATCTCAACATGATTAAGGCCGCAGTTCAAGCCAAGTCAGAAGGGATCGCATTCCCCATTCTTCTCGGCAATCCGGAACGAATTCAACACACCGCTCAAAAGAATTCTCTGGACCTCAAAGGCATTACGATTATCAACCCGAGAAGCCCAGAAGAATTTGAACACCGCAAAGCTTTTGCAAAAATTTATACCGAAGAAAATGGCCGTAATGGGGCGACCTTTGACGAAGCCCGCGATGAAATGTTCGAGCCGAATCATTTTGGAATGATGATGGTGAAAACCGGAGAGGCGGATGCTTTTATTACCGGCGTGTACTCCAAATATTCAGAAACGATCGAAATCGCAAAACGCATTATCGGCATCCGCGAAGATTATAACCACTTTGGCGCTCTCCACATTCTGGACACCACCAAGGGAACTTTTTTCATGGCGGATACTCTGATCAACCGTGACCCGGATGCGGAAACGCTGGTGGATATTGCGAAACTCACCCACGATGCGGTAAAGTTCTTCGCTCATGACCCCGTGATGGCCATGCTTTCCTATTCCAACTTTGGTTCAGATCAAACTTGCGGCACAGCGACCATTGTAAGCAAAGCCGTCGAAATTCTCCACAAAGAATACCCGGACTACGTTGTGGACGGTGAAATGCAAGTGAACTTCGCCATGGATAAAAATCTGCGTGATCGCAAGTACCCCTTCAGCAAACTCAACGGAAAAAATGTGAATACCCTTATTTTCCCCTGCCTCAGTTCGGCAAACATCACTTATAAGATGCTTCTCGAAATGGGCGTCGGCGAATCTATTGGCCCTGTGCAAATGGGTTTGAAAAAGCCAGTCCATTTTACCGATGCCGGTAGTTCCGTGCATGATATTTTCAATTTAACGGTTGCTGCAGTCATTGACGCGATTGTTCAAGAAAAGAAAGATCGCGAAAAAAAGTAACTCTTCGTTATAAAAAAATAGGCCTTTTGTAGGCCTATTTTTGTTTTAAATGCCGATCAAAACTTAGGGCGCCTCTAAAAATTCCTTTTCTGCAACCAGAAGCCGGTTCCCTCTGGGGAACATCAGGCTTCGCAGAGCTGATCTACAGCCCCGTAGGGGTGAGGATGAAACAACGTGACACCGCAACAAATTGGCTGTGGCGCATCACCCAATTTTGCGGTCGCAAACCAATTTTTAGAGGTGCCCCTTAATCAAAGTGCATTGCGGGGTAACCGATTTATCGAATGCCATTGGAACACAGACTAGGCTTGATCAAAAACAATCAGTGCATTTATTCAATTTGTCAAAAGCTTCGATTTCTTTGCTTCATAATGTGAATTCTTTGGTCTTTTCCTATCTTTCCTAGGTCTTTTCATTAAGGAGCCTTTGTGTCCCGTAAATTTTTCGTTTCCTTTCTCTTTGCATTACTCTTTGCTGGTGTCAGTTTTTCCTTTGCGGGCGAAGAGTCCCCTAAGGCGTCCGTTTACACAAGCATTATTGACTGGTATGGCGAACACTTGAATTATGGCACAGTCACCTTACTCATGACCATCGAAAGTTCCTTCATTCCATTCCCATCGGAAATAGTAGTGCCTCCTGCCGCCTACAAGGCTCTTCAGCCAAACTCCGAAATGAACATCATTTTGGTTGTCCTTTTTGCCACCCTCGGAGCGATGATCGGAGCATTTCTAAACTACTACCTGGCGAAGTTTCTCGGTCGACCGATTGTATACAAATTCGCAGATAGCCGCCTAGGCCATTTCTTTTTATTGAATTCCGAAGGGGTAGAAAAAGCGGAGGCCTTTTTCCGTGAACACGGAGCCATTTCCACCTTTGTAGGACGCTTCATTCCCGCCATTCGCCAACTCATATCCATCCCGGCAGGGCTTTCAAAAATGAAGCTCGGTTCTTTTGTCCTGTTTACCGCTCTGGGAGCCTTGATCTGGAATATTATCCTTGCCATTTTAGGCTATATCGCCGTAGGCCAGCAGGACTTGATTGAAAAATATAGCCACGAATTATCCATCGGCCTTTATGGCCTAGGAATCGCATTCTTTGGCTACATGATCTATAGCGGATTAAAAAAAGGAAAAAAGAAAAAGTCTAAGGGCAACCTTTAACACAGCGATTGTTTTTGAATTCCGCATTCACGGAAACAATCCCTTTATTGTACTTGTGATACCGGCCTTCCCGCCGACCGCGAACAAATTCAATATCTTC
>DBTP01000023.1 GCA_002307115.1 Fibrobacter sp. UBA1313 | reverse complement strand
CTTGCCCAAACCGCTTTGAAAGACGCCAAAGAAGAAATTGCTCAAGCGGCGCTCGCTCGTGTAGAAAGTGAAAGCCTTCTCCAAGATATTTTCCAGAATTCTCGCCATACTTCCGTGCGTCAAAAAGCCGGAGAGCGCCTCAAAAAAGCAAGGGAATCCAAAGACAATGGTGAAAATGCAACCATGCTTTTGTTCCGCAAACGCGAAGCTTTGGTGCAACAAGCAAAGCGCCTCGCCGATGATAAAAAGTTCATGGACAAAGCTTCTGAATTTGCAAAGTTGATGATAGAAGCTCAAAGCCTTGGCATGGGACCCGCTCAAGCCGATCTGGATGCTCTTTACGAAAATTTCCAAGAGAAGTGCGCTGCCGAAGTTAAACATATTGAAGCTGAGGAACAGGCTCGCGAAGCTAAAAAATCCAAGCACACGAGCTTATTGCAATTACTCGAAGAATTTGAAATGTTCGTCAACGAAGACAAAGTGCAAGACAACATGTCTCGTATAAAAAACATCGTAGAACAATGGAAGCAAAATGGGGGCAATGAGGACGCTCAGCTCGCCAAACGTTATGCATCAGCGTTTTCCCGTTTTCAACGAGCGTTAGCCACTCTCGAAGAAGCTCAAGTTTCACAGCAAGGTGTTTTACAAAGCAATGCTTCGCGCGAAGAAATTCTGGAGCAACTTAAACTCCTCACTGATAAAGAAGCCTCCGAAACTTTGGAACGCCAAGTAAAGGGTCTTACTCGCAATTGGGAATCACTTCCTCTATTAGAAGGCGAGGACCCACAATTAAAAACCTACAATGTGCTCCGTGATCAATTGAGTCAAAAACTCAATGCTATGAGTGATGAATTAAGAAAATCATTCGAAGAAAAATACACACAACTTAAAGCAATCATTGAGAGTATCAAACAGATTGATGAGAACGAGGATTTCCGCGAAATAGCAAAGATGTTAAGCGAAACCTATCGTCACTGGAAAGACATTGTTGGCGAAGACAAGTACCGCTACCAGGAAATTTGGAAAGAATATCGCGAAGCCACTTCTCGTTTTCAAGAGATGCAACAATGGGAATCGTGGCATAACGAGCGCGATCGAGAAGCCATTCTTGAAGAAATGACTCTACTTGCTAAGGAAGAGGCCAGCAAAGAGGTTCTTTTCAAACTTCGCAATTTAAGCACCCAGTGGAAAAGTATTGGCCCAGTGGCAACCACTCGGATCAACGAATTCCGCGACAATTTCCGTAATTTATTCGAAGAAATTATGTCGAAATGTGCGCCTCTTGTAGAAGAGCAAAATGCGGAACGCCAAAAAAATCTCGAGGAAAAAGAAAAACTTTGCGCCCAAGCAGAAATACTCGCAAGCGATACCGCTGAGAATTGGAAAGATAAATACAAAACCATGCAGCAACTCCAAGAAGATTGGAAAGCGGTGGGTCAAGTTCCCAAGGAAAATAATCAACCGCTGTGGGATCGTTTCCGAGCTGCATCCAACATCTTCTATACCCAACACAAAGAATTTTTGAAAAAAGAAGATGGCGAGCGCCAAAAAAATTACGAGAAAAAGATTCTACTTTGCGAAAAAGCAGAACAACTCAAAGAATCCACTGATTGGAACGGAACGTCTAACAAATTAAAGCAGCTCCAAGAAGAATGGAAAGAGACGGGTCCAGCACCCAAATCGCTTTCCGAGGAAATCTGGACTCGTTTCCGCACCGCTTGCGATGCCTTCTTTGAACTGAAACGGGCTCACTTTGAAGAAATGGATGGAGTTAAAGAGGCAAATTTGGCAGCGAAGGAAGCCCTTTGTGCTCGTTTAGAAGCTTTGGATCTGGATCCGAATAACGCAGAAACGCTTCAAGCCGTACAACAAATTGAGACAGAATGGAAAGCGATTGGTATGGTTCCACGCAATGATATGGACTCTCTCTGGGATCGTTTCTGTGCGAGTTCAGATAAATTCCTAGACCGTCGTGCAGCAAGTGACCCTGCCATCAAAGCAGAAATTGAAAACGCAAAGAAACAGAAAGAAGCGATGTTAGAACAGGTTGTCACTCTTACGAACAACGCAGGCGCAAACCAAAGTGCAGACGCGGTTCGTGCATTGCAACCCGAATGGAAAAATCTTCCTCGCTGTGGTACTGAAGAACAAGAACTCTACCGTCGCTTCCGTGAAGCTTGTGATGATTTTTTCAATAGTCGCCGCGATCAGCTCGAAATTCAGGAACAAGCAAGAGAAAATAACCTTCAAAAGAAAAAAATGCTCTGCGAACAAGCGGAGCAACTTTTGGAAGGAATTAACAACGCGAACCTTCAAAATGTCATGAATGAGGTGAAACATTTGCGCCGCCTCTGGAAAGAAATCGGAGCAGTTCCTCGCGAGCACTCTGACAAAATCTGGGCTCGATTCAACGCCGCCTGTGATGCCGTTTTCGCCAAGGGGCGTACAGATAGCAATGATTCGAAGGAACCTCAAGCTTAATCAAGCTCAATTCAGCCGAATGTACCCTCCTTGGACATCCCCCACTCGCGCTGCGCAAATTCTTGCAGACGGTGGGGTCGTTGGAATCCCCACTGAGACAGTCTATGGACTTGCCGGGAACGCTTTTGATCCTAAGGCGTTAGCTAAAATTTTTGCAGCAAAAGAACGCCCGTTCTTCGATCCTTTGATTGTTCATATTGCTAAGATCGAAACCATTGAGCTTATCGCGAAAGATATCCCCAAAGCCGCTTGGAAATTGGCAGAGGCTTATTGGCCAGGCCCCATGACTTTAGTGCTTCCTAAACAAGATTGCATTCCTGATTTAGCAACGAGCGCACTTTCTACGGTCGCTATTCGGTTTCCTAACCACAAGATTGCCCAAGAGATTATTTCTCTCACAGGAGTTCCCTTAGCAGCCCCCAGCGCGAATCTATTTCAACACGTAAGCCCAACCACTGCAGAACATGTAGCAGAACAACTGGGGAATCGTATTGATGGCATTGTCGATGGTGGCCCTTGTTTCGTAGGCGTAGAAAGTACGATTATCACTTTTATAGAGGGAAAGCCCGTAATACTGCGTCCCGGAGCCATTACTCCAGAAATGATTATTAAAATAGCGGGTTCGCTCACAATCAAACAATCCGTATCCAGCCCAGGAAAAGCAATGCCTGCCCCTGGAATGATGGACAAGCATTATCAACCTCGGGTACCTCTTTTTTACGGCGCCATTCCGATAGATGCGACTCCCCCCCCTCATACCGTACGCATCGCCTTTGGCAATACAAAATCACGCATTGATGCCACTTTGAACTTATCACCTACAGGGAATTTGACGGAAGCAACCGCAAACCTGTATGCATTTATGCGCTCCCTAGATAAAGAAAAATATGATTTAATTCTTGTAGACCCTATCCCTGATGAAGGCGTAGGAATCGCTTGCAATGATCGCCTTAGAAGGGCGTCTTTGAAATATTTTCCTTCACAAAATTAGAAGAAGCGGCACCAAAGTGCCACCATTCTGAGGCAAGCGAAATAAAACCTGCCCGACGCATCACGGAACGGAGCAAGTTACGATTTGCCACTTGAACTTTTGTCAATCGCCCCCTCTTAAGAGCCTCCGCTTCCCCTTTATAACCGGCACAAGATTCGAAAGAATCAAAAGAAGTCCCCATATCTAAGGATTTTCCATTTTCATCTTCTATTGTCAAATCAATAGCGTAGCCGTAATTGTGTAAACTTCCATTCGAAGGGCTACTCACATAATTTGAAAACGGGGTGCCACGAACTTGGGCTCGCAACGATTCTTGGGCATATAAAGGTCTAGCCGCATCATAAATCCGGAAACGATACCGAGGAGCCTCCCTACTTAAAATTCGAATGGCAACAAGCAATTTTTTAGCTGCATCCTTATGCAAAAAAACTCGAGTAGATCCACAATAAAGATCGTGTCCTGTCATATTGTCAAAAGTGGCGTAACGAAGATCTATCACTAAATCAGTGTAATGCGAGATTTCCACATAATTAGAATCTTGAATAGCCCAATTCAACCACTTCTGATAAGCCTTACAAAAGCGTAAAGGTCTTTCTGGAGGCGTTGGCACAAAAAAGGCTTCGGCAGCAAATAAATTGACAGCAAAAAAAAGAATAATAATTTTTGCGTTCATTGAGTTCGCCTAAAATATTAAAGCTCTATATGCCGAAATTTGCTTCTACACCAAATTGGAGATAAAGCCCCATTCCCTTTGCCATATAGGGCACCAAATTGTAACCATTGGAAGCATTACCATCGGCATCCTCTGTCATTTGCGAACGTTGACGATCATTTTCACTACCTAAGAACCGAAGCGCATTCACATTGAGGTTAGCAAAAATATTATCCGCTTCTACATAAAAACGAACATTTCTAAAGAAAAGCATTTCGCCTTGCAAGTCCAAATTTACGCGAAAATCTGTGCGATAAAGATTGGTAAATTTGTTATAATCTCTAATTTTCCGAGTCCCGGAAGTTCCCGTAGAAGCATCGGAAGGAGTGATCTCATAATAATATAATGGACGCTTCCATGCAGCATGGTGCGATACCACCACAGAAATCAAAGAATCCTTGCGAGGATAATACCGGAAAAAGGATACCACATCCAAGCGAGAGTTGGCTTGCCATGGGAGAGATCGATCATCCTTCAATTCATACTCACCATAAACAGAGTTTATATTAGAACCCATGGAGAAATGATGAGACGTTTTCAATTCTAATGTGCCCGAAGCTCCAGAGACCCATGCAAAATCGGCTTCAGAAAGCTCGGTATAATGCGCATAAGCAAGCGGCGTTGGAAGAGCGGGTTCAAAGTAATAACGTCCAAATCCGTGAGCACTCCAATCTATATATTTTGCTTTATAACCAAGTCCCAATTTCGCGGAAGCTCCAGAAGCAAGATTGCTCTGTAATTCATCATTTTTCCATTCGGAAACCCAATCCGCACGCCAAGCGGCATTACCAAAGACACGCCAACCCCCTTCTTTTTCCGAGAGATGGCGATCAATATCTAAAGAGGCCGTGGGCATTCCGTGACCGTCACGGTCTGCAACTGCCCCCATGGCCAAAGCCACTTTCTGCTTCTTGGAAATCCAATCCATGCGAGTAGAACCCGAGAGAACATCCGCACTCAAATCAGTGCTTTGCACATCCGAAAAATCCGGCCATTTGCGTTCAATAATATGATGTTCATAAAGAGCTAGGCCACTCAAATTCGCGCCAAAAATATGCCCAGGAAAAGGCTTGTCCGCACCCACACTCAGCGTGGTATGCGTCTGAGAATAACCATCAATAAAATTAGACGCTTCTTTATCAGTCGTATTGCGGAAACCCGTAGTATCCCGGAGAGAATCCGAGGCCTGTTCTCGCACCATACCCATATGCCAACTCACGCCCAAGGCGGAATTATATTCCAAGCCAACTACGGCATACTCGCGTTCACCTTTAATAATATCCACACTATTCGACACATCCAAAGCGGTCGCGGTATCTTGACGAATTACATAAGTATCATTGCTGTAAACCGTGTTGATCATCCAACTGTTATCCAAAGAATCGGAACCTGCAATCTGACCATAAATATCAAAGGAGGTTAAATCAAAAGGATCTGAGGAAGCCACCGAACAATCAG
>DBTP01000138.1 GCA_002307115.1 Fibrobacter sp. UBA1313 | reverse complement strand
ACTTTGAAAATATGCTTGGCGATCTTCGTTCCCGCGTCAAGGAAAAGGAAACGAAATCGGTAGGAGCCACCTATTATTATGAGCAGCGCCCCGCTCCCAAAATTTTTAATGGCTATTATCAAATACTCACGCCGCTTGTCACCTCCCTTGAAGATCTTAAGAAAGACAAACGTTGGCTTTCGGTTTCTTCTGGTGAAAAAGTGTTGCCGATTTTTCACATTCCTGAATCTGAAGTTGTGATTGGCATTGGCAAAAATACCTCGCAGAAAGCAAAGATCGGTGATATGGTCGAACTTTGGGATGCAAGGCCCATTGAAATTCCTTCCAAAGACGGAAAATCAAACTCAACACTCGCGCTTCTCCGCATCTCTGGCTATGCGCGCATTACCGCTGTGGGGGATACACTCTCGCGCGCCATTTTGTTGCAAAACGTACGAGAAATCAAAATTGGTCATACAAAGGCCAAGCTTCAGAAAAATTACGAAATCATCAATGTCTCTGGTTACAAACCTGTTAAGGAAGTAAGAATTGAAGACATGGGACGCATTCGCTATGCAATGGATCCGACTTTAATTCTTGGTCCCTACGTGTATGTCTTGGTGAATAAAGGAACCAACGATAACTACAACCTAGGTGATGGAGTTGCCATCTGGCAAAAGGATACTACCGACGCAGAAATTCCACCTCGCTTACTGGGAAGAGGTGTCATCACTAGCGCAAACAAAAATGAATCCACAGTACTTATTCGTGAAGCCTATTCTTCAAGTCGACATATTGAATGTGGTCATTTGGTTTCTTTGACCCATAAAGCTATTCTCGTTCAATGACACGGTTTCTATCTTCCCTTATTTTAGTGACTGTAGCATTGATTGCAGCATTGATGGGAATGATCATCATCCTGTTACTATTCCCGTCTTTTGCAGAATGGATTTCAAACCAGTTGGGTAATGGTTTGTTATCCCGGTTAATGCAGTACCTCTATTGAGAATATTATGAGGCTTCAAAGAAGCAATTCCATATTGGTAGCTCTATTTTTTGGGGGAATTATTCTTCCAACAGCTATTCTTGCGTTCTTAAGCTTTCGTAGTATTCAAAACGAATTATTTCTCGCCGAGAAAAATTTTGAAGAAAACCTAACTTCGTTTCAAAAAGAAATGGCTGAGGCCGTAAAACGGGAACAGCATAGCGTTTTGCAAGAAACGAAAACAGCCTCTCAATTTTTGTACGAACAGCCTCAGAATTTTTTAGAATTCGGAAACGCAACGTCATTCAAAAATGTGGATGGAGTTTCTGCAATTTTTCTTTTTAATGGGCCCAAACTTATCTATCCGAGTATTCCCATTCATGTGTCGCAAGATAATGTCCCTTTCCCAGAAGCCAATGCATCACTCATAGAATCTGAGATATTCAAACAGGAACGTCTTCAGAACCAACCGGGAAAAATTTATCTCGCACGTTCCATTCGCCTAATGCAAGCACCCTTTGAAACTCATGACGAAAAGGTGCAAAATCTTTTGGGGCTTCTGCGAATTCACTACAATAACAAAAACTATTCTGAAGCATTAAAAATTATTGACGCGTTAGAAAAGCATCCCAATATCCAAGGATATTTGCACGTTCGTCTCAAAGAATCCCTAAATTTAATGCGTTTTGAAATTCTCGTCGAATTAAAAAAACATCAAGCAGCACAAGATTATTGTCTTGCCGTTCTCTCACACTTTTTGGAATCTCATCATGTAGAAGACATTGGAGCTACTCGATTTTTCTTCGAAAGTGCGTTTAATCGCATTCTTTCCTTTGAAGACTTGGATAGAGACACGCGAGAAGCTTTCTGGAATCTCCGAGAAAATCTGAATCGACAATTGACACACATCGAAATTTTTTCCCAACATCAGGTATTTTTCAATCGTTTTATTTCAGATTACACGTCTCCCAAAGAAGGGGTTCTTTATCAGCAAGATGATCAACAGGTGTTTTTCCGAATGTCTCATCCATGGCTTTCTGGAGACCAAGTCGTGATCGGCATGATTCAAAAAGAAAAATATCGCACGCGTTTACTTACAAAAATTGCGGCTGTTGCACGCGAATGGAAAGACATTCCCTACACAATGACGGATGCAAATGATTCTGTGCTCATGGGAAACCTCCCCGATTCCAATGCCACTCTCGCAAACCAACGCGCTATGGGTGATGGACTTGGCTGGACACTCACTGTATACCAAAGAGATACTCAAGAGTTGCGCAAAGAAACTCGCCATAAAATGTTGCTTCTTTACAGCCTTGTCGGTTTTTCGCTTCTCACCGTTATCTTGGGCTCATTCTTTGTATTTCGATCACTCACTCAAGAGCAACGCTTACTTTTCATGAAATCCAATTTTCTCTCTAGCGTTTCCCATGAACTCAAAACACCCCTAACCTCCATCAAAATGTTTGCGGAAATGATGGCAAAAGGCCGAGTTCAAAAAATTGAAAAAATGCAAGAATATTCGGGACTCATCGGTAAAGAATCCACACGACTTGAAAATCTGATTGGAGCCATCCTCAATTACACTCGCCTAGAAAATGGAACCCAGTCTTTCCATTGGGAACGCTTGGATATGACCGTATGCACCGAAAAGGTTTACAGTAGCCTTCTAGAAATTGCGAACAACCGTGGTGTCACCATGGAATGCAATTGGGAAAATGGGAACTTTGTCATGGGAGACTATACAGCTCTTTATAGTCTTGTCCAAAATTTGATAGAAAATGCAATTAAATACACCAATCCACCGGGACATATCTTCGTTCAGGTATTTTCGGAGAATGATAAAGTTGTATTTTCTGTGACTGATACGGGTGTGGGCATTGCCCTCTCCGAGCAAAAGAATATTTTTAATGATTTTTACCGAGTCGGTGACGAAATGACCCGAAGTACCAAGGGATCAGGATTAGGCCTTGCCATTGTAAAACGTGTAGCAGATACGCACAAAGCAAGCATCTCTGTACAAAGCCGACCGGGAAAAGGTTCTACTTTCACTGTTCGACTCAAAAAGGCGGAATAAGGATGCAAAATAAAATTCTCATCGTTGAAGACGAAGAAATTATCCGCATTGGATTACAAGATAACTTCGAGCTTGAAAATTACTTAGTGGAAACAGCCGAAGATGGAGAAGAAGCGATAGTCAAAGCCGATACTTTTATGCCGGACTTGGTCATTTTAGATTTAATGATCCCAAAGAAAAGTGGCTTTGAAGTTTGTCGTGTCATCCGCAAAAAACACCCAGATTGTTTTATCATCATGCTCACAGCAAAAACGGAAGAAACGAGCAAAGTAGCTGGACTTGAAATGGGGGCAGATGACTATGTCACTAAACCATTTTCTATTCTAGAACTTTTAGCCCGTGTCAAAGCATTTTTGCGTCGTGTCGAAAAGAAAAATCTTGATGGAAATGGCGGAGCAGTCAATACCCCTGATATGATTGACTTCGAGGGAATTCATCTCGACTTTAAAAAATATGAGGCGACCAAAAATAATGAACCCTTGGAAATGTCTGCCCGTGAATTTCAGATTCTAAAATATTTTTGGAGCAAACGAGGCGAGGTGGTACTTCGTGAAGATCTGCTACAAGATATTTGGGGATACACCCCAGATAACATGCCTTCGACTCGCACTATTGATAACCACATCGTGAATCTTCGAAAAAAACTGGAAGACGATCAGGCGAACCCTAAAATCATTTTATCCATTCGTGGAGCTGGGTATAAATTCGACGCGTAAATAAATGCCAATGTTTTACAAATTCCTATTGCTTTTGATAATGATAATCACGCCTTTTGCGTGGTCGTCTAAGATGGCCGCTTCTATCAATGAAGCGACATACCTGTTCGAACTCAAAGGCGAATTTGAAGAAGCTATTTCTCTTCTTGAAAAAATATCAGTCGAAGGGGATGACGAGGACAAGGCTGAGGCCTATTTTCTTCTCGGAAAGATACAAGATTTATCCGAAAATCCTGAGTCCGCCATATTTAATTACACACAAGCGCTTATATCCCCAATGAACGATGCAGAAGCATACTGGATTGCAGAACGCCTCGCCTATCTGGATCATTCTCCCGAAAGGTTAATCAAAGCCAACGTCAAAACCAAAGCGCCTATAGTGAAAATTTTTGGCGGGAACAATCCAACACTTTTGCTAAATAACAATCAATTATTGCAACTTCATGGCGATAAATTTGTATCAGTGCCAACAGTACTCCCTGAAAACGCAATCATTCACGCTATTTCTAATACGGGGATCTGGTTTAGCGAACCCGATAAATTTGTTTTGCACTTTCAACCAAAACAGGCAAAAAAGCCAACCAAAAACTACACCATTGATTCACCGATCTCCACTTTGCTTCCCTTATCCGGAAATCAAGCTTTGGTCATGACAGAGAAAACGTTCTTGTATGTGAGCAACGAAGGAATTCGATTCTCTATTGAAAATCGTTATAAAGGTTGCACTCCTTTGGGTGTTTTTTCCCCAACCAATCAATTTGTGTTAAACTGCCCAGATAATGCCCTACACCTCCTTCAAGCGGATGATGGAACTGATCACACCGTTCTTTCTCAAATTGATGCCATTGATAAGGTTCTTATTTCTCAAGAAGGAATTTTACTCACTTCTGGAAATTCTTCTTGGTATTACAAGCCTCATCGTCAAACAGCACCGTTATGGAAATATACCGGCAATACCATTGAAGATATTACACTCTTTGGAAATCGATTCGCCATTCTAGAATCTGTAGGGATGCTTAAACTCTTGAACCCTGAAACAGGAAATGTTATTTCTCGTTTACAGACAGACGCAGAACGCCTGTTTCCTGTAGCTCGCGGAGAACTCGGTGTCTTTACCCAAGAAGGAGCGATGACGGTGGTAGACACACTTTTGGTCCCTCTCTGGAAATATCATTTTGGGCAAAATCTTCTCTATGACCCGATCTCTGGCCCAGGACTTCTTTTCTTACCTCTTGCCGATGGTTCCATTAAGGTTATATCCTCCCTATATTATGGGAAAAAAGTTTTACTGACCAATCAATTTGCCCAGCAAGCGTCATCGTTAGCAACAAATGGAGCTTGGACATCCGTCGCGCCACTGCTTGATTCCTTACGTCACCTAGAACCTGGTAATGCCACCGCCTGGTACCTGATGGCGTTAATGAAAGAAAAAAATAATGCACCAGAGAACGTGCAACAAAAAACGTGGGCAGAAGCAGTAAGATTTTCCATCGGTGATTCAAAAGCATCGGCATCAAGTCTTTTTCATTATAGCAAGGCCATTGGCGCGAGATATGTTCGTTTTTTAAATATGTCTCCACGAACCCTTTATCCACACTTTTTTGGAAATGATAAAAACTTATTCACGGTAGATCCTGCGGCACAAACACTGCTAAACATCAACCCCGAAACAGGCGAAATTCGTTGGATCAAGAATCTGGGGAATCTTGAAAATAGCCCCGTAATGGCGAATAATACAACAACCCTCGCCATTGCCTCTGGATTTCATGTAGATATTTCGGACCTCACTCGCGATAGCCATTCCACATCCTTGGAACTCCCAGGAAAACCATTTCAAATCCAATTCTCTGAAGACGCCATCTTTATTTCTACTTGGAATGGATTTTTGATTAAACTCTTACAACCGAACTACAATCTCGCTTGGTCTAGAAAAATTTTCACAATTCCTTTTCATTTCTCTGTGAACCAGAAATCCATTTTTCTCGCAAGTCTCGATGGGGAACTGTTGCACGTTGGGAACGTTTCCGGACAAATTCAAAAGCATGGGCCTAATTTACATACCTCCATAACAGCCCTTCAATCCACCGATTCACTTCTCGCTGTCGCTAGCGAAGAGGATGAAATAACCATTTATTCGAACAATATTAATTATCAGGAAATTCAAAAAATTAACACAAAAGCGAGTATTTTATCCATGCAGTGGGTTTATAATGGATCTACAAGAAACCTTTTAGTGTGTCTTGCAAACCAACAAATCAAAATGTTCCATTTGGGCACCGATGACCCAATCTGGACATACCAAGGCAACGGGTCCATTTTTGCGACTCCAGTCATTTACAAATCGCTTGCTTGGATCGATCAAGGGAATTCCATTGTAGGCCTCTCTCTCTCTAAAGGGACCGTAGAAAAGCGATTTAGTACTCCCAAAGGAGCAGGAACGCCCTTCATTTTGGATAACACTCTATTTAGTGCTTCGCCAAAGAGACTTTTGTACGCATTTCCGCTCCGAAAATAAGTTTTTTCATATTTTTTACGAAAATTTTCTGGTTTAATGGAGGGATATGCACTATTTTTAGAGTGTATATCTAAACGTGCTATATCATTATCAGCGTTGGAGTGTTTATGTCTGTGCTGAAGGTTCCATTTCTTTCTATTCTCGGGGTTGCTCTTCTCGTAGCAGGATGCAAAGAAGAAAAGAACGACGACGTCTCCATCGAATCAGAATCGAGCGATTACCCCCGCTCAGAAACCCTTTATGTGGGCGGTTTTGACTGGGCTCCGCCGACCACATTTAATCCACTGGATGGGGATCCTAACTTCCCTGTGGATGGCAATGTTCGACTCATGTACGAATCTCTCTTTGCCTATGACGTTCTAACAGGCAAGTTAGAGCCAATGCTTGCTAGATCCTACCAAGTGAGCGACAGCGCGATTACCGTGGTGCTTGATGAACGCGCCAAATGGAGTAACGGAACCCCTGTTACCGCAGAAGATGTTGTCTACACTTTCTATTTGGACTCCATTTTCCCCACGCCTCGTCACTCTGGCTGGCAGTACATCGAAAAAATCAAGGTTAATGGTGAGAACGTTGAATTTTACATGAAGAAGGACAACAAAAATCCTTTGGTTCTTATGAATCTCATTGCAGAAACATCTATTCTTCCCAAGAGTGTTTTCAAACCTCTTGTTGAAGCGTCCAAAGGAAAAGCGGGGTATAATTACGCGAATGTTCTCACCTTCAAAAATGACTCTTTGCCGGTAGCCTCTGGCCCTTACAACCTAGAAACTTACTTCCCTGATAAAATCGTATTGAAACGCAACGATTCCTACTGGGGAAACGTCAAGCACGGCGGCAAAAAGCCAACCCCGACGTATGTGATTCATTCCCTCTATACTGGCAACAATCACTTTAATAGCGCAATGACTAAGGGAAATCTTGACATTTCATCGATTTTCATGCCGCGCATCTGGGAAAAGGAACGCGATGGTATTCGTGCTTGGAGTAAGAAAGAACCGTACCATCTTCCTGGTTCCATCCCGACACTTTTCATCGCCACCACCATGACCCCTTTTAGCGATGTGGTATTTCGTCGCGCATTAGTTCATGCCGTCAATTTTGAAAAGATTAAAGACCGCGCCGTTTCTAACTATACCACCGCTGTGGAACCTGGCTTTATCCTTCCTTTTGGTCAAGAACTGAAATATTTTAATAAAGAGGATGCCGCCGCATATGGGTATAAGTACGATATTGCAAAGGCAAAGCAAATACTTGCCGATGGGGGCTATTCTTGGGATAGCAAGGGAAAACTTTTGAACAAGAGTGGAATGCCCATTCGTCCCTTGAACATTGAATGTCCTCAAGGCTGGACTGATTGGGAAGATGCGATTAAAGTCGTCATCGAATCTTTTAGTGAAATTGGTATTACCGCGACCCAAAAGTTTGTGGACTACGGCGCTTGGGAAAAAGATCTCCGTTTCGGTACCTTTGACCTCATCATGAAGACGCAAACTGCAGACCTTTCGGCTGCCACTCCATGGAGCCGTTTCGACCAAGTAATGAGTAGCCGCAACATTAAGCCTGTGGGCGAAGAAACCTTCACCAACCCTGGTCGCTACAAAAATAAGGAAGCCGATCGTCTTTTGGCGCTTATCCCCACATTGAGTGACGAAAATGAATTAAAAAACGCCTATCGTGCATTGAATAAAATTTTCATGCAAGACATCCCCGTACTTCCCCTTATGTACCGTCCTAGTCAATTTTATCAATTTTCCACGAAGCACTGGGACAACTTTCCTACAGAAGAAAATCCCTATGCTCCCCCTCAAAGTTTAATCGTTGCAGCAAGTATTAAAGCTTTGTGGGAAATTAAGCCCGTAAAGTGAGATGAATCGCTTTGATAGAAAGCCCGCGCTAAGCGGGCTTTTTACTAGATTTTGGCCCGTAATTAATGGAGATCCCCCGATGAGAAAAACCCGTTTTATTCTTCCTAATGCATTTACCAGTATGAATTTTCTTTTAGGGGTTTTTGCCATTTGTTGGGCCACAGGCGTATTTACTGATTTTTCTACTAAAGATCCGTTCCGTATGAGTGCCTATTTTGTCATTCTTTGCGTTTTGCTCGATAAATTAGATGGGTTTGCAGCACGTTTGGTGAACGCAAGTTCTGACTTTGGAGCTCAATTTGATAGCCTTGCCGATTTAATAGCCTTTGGACTCGCCCCTGCTTTCGGATTGTTTTTTTGTTACAAAGCAAATGCTCCGAAAGAATGGATGGCCGATAATCTGATCCTTATCTTGGTCGTATTTTCGGTCTACGTACTTTGTGCTGCCATGCGTCTTGCAAAATACAACGCCATGGATTCTGATGCCTATCACACCGTTTTTTCTGGCCTCCCCAGTACCTTTGCCGGTGGTTTGAATGTCGTCGTTCTTTCCTTCGCGACCTCTAAAGGCCTTTTTGATACTGCCGCCACTGGTTGCACAAATTGTCTTTACATCCCCATGATCATTATGATCACCTCGGGCATTTTAATGGTAAGCCCATTGTTTCTCCCCAAGCTCCAGCCGAGGAAGAATAAGCTTTTTAACTCCATTCAGATTGTTCTTATTATCGTCACCTATATTTCTGGATTTCTCTTTATTTCTCCGACCATCCCATACATTAGCGAATACTTACTCCTTCTCATGGGGGGGTATATTGTGGTTGGTTTTGGGTTTGGACTCGTCTCTAGAAATCAGATTATCGAAGAAGCGAAAAAAGAAGCCAAAACCGCTGAAACTAATCAATAGAATTCAGCGATGAACGTTGCAAACGGCTGCGCATAATTTGCAGCCAATAATTCCAAAGCCATTCGAGGGAGTTCCAGCGTCACGCAATCAAGCGATGCTTCTTCTGCCCATGTTCCGAAACTCCCCGGAGTTTGATACCCCAACCCCTGTTTCCAAGGGAGTTCAAAGATTGATTCCAGAGTCTGAACCAAGGGAGAATGGGTGGCGCAATCGACGCAACCTATCGGCGCATGCATGGCAATCACAGCTCGGGGATTTAGTGTAGAGAGGAGACTGAGGAGTGCCCGAGTTTCAGCTTCACTTTGGGGCCCCCCCCCTGGAGAAAGTCTGGTTTCCCGAGGGGATTCCAACGTCAGGCGGGTGAGAACGGGTTCAGAAGACCAATTCAGAGCAGGAAAATTGCGATTAAGATCCACTCCATGAGCATTCCCTCGGGTTCCCCGCAACATCCCATCGGGATTCGCACAGAGGACAATGGCTACATGACGCGGAGGGCAAAACAAACACCGAAGGGCTCGACTCAAAAGAAAAGTTGTTTCCGGTTCTTCGCCATGGATCCCTGCAAACACGAGAAGTCGACAATCATCCGATGGAGGAAAATAAGTGAGAGGAATTCCCATTTCTGAAAACCCATATTGAATAGGTTCAAAGGCAAAAGAGCCCTGATCCTTTATGTCTCTATAAGAAATAGGGGTAGACATAATCTCGAATCAGCGCATCAAAATGAGCTAACAAAAAATTTTTACAGGCAATGTCCGTATGACGATAAATATCGCGAAGACCCTCAGGCGCAAATTTTTTTTGCAGCTCTCTTGCCGATGCTAAATGTGAGAGATGCCACCGCTCTGGACGAATTTTTCCACGACCCGGCAAAAAAATGCGATCAAAACCAAAGGAGTTCCCACTTTGAATTTGATGATCGAGCCACTGGTGAAAAGGGGCAAACATGCCATCGCATTCACTAGGTATGAGCTGCACCTCATAATCTGCGGGAATAGAAGCCGCATCGACAACATCAATTTCAGTTCCAAAATGATGGCGACTTGCCCCTGGAAGTGCGGACCAATTCAAGATAGTATAGGCCAATTCTTCTTCATCGGTAATTGGGGTTTCTACGGGATTTCCCTCTGCATCTAACAGAGGAAGTTCTCCACGAGCCTTGCGGTTCCAAATCGAAAGTTGGCGATCAAAAGATCTATAGGCGCTTTCTACGCGAAGTTCAAAACCCGCTTGATGTGCGGCCGCGCGCAAGTTTTTCAAAGGGGATTCCACCAAATCCCGAATCATGAGATTTTCAGGTTGCAACGGAATAAGCCCCGATTCGTTTTTGCCGAAGAAAGAGTTCGCATCTATCATGGTAAGGTTCCCCCCATTTTTAAGATCAACTGACGCATGTCATTCTTCCCTTTACGTTTCGGGGCTTTCGCGATAACGGGCGGGGGGGCTAATTGCGTCCAAGCAATAGCGAGAGCATCAGAAGCATCCAAAGGTCCTTCCACTTTTTTGAGGCGCAAATGAGTCTGTATCATCTGGGCAACGCGCTCCTTACTTGAAGCCCCACTCCCAGTAACCGCAAGTTTCACAGAACGAGGACTGTACTCAGCAAAACTCATATTTCGTTTTTTGCAAGTCACAAGAATTGCCCCACGCACATGGCCTAATATCATTGCACTCTTTACGTTCTTTGCAAAGAAAGCACTTTCCATGCTGAGAATCTGGGGTTTATGTTGTTCTAAAAGAACTTCTAGTTCTTTGATAATATGCAGCAATCGATCTTCAAAGGGGACATTCGTTTTGCAAGAGATACTCCCATATTCAAGGACCCGGACGCCCTTATCCCCTGCCGAAAGGAATGCGTAACCCGTGACATAGGAGCCTGGATCAATACCTAAAACAACCATGCTTGAAAAGTAGAAAGATTTTTAGGTCTATTCTTAATTAGATTTCTAGCTTAAGAGAGTTCCCTTATGGGAACCAAAAAGAGGTTTGAAATATGCTCCTAGACGAAGAACAATCAGGCTTGCTACGAACAGAAACCCACCCGAAACGTTTAGGGATTCCCCTCACACGTTGGGGGAGAAATTTGATTTGCAGTTGCCCCTTCCATGCACCAGAAGAGACATCGCTCTTTTTTTATGATGCTCTAGGTTATTGGCGTTATCGTTGTCTTCAATGCGGTAGCGAAGGCGATTTAGTTGAATTTGTGATGCGGAGCAGGTTCAATGGTTTGGATGACTCCTCAGCGCGTAAAGAAGCCCTTGATTTTTGGGGCACCAATACGAGCAAAGAACAGGATGACCCGGAAGAACATCCTTGGGTGAAAGAGGTGGGTGGCGAAAAATCCCGCGTGCTGGAAAGCTTTGTGCGCTATTGCCATTGGGCCGCTTGCAAAAGCGAAACTTCTGCAAATTATCTTTCCGAACGTGGGTGGAGCATTGGTCAAGCTCAGTTATACGGTATCGGTTATTATAGTGGTGATCCAGAACCCTTTGTCAGTTATTGTATGATGGCTGGTATTGAGCGTCACCAAGTCAGTTTTTATCTGGACAATTTAGAAGTCTTTCATGAGCCGCGTATCACCATCCCCGCACGAAATTCTAAGGGAATTATCCACTCTGTTTATGGCCGTTCTATGGATCCGAACTTGGGACCGGACACCTATGTATCTTTTGCTTCTGGGCCCACGGATATTCCATTCAACATTCAGCAAGATAATGATCATCCAATTATTGTAGAGGGGTTCTTTGACGCTCTCACTGCAGATCTCGCAGGTATTCCGGGCGTCGTATCTACAACGTACCAGGAACTCACACAAAGTCACCTGTACAAGTTAAAGGCCTGTGGAGCCGATTCCATTACGGTGATTCTTCGCCGCGAAAATAATCGTCGGGATCAAGAATTCCGCATACAAAAATATTTAGGACTTGCAGAATCCCTCGGATTAAAGTTCAAATCGATTATTCTCCCTAAAGAGGAGACCGTTGATCTTGTGGTGCGGAAAAATGGTGCGGATCAGTTGCTAGAACTTATTCACCACACCGAAGAAGATACCACCCATACGCACCGTCGTTCTGTACTCTTGCAGGATATTAAAGAGAATTTTGATACGGCCATGGGTTGCCCTCCAGAAATGAGTGTCGGCTATTCTCTCCCGAGTTTTCCCAAATTGACACAGACGATTGATGGTATTCAATCAGGTTATTTTTTCCTTTCCGCACAACCCTTTGGTCTCAAAACCACAGCGTTAATAAGCTTTGCGTTGGATTTAATTGAATCCAATAAAAAATTAAAACTGATTTACATCGCTCTTGAGACACCCAGACGTCAAATTTTTGACCGTATTGTGGCGATGATTTCAGAAGAATCTATTCTCTCGGTGAGAAAGCAAAGCCCGACGGAAGCGGTGAACCAACGTATTTTGGAAGGAACGAAAGAACTCATCAGTTACGTGCGCAATAACCGACTCGAAATTTGGGAAGACTCCCCCACATTTGACAATGTGGAATTGATGAAAATTCTCAAAGAAGAACTTAAAGATCACCCGGACCTTCTTGTCATCGTTGATGGTATTGATCACCTCCGTATTTCAGACAGGCCTGATATTTTGGACATTCATGAACGTCGTTCCTCGGTGATGCTTGATTTATATAAGGCTCTGGATATCCCCATTTTCTTAGGGGGTGAGCTCATCAATTCGGATGTAGGCCTTGTGGGACCGCGTCCCTATCTTCGCGATGCCGATGCTATTTATTGGGTAGAGGCCAAAGGTGGCAACGTGTTCCTTTCCGTAGATTCCAAACGTCTTGGCACGAATCATCTTTTTGAAGGGACCGTGCTCATGGCTAAAGCATCGAACCGGATGCGAGAAGAATGAATAGAATCGTTATCGTAGACTTCAACAATTTTTGGAGCCCCTCTGGCGGTGGCGTGCGACGTTACCACCTTCAGCGAATGAATTTTTACCAAACACGAGAAGACGCACTTCTTGTTTTTGCTATGCCCGATTCTAAAACCTATACGGAAAAAATTTCGGATAGTCTAATTATTGAGCATATTAAAACATTTCGGTTTCCTGGCCATTGGGAATATCGTTTTATTTGGAAACAAAGTTCTATTGTTCCGGTACTTCAAAAATACGCTCCTGACGTTATTGAAGTGGGTTCCCCTTATATTCTACCCGCTGCGATTGCAAAAGCCACAAAAAAACTAAAGAAGAAACCCCTTCTCACCGGATTCTGGCATGCTGATTTCCCTGTGACCTACGTGCGTCGCTATTTTGAAAAATGGGGAGTTCACTCATTTGCCAAAGTCATGGAAAAGCTCGCGTTCGCCTACGCACGAGCCAGTTTCAAGGGCTATGAGAAGATTCAAGTTTCATCCCACGAAGTCTTAAATCGCTTAGGCAAAAACGGATTCACAAAGAATCGTCTGGAGTGGATGCCTTTGGGTTGCGATATCGAAATGTTTAAGCCTGAGCGCCGCGATGAATCACTCATAAAATCGCTCAAGGATGGGGAACCCAATCGCCCTACTATCTTTTTTCCTCATCGTTTTTGTGACGAAAAGGGACTACGACTTTTACTCGCGGCTTACCCTCTAATTTCTCAAGCGTTGAAAATGGAACCTGCCATTCTATTTGCAGGCACGGGCCCTGATTTGCCCCGAGTCCAAGAAGCCGAAAAAAAGTTCCCGCATATTCGTTATGTGGGTTTCGTTAAAACAACGGAAGCAATGGCCCGCTATTACGCCAGTTGCGAGATTGGTTTTGCGCTTTCAGGTTGGGAAAC
>DBTP01000021.1 GCA_002307115.1 Fibrobacter sp. UBA1313 | reverse complement strand
AGAGCTAATTGATATTTTACATTCCGATGGCACCCCCATCGGAGAAGCGCGCCCCCGAAGTGAGGTTCACAAAAAAGGTCTTTGGCACCGTACGGTTCACATTTGGATTTTTGACCCTGCGGGGCGAATTCTTATACAAGAACGCAGTCATGAAAAAGAAAATAACCCCTACTTATATGACACGAGTTGCGCAGGTCATATATCCGCAGGGGACACGAGCCTACAATCCGCTTGTCGTGAAATTTCAGAGGAATTGGGGATAAATAAAAGACCCGAAGCGCTGCAATACCTTTTTGAAGCCACCCATGAATCCATACTGAATGGGGGTTCCTACTTAGACAACGAATATTACGATTGTTACCGCACCACCGTTTCCGATACAGAGATTCCTCTCATTCGTCCTCAGCCGGGGGAAGTTGAACAATTCTTGTGGTTTACGCTCAGAGAATTCATCGAAAGGCTCCAAAACCACCCTGAACAATTCGTAAGCCACCCTCAAGACTACGCCTATCTGAAGTCCCTGCTATAACTCTAATCGCCTAAAAATCAATATTTCAAAAACTAAAGACAACCTTTTAGACAGCAAAAAAGCCACAAGATTATCCGTGGCCTTTTTTTGATAGTGATTTATTGAATCCTATTTAATTGCAGGAACAACGATCCAAGCCTTTTCCCCAGCCCGGACATTCACTTTATACTCGTAGTTTTTCACTGCAGAACCATTTTTATCAATGGCAAGGACATTTACTTGATGCGATCCTGGTGTTACAGGAATTCGAGTCATCTGAATGTCCTTAGGTAAAAATAACCCTACACGCAAATCAGCCTGCTCTAACTGCGCTGCGGCAAGATCAGTTCCGATATTCGTTGCCAAGTTGATCAGTAAGTTGTCGGTCCGCATCGCTTTCTTTGCTTCTTGCGCGGCAATGGTACGTGTCGCCACACGAATAATAGTGCGTGTCACTGTAGTGGTTTTTTCCTGCTCAATGTTCCGATCTAAATTTTCCGTCACATCCGCAACGACTTCAGGTTTGAATATTGCCGGAGCCCCGTCCACCTTAATATCAAATTTCTTGACTTGATAATTCAAGTCTTTGCGTTCTGGAAGTGCTATGGTTACAGAAACGGTCGTTCCAGCATTGGCGCCAGTGGATATAGCAGGGGCAGGGAGCGTCATCGATTCAATCTTGCCTGTCTTAGCACTTTTCCCCGTGAGATTCAAAACACCCCCCTTCACATAAGTGCCGGAAAGCATCCATTCCCCTAAAATGGCACTATGGCCCGCATAACCCAACACGATAATTTCAGAACCCTTCTCTCTCACCGCTTTTGCCTTCGAAGCATCTGCAGGGGCCGTTCTTTTTAATTCCTTGAGATCTTCGTCGCGACCTTGTTCCCGAAGATATTCTGTAATGAATTCCCACGCTTCCGAGGGGAGTGCCACGGGGTCTTCTTCATAAGCTTGCACCGTTTTGAAGTACGAGATCGCGGCATCATCTTTTTCACCGGCCATTTCATAAACGATCGCTGAAAGGTAACGTAAATAACCGGCGTCATTCACGTCTTTGTTACTCTTTTGATACAAGGCTTCCATCGCGATTTGAGCGCGTTTCACTTCGACCATCGCTCCATCCACATCATTCTGAGCAATGTAATTCACAATATTCATTTCATAAAGCGCAAGCAATTCGAACGGACGTGCGCGATAGGGCCGCACATTATCATTTGTCACAACAGCAGCGGCTTCATTAGTCACAGAACGAGCAAACAGGTCATCATAGACCTGCGTTGCTTTCTCAAAATTTTGGGCACTCTGGGCCCACGCCCCATTGTAATGATAGAGAGTGCCTAAATCAAAGTAATAAAGAAATTCTGTGTTAGAACCATAAAGATCTTCTTGGTTCTCTACAACAGCCTTGATGCCCGCTTCAAAGCCGCCTTTTTCCAGCGGTCCCGAAAGTTCTTCGTAACGCGTCATCGACTTATTCGCACAAGACGAGAGCAACAACGCAAGAGACAGAAAAAGAAAAAGTCGTTTCATGAAGCAGGCCTTCTATTACATCTTCACAGAGCTTTTAGACATATATTTTTTGATCTTCTTGTCACCGATCCAGATTTTCTTGTGAGTCTGAATGTCAGTGAGTTCCAAGTCAATCTGATAGAACACAACCTGTTCCTTGCCCTCTTGATCCACAATGGAATTGAGAGAACCAGTAAGCATCAAGTCCGCACCAACTTCCTGACCCGCATCTTTGCGCGTTTCTTCAGTAGCATTACCACTTTGGCTTGCCAGTTCATTGCGAAGTTCATTGCGATCTTCTGTATTCGCAACAAAGTCGACCTTGCCAGAATTGATAAGTGCCCGTTCCATATCCTTGATGAACGTTTCCACGTTAATATGTTCGTGGCTCTTATTGCGAATAGAACCCACGACGATGGTAGGAAGCGTACCACCACGAGACTGCATCATTTTGTCGTACCAAGGCCGGGCGATACAATCATTGATCATTTCATCGGCAACGAGACGGGAATCCGTATCATTCCACTTGCCAGAAAGATCAATTACAGAATCAGCTTCAACGCGTGTAACTTTTTTACTATCGCCACTGCAACCAAGGAAAGTGGTTACAGCTGCGCAAATGGTAATCATTTTTAAAAGTTTAGACATAGTTACCCTTTTGGGAAGAATTTGCTCTTCGGAATTTAGCAAAAAATATAGCTCTAACTTTTAAAAGTCCTCATTTTCGTTTTTCTTCCTTTGAAACTAGCCATTAACCTATCCTAACAATCCTTTTATCAGAAACATTGCCCGCAAATCATTTGTTTAGTTATTTTTTGCTTACTCATTTAATTCCGATGGAGCAATTATGAATAACTCTGTATTGGTATTAACACTTGCTCTGGCACTTCCAATTCTAGGATTCGCCGATGAAGGTCGTCCTGTATTCAGTCCTTGGGCAAGTTTCGGACTAGAACTCGGCGTAGTAGATCCCGTTAATAATACTTGGAAAGATGAAACGTCGGCTTTCTTTCAGGGTAGTTTTGTCTCCAATATGCAAATACTCCCACTCATCAGTGTCGTGGGTGAGATTGGTTATTCCGCCCCAGGGAATGGATTCAATGCCGCGTTAGGAATTCAGCAACAGCTACTCCCGCTTCCCATTACCCCTTTCATTGATGGAATGGCAGGGCTCCGTATTGTCCCCGACGGTGATCATACGCCCAAGTTCGGCGACCGCTTTGGCCCTAGCCTTGGACTAGATGGCGGTATTCTATTTTTCCGTGAATCCTCGTTCCAGCTCCGCATAAAAGGCGGGTACGAATGGACGTTTAACACAGAAATGGATCACGGTTGGAAAGCCGCTATGGCCATTCTCTTCTCTGACACGCGTCCTGGGCTCAAAGCCATTGACGTCAGTCGCTAATTCTTTTTAGGGTACAGGGCCCTTAGTAATTCCTGAGCCTTAGTAGAGTCATCGCAATTTCAGCGGGGCGTGGTAAAGCGACGTCCCGATTCATTCCCTGAGGAATTTTGCGAAAACCGACATTAGCAATTTGCGCACAAATTTTCTCGATGCATTCGAGACTCGGTTTATCTACCGCATTTTGCAACAAATTAAGCACAATCAGCCCTGCACCATAACGCTGAGCAGAATCACAAAATTGAGGAATAGGGCCTATTTCCGCTTCGACGAATCCAATTTGGAGACGCCCGCCTTGAACGCGCACTTTCACTTGACGCTCCACAGGAGACGTTGGCCGCACATGAGGTAAAAGGTCTTCCACATAAGCAAGTAGTGAACGACTCAAACCCTGAATAAACGGTGGGTGGTCTTCTGGTAAGCGGTGCGGCGGTTCGCTCGCGCAAATTTCTTTAGCCCGATGGGTGGCCCATTCCGGTTGGTATTGATTCATCACAATCACCGTATCAGCCACATTTAAATAGTCTCCGCAAGCACCTGCCACTAGCACAATGTTCAAGCCAAGACTCGTAAGCTCTCTCGCTCTGTCAATCAGAGGAATCAAGGGTTCCCGAGAAGCCCCCACCAATTTTTGCATACGCGGATCGCGAATAAGAAAATTCACCGCCGAGGTGTCTTCATCAATAAGAACCGTATGAGTCCCAAATTCAATAGCCTCTAAAAGATTGGAGGCTTCGCTCGTAGACCCTGAAGCGGAAAGCGTCGAAAA
>DBTP01000079.1 GCA_002307115.1 Fibrobacter sp. UBA1313 | reverse complement strand
TTATTCGTGCTTGCCTTCGTACTTTTTTTGCTTTTCGTTACAAGTTAAAAAACACCGGTATTGATAATATTCCGAGTGAAGGTCCTGTGCTTTTATTGGGAAATCACTCCAGCTTTATCGATTGGGCGGTGCTTCAAATGGTGAGTCCGCGCCCTCTGCGTATGGCGAGTAACAATGACCATTATGAAAGATGGTATTTCCGTTGGATTTTAAGATCTTTAGGGGTTATTCGTATTCAACGTCGTGATCCTGCGCCTGCGATGTGGGCCATTCGAAAAGCACTGCAAGCGGGGGAGGCCGTCGTCATTTTCCCGGAAGGCGAAGTTGCTAAATCCGCAAATATCAGCCGTTTTTCTATTGATTATTCCACAGCCATTAAGGGTCTCGATGTCTCTATTGTTCCTTTTTATATTCAAGGTTTGTGGGGCGGCTCTTATAGTTATTTGAATGAATGTGTCATGTTTGGCCCTGCGGAAACGCGAGTAGTTTCTGTTGCTTTTGGTAAGAAAATCCCATCCACCACTTCGGAATATGATCTTCGCAATACACTCCGTGAACTTTCCATGAAAGCTTGGCAACTTTCGATATCTTATTACCCAACGATTGCCCCACTTTGGGTTCGTGCTTGTAAAAAAAGGGTCGGTTCAAAAGTTGCGATTTATAGTCCGACAGGGGATCATGTTACGGGCTTTAAGTTGATTCGTTTAGTTCTTGCTTACGGCTCAAAATTTAAAAAGATTACGCACAAAGAACAAAATATTGGCTTTTTATTTCCGCCAGGTTGGGAAGGCGTGAGCTCGCTCCTTTCGATTTGGACTCTTGGAAAAACCAGTGTGAATTTGAATTACACTTCTGGTGTCGATACGGTGCTCAAGTGTATTGAGAATGCCGATGTAAAAACCGTTGTGACGAGCTGGGCTTTTCTCGATAAAATTCAAAAACGAGGGACCAACTTTTTTCAGATTGGTTCTGTATGTAAATTAATTTGTATTGAAGATATCGATAAAATGGTTTCTCCTTGGGGTTGGTTTAGAGCACAGATGGCGGCGGTATTTCTCCCTGCGCGTTTGATAGAAATTTTCTTTTTTAAGCGTGCGAAACTTTCGGATACGGCTGTAGTTCTTTTTAGTTCTGGTTCGGAGGGAACTCCCAAGGGTGTTATGCTTACCCACAAGAACATGGTGGGAAATGTGCAACAAGCAGATAGTATTTTTACTATTCGCCCCAATGATGTGATGCTCGCTGAATTGCCTTTGTTTCATTCCTTTGGACTCACAGCGACGATTTTGATGAGCCTTTTGGATGGTATTCCTATGGTGACATGCGCAGACCCCACAGACGTAAAAACGATGGCGCGCGTGTGTGCTGAATTTAAAGCGACTATTTTGATTGGAACGCCAACCTTCCTTCGTGCATTGGCTGTGAATCGTTGGGTTCATCCGATGTGCTTCAAACATATGCGCTTGGTTCTTTCGGGTGCGGAAAAATTGCGACCTGAAATTCGTGATTTATTTGTACGCAAGTTTAAGACAGATGTTTACGAAGGTTATGGTTGCACGGAAACGGCTCCTGTGGCAACGTTTAACTCGGAAGATTTCTTGCTGGATGATTTTATCACCATGGAACCGTGCTCGAATTTGGATTCTGTAGGAGTTCCGATTCCTGGCACTTTTGTGCGTATTGTAGACCCGGATACCAATGAGGATTTGCCTCAAGGTCAAGAGGGGATGGTATTGATCGGTGGTTGCCAAATCATGAAAGGCTACTTGAAGGATCCTGAAAGGACGGCGGCGGCCATTGTTGAACAGAATGGAATTCGTTGGTATCGCACAGGTGATAAGGGTCGTTTGGACCCCGATGGATTCTTAACGCTTGTAGATCGCTACAGTCGCTTTGCAAAGTTGGGTGGCGAAATGATTTCTCTTGGTGCCGTAGAATCGCGGATCAATGATACGGGAATTCTTGTCGGTTGTGAATACTTGGCAACCTCTGTTCCAGATGAAGCGAAGGGCGAAAAAATTGTTCTTTTGTATCACGGAGAAAAAGAGGCGGATACGGTTCATCGTGAACTTCGCAAGTCTGGAATTCCGCAGATGATGCTCCCTGGGCGTGTATTCTTAGTGGATGCAGTACCAAAACTGGGTAGCGGCAAATGGGATTTCACGGGGGCAAAGAAATTGGCGAAAACATTGATGGGACTGGACTAATGGAACGAGAATTTAAAGAAGTCAGAACGGTCCGGGCCTTTGCGGGCGCGATTCTCTTCGTGGGAATTCTGTTGGTGACTTTTGCCAAAATAATGGGATTTATGCAAAACCTTGCGCAGAATGCTGTCGATTTAGGACTGGCACGCTATTCCAATTTTACAGGTCGTTTTGCCGCTCGTAATTTTGCGGAAGACCGACAACTGTTGCATTTTTTAAACCTCTTGAACGACACTCTTTTGCCTGTGGCGCATGTGTTGGTACCATTGCTTATTATTGTGGGTCTTCTGGTAATGGGCATCGGCATCTTTATGTGGTTATATCCTCAAACCGGCTCTCAAATTCTAATTGCATTAAAATGGTTGAAACTGGTACCGGATCCTAACGCCACGGAATTCGAAGTCCTTGCAAAAAATAAAACCAATGCAAAATCGACGTTGATTTTTATTGGATGTTTATTGCTTGCGGTTTTCTTTGCTTCGTTTGTAATGCGGAGTTGCGCTAATGATACTGGAGATACTAAAGAGATGGTAGAAGAAATCTCCCAAGAGGCGAGCCGTTATATTGAACTTCAGAAAAAATATTATGATGAGAATAAGACGTTAGGTTCCTCTCAGATGATTGGCTATGAGGCGTCTTCTTCTGATTATTTTGATTTCCAAAATCAAGGAATTGGTTTTTGGCGCGCGGTTAATAAAGAAAAGTGGGAAGAATGCCCTGCGGGAAAAAAGTGGCGTGTACAAATGAAGTTGGAAGGTCTATTTGAAAAGAAATTAAAAATATTTGTTTCGACCCCTTCTGATTCTCTGTGTGCAAAGCTTACGCCTGATTTTCAGCAAGTGAAGACTCTTCGTAAGGAAGAGAAAAAATAAGAAGCTAAAAATAAGAGGAATGATGCTTCGCTAGAGATTGAGGCATTTCACTTTTTATTCTTTTGCTTGTTCGTTTCTGGGGGGCGTTTTAGGCGTTGTGCTGCGCTGATTGTAGGGCTTGCCTGTGGTGTGCTGGTGGGCGAGTCGCCTGCGTACTTCTTCTAAGTACTGGATGTATTCGGGACTTTGGTAGTCGTGATAGGTCCAAGCGAAAGCATGGAAGTGCCCCTCTTGAAAATAAAGTGTCGGTTCCACAAAAATACCATCCCGAATATAGACGCGCTGACGCTGGTCTTTCGTGGTCGCTAAAAAGAATTGTCCGAGGGACATATAGCCTGGATCTAAATTGACGGGGCGAAGTCCTGGCGTTCCTTTTTCTTTCGCCAGTTGTAGTTCCAACTCATTGGTCCAAAGTTTGATGTCGACTATTGCTTCGCGTTCAATCAGGGTTTCGTAAGTGGTAAATGCGCGGACTGGCACACTCCCAATTTCAGATTCATAATAATTGGTAAAAGCAAAAGGAAACGCAGGGAGATACAATTCTTCTTTGCCA
>DBTP01000028.1:24044-24404 GCA_002307115.1 Fibrobacter sp. UBA1313 | reverse complement strand
GCATAAGAGAGATTTACCGTCAGAGAATGCAGAGAGGGAACTGCCGAGAAAAGAGAAGCATTGCTGATACTATCAATCACAAGCTGCAAAGTCTCCGAAGATACATTTGTGGCACCCGAAGAAATCAATGTCGCCCAATGAGCGATTGACTGAGGCACTGCATCTTCCAGAACCGTGAAACTCCGCACCGAACTCGCCACAAAAGTTGGAGGATCATCTACGGAAGTGATTGTAATAGTAAAGGTCTGCATAATCGTGGTATCTACACCACCATTCGCGATGCCACCATTATCCTGTAAATGAATAGAAACTGTCGCAACTCCGTTTGCATTCGGGGCCGTCGTAAACGTAAGCTTGCCC
>DBTP01000028.1:23377-23758 GCA_002307115.1 Fibrobacter sp. UBA1313 | reverse complement strand
ACAGCCGGCTGAACCGCGAACAAAGCACTGTTCGGCGTTGTCACCGTAAACTGGAGAGTCTGCGAAGATTCATTCGCAGGGCCCTTTGAAATAGCAGTCGCCCAAGCAGCAATACTCACCGCGCCCGAGTCTTCTTTCACCGTCACATTGGGGCCCAACACATAAATAGGGGCGTCATTCACTGGCGTGACATTGATCGTAAAGGAGGCCGTGTCCGAACAAACTGAAGGAGCGGCAACTTCGCAAAGCTTCACTACCACAAAAGCGCTACCGTTGGAATCCGGAGCTGCCGTATAAGTGAGATTTCCCGTCAGAGAATCCAGAGCGGGAACTGCCGAGAAAAGAGAAGCATTGCTGATACTATCAATCACAAACTGCAAA
>DBTP01000028.1:22838-23047 GCA_002307115.1 Fibrobacter sp. UBA1313 | reverse complement strand
GAGGCACTGCATCTTCCAGAACCGTAAAACTCCGCACCGTGCTCGCCACAAAAGTCGGGGGATCATCTACGGAAGTGATTGTAATGGTAAAAGTCTTCGTGATGGTAGTATCTATACCGCCATTCGCGACGCCACCATTATCCTGTAAACGAATAGAAACTGTCGCGACTCCGTTTGCATCCGAGGCCGTCGTAAACGTAAGCTTGCCC
>DBTP01000028.1:9491-22553 GCA_002307115.1 Fibrobacter sp. UBA1313 | reverse complement strand
ACAGCCGGCTGAACCGCGAACAAAGTACTGTTCGGCGTTGTCACCGTAAACGTCAGCGTCTGCGAAGATTCATTCGCGGGACCCTTTGAAATAGCGGTCGCCCAAGTAGCAATACTCACCGCGCCCGAGTCTTCTTTCACAGTCACATCCGCGCCCATCGTATAGACAGGGGCGTCATTCACCGGCATAACTTTAATTGTGAACAGAGAATCCACGCATAAAGAATCCGAACCAGAATCACAAAGCTTTACCGTCACATGAGCGACACCATTGGAATCAGGGGCTGGCGTAAACGTAAGTGTTCCGGTGGCAACATCAAGATGCGGCATCACAGAAAATAAAGTATTTTTATCGGTTACTATTGTTGCCGTGAGCGTCTGCACTTCATTTATGGCACCCGTAGTCATCGTCGCCCAATTTGCCAACTTGACCAGACCCGTATCTTCAAGAACTACCACAGAATCCGCGCCCAAGGTAATCGTTGGAGCATCATTTACGGGCATGATCTGTATCATTGCCAACTTAGTGCCAATGCTCCAAACACCTTCCGCACTCATCACCTGAAATGTGAAACTGGCATACGCCACACTATCATATTCATCTGGAGAAGCTAAGAAATAAAGCGTTGCCAAGTCTGCCGCGGCGATGACCATCTTTTCAGTCACAGGAGTTACCGTTCCAGAGGAATCACGGAGGTAAAAAGAACCTCGGGTAGTGCCACCCTTACTCGGAAGGGTCATCACACGAATAGAATCTACTGACATATTCGCAGAGAATGAATCCGCAGAGAACACAAACTCCGTATCTTCATAACCTCGGAAAACTTCATCCTGAGCAACCGGAGCACTATCGTTGTCTTTAATACTTAAAGAAACAGAACCTTCACGCTGATTTCCCGCAAGTACCGCTCCAATAAGATTTGAAAAATACACACTAAATTTTTCGTACTCATTTTCAGGAATATTGTCATCATAAATGGCCGAGCTTATGGTAAAGGAGGTATTTCCCTCAGGAACAGTCACCGAAGCAGAATGCCCACTCGCACATAAAGGAAGTCCCAAAGTATCTAGGTCTTCCACAACCGCATAGGATCGCTTGGTAATTGAATCCATCCCCACCGTATCTTGAAAATCAAAGCAGTAGGAAAAAGAGACATCTGTTTTTATTGGCGTGATCTTCCCATCGCTGTCCCTAAAGTAAAATGTTGCCTTTTGAGGATTTGGATTTCCCTCAATCAAGGTAGTCAATGTCCCCGTAGTGGGATCATCCAGGGTAATCACAGGCGGATCAAAGGGAACATAACGGAAGTCACCCGTAATGTCCGATTCGAATTGCAGGGTATCCGCAATCAACTGCCCCGCCAGTATCAGATGATCTTTCAACGTAAATGTTCCGGGTGTCATGTAGGTTCCCTGAAACACAGGATGGATCATTGAACTCCAATTAATTCCCTTGGGAGAATAGATCAAGAGATTTCCTGCATATTCCGCATTGGAAACATAGGTTGCCTTGGTAGAATCCCATGTCCACGTTCCCGTGGCGCGGTTAAAAGTAGCATCATTGTTGGCATAGATCACACGAATTTCAGCATCATTAGCGGAAGCATCTACCTGCAATGTATCTCGGAGTAAAATCCGCGTAAGACGCCCTCCCGGAGGCATCAGCACATAGACTTTCAATCCCGTCATCCCCATCATTCGAATGCTTTCTAAATAAAGATCATAGACTCCAATATCGTTCACAGAAGCATCTTCTGGTGGCACTTGGATGTAAGCAATTTTGCTCGTTGTCATGTTGGAAACAAGAACCTCAGCCCCCCAGGAAATGGTATTGGGTTTCGTCCATGTGGGAACACTCAAAAGAGTATCTACATGAGGAACAGAATCCGCCCCCGTGGAGGGACAAGCATCATACGCACCATCGGCAGTCACAGGGGTCCCATTCGAGAGCGCACTTCCATAAAAAGCATCCAGAGAATCCACCCAAATACCCACGGACAAATCGTATGGATTCGATGATTTCGTTTTAACATCACCATGTACGCAATACGTCCCTTCATATTTAGACGTGGCAATATCTCCAGCAGCATAATCGGCCATAGTCACATTACCCAAAACGCGAACTGGTCCGCCCAAAAGAGAATCGTAGGACATACCCGCATTTGTAGGAGCAAACAGCAAATTTCCGCCGACTAAGATCGGTCCCCCTAACGTATGATGGCCATTGTTAAACAGAATATTACCAGTAGCGGTACCCGTATAGCCGCTCTGTTCTCTGATCGTCACTTGTCCTTTATTGAAAAAAATGCCGCCCGTGCCCCAAAGCTTATACTTCATCAGAGCATCCCAGTAGGTCTGATTCTCTGTGGAAGAGGTTCCCAAACTTTCAAAATAAAGGGGACTTACTTTAACGGCAAACCCGTTGCCAAAAAGAAGTAGTGCAAATATACAGCCGATCAAAATCCGTCTACGAAGGGATATACATCCGTTAGTATGTATCATATTGTATTCCTACTCCGTTCACACCACAAAAAATACCGCCAATCCGAATATTTCCACTGGGAGTGAGCGACGGATATATAGTTTATACAAATTAATTTTCACAGGGGGGGGAAGAAGGATTGTAAAGAAAACGATACAACACACATTTTTTTACATTTTTCACCAAACCAATGATCTTTTTTCATGAAAAAGCTATATTGCGTGTTCCCTAGACCCTACGCAATGACTGTTTGTGGGCAACTCGCCAGGGCGAAAGCAGCAACGGACTTGTGAACTTTTATGTGCTGTAGGTCGTCTAGGGACTTTTTTTCATTTCTTTGCCTTTTTTCTGGATGTTATATCCATTATGATTTTATGGACTCTTCGTCACACTAAGCCTCACAATCCCCACAATTATTGTTATGGACGTGCCGATTTTGAGGTTGCTCCTTCTTTTGATACCGAGTTTCCCCCTGCACTTGAAGCTTTAAAACCATGCCAAGCGTCACATCTCTTTTCAAGCCCCTTGAAACGTTGTAAAACGCTCGCGGACAAAGTTTCCGATCATCTTTCACTGCCCGTCGAAACTAAAGACGCGCTTATGGAGATTCATTTTGGCTCTTGGGAAATGCAAGAACTGACCAAGGTGCCCCGAGAGGAAATGAACGCTTGGAGACAAAATTGGCGCGGGTATCGCTTCCCCGGCGGGGAATCATTCCATGACGTGGACAAGCGGGTCCTTCAATTTTTAGACACCTGTACTGGATTAGAAGAAATGCTTTGGGTGACTCACGCAGGGGTAATCGCTGTATTACATCATGCGGTTTGTGGTGTCCCAGACAGTGATTTTGTGGAGGGAAGATTTCCCTATGCAATGGTCACTCGGTTTGAAATCGAAAAAGATTCAAAGGGAAAATACGAAGGCCGTTTTGATACTTTGTATGGTGGCATTCAACAGCCCCCTCTGAACGTATAAACGTATAATTAAAAGTCTACACGGAGCGTCGCTTGGAGTCCGCCTCTGAAATCCGGACCAAAAGCCAAATGAGCGGGACTGTCAAAATCGCTCAGCATCGCATCCACGACCGCATCTCCAATAGAATACAGATAAATTAACGAAATACCCCAAATATACTGATTTCTATTTTTACGGAAATAGAGAATTTGCTCTGTCATATCATCAATATCGGCGCTCTTGGGATCTTCTGCTTTTAAGTCACGACGGCGTTGCAAGTAATAGTCAACCACATTTTGTCGTGAAGCAATACTCACACCTGCCCCCAAAAGTCCCATATACAACAATCCCGCTTTGCCATATTCATCATTATAGATTTGGCCCCACCCAGGAACAAGAGATCGTAACAAAGCCGCCGTCACAGGACGTTCTTCCACGCTGTGTCCCCTATTATTAACCCAAATACCATAGGCATCAAATAAGCTGTAAATATGCAAACCGATCATCCACGTCATTTCAGACTTGCGAAGATCTTCCTGTTCAATTTTAACATCGCTGATCTTACGGATGTGGTTGGCAAACTCATTGCGCCTACTCTGATAAACGGTCATGCTATCTCCGCCCGCAAGCATTTTCTGCGTATAAAAAGCAACGGAATCTTGGAACTCTTGAGCCATTTCAAAGCGACGATCCTTTTGTATTCGCTTATTATAAAATACTTCGTAGGCGAGAGCGAGTTCTATACCGGCAATAAATCCACCGCGAATATAGTGCCCCGTATAAAACTGTCCCCCCCCAGGAAATAGACCACAAAGAAACGTCAAGGGCAAAGAATTATGAGTGGTTTGAATATCCCATTCATATGTGGGTAAAGAGTCAATAGATTCAATCCCCGTTTTTCCTTTAACGATGGCTTCGGACGCAAAACTCCAGCTGTGTAAAGCGAGTACGCAGAGAAAGAAAAAGACGAATCGGGAAGGTAGGGAAAACATTGCGCCTAAAAATAACAAAGGACGAATAGCGGAGAAACCCAAATGGCAACTTTCAGAGGCAATAAAGTCTATTTTTGAGTATTCCTTCGGAAAAGCTCCAGAAGATGCCGTTGGTTTTTATCGTGGTTTTTCAAAAATTTGAGTAATGACAAAATATGTCAAAACCTTATTCTAGTTTTAAGATCAAGGAAGAACAAATGCCTCACATCAAAAATCAAGTTGCAATTATCAATCTCGGAACAGAACTCACACAAGGGTTCACGCAGAATACCAATGCCCATTGGCTTTCTGGAAGACTCCGCGACATGGGATTTGATACCGCTTATCAAATTGCGCTCCCGGATTCCGCAGACACTTGGGACTCCACTTGGAATATGATTCGCGAAGCAGGTGTTCACATTGTAATCATTGGTGGCGGCCTCGGTCCTACTGCGGATGACAAGACAAGAAATTTAATTGCAAAGACTTTGAATCGCCCCTTAGTCTATAATCCTGAATGCGAAGAGGTGATAAAGAGTTGGTTTACCACGCGAGGAAAGCCCTACTCCCCCACAAACCAGATCCAAGCTTGTTTTCCTGAAGGTTCCTCTATACTCGACAACCCCGTGGGAACGGCTCCTGGGTTCCGAGTGACTCACGAAGGCATCACCCTTTTCGCAACGCCTGGCGTACCTTCGGAAGCAAAAGCAATGTTTGAACGCCATATCGCCCCGTGGTTACTTGCACAAGGAGCTCCCCAATTTTTCACAAAAGAAACTCGTCTCTCAGAAATTACGGAATCAGAATTAGAAACCGTACTTCGCAAAGTGGATTTCACTGAAGAGGTTTCTTGGAGTAGCCTCCCCGTAAAAGACGCTCTTGTTTTGAGAATGTACTCTCACAAGTCGCCCGAAATTTTGGAAACGGTCCAAGCCCGCTTTGAAAAGGCTTTGGGGGAACAGGCAAATAAAATGATCGTTTCTCGTGATGGCAAAAATATGGTTCAAGTCATTATGGACCTTTTGAACGCACGCCACGAAATGCTAGCCACCGCCGAATCCTGCACGGGTGGGCTTATTGCCTCGGAAATTGTGAGTGAAAGCGGAAGTTCTGCAATTTTTGCGGGGAGTATTGTTGCCTACCAAAACGAGGTAAAAATACAGTTATTAGGCGTCCCCTCCGACCTTATTGAACAATATGGCGCAGTGAGCGAACCCGTAGTGACAGCAATGGCCAAAGGAGTTCAACAAGCATTCCATTGCGATTGGGCGGTTGCCACTTCTGGAATCGCGGGGCCCCATGGAGGAACCGAAGAAAAACCCGTTGGCCTCACATGGATGGCAATTGCGACTCCAAATAAGATTTTTGCCTTCCAAGAAAAATTTTTAGGAAATCGGGAACAAATTCGTCTCAAAAGCGTCTATAGAGTACTAAGTCGATTGCGGATTGTAATTCTTGAACAAAAAATCACTTGCACTAGTGTGCACTAATTATTATATTAAAACAAAAATAAACCGGAGATCCTCACATGGCAAAGAAAAGCGAAAAAGCACAAAAGACAAATACCCTTACCGGGGATAAAGCCAAAGCCGTAGAAGCGGCAATTGCACAAATTGAAAAAAATTATGGTAAGGGTTCTATTATGGCATTGGGTAGCCAACCCGTAGAAGACATTCCCGTGATTCCCTCCGGCTGTATTCAATTGGATATGGCACTGGGCGTCGGTGGTTACCCTCGCGGTCGTATCGTTGAAATTTATGGACCAGAATCTTCTGGAAAAACGACACTGACACTGCACGCCATTGCGGAAGCACAAAAACTCGGGGGGGTGGCAGCCTTTATTGATGCAGAACATGCTTTTGATGCTGCTTATGCACGCAAACTGGGGGTTGATATTGAACAGCTTCTGGTTTCTCAACCAGATACGGGTGAACAAGCTCTCGATATTGCAGAAACCTTGGTTCGCTCTGGAGCCATTGATATTATTGTGATCGACTCCGTAGCAGCCCTCGTCCCTCAAGCAGAAATCAACGGCGAAATGGGAGATAACCATATGGGTCTTCAAGCGCGCCTCATGTCACAAGCCCTTCGCAAGCTCACCGGAATCCTTTCCAAGTCAAATACCTGTCTTATTTTTATCAATCAGCTGCGCATGAAAATAGGCGTCATGTTCGGGAATCCAGAAACGACAACCGGTGGTAATGCTCTTAAATTCTACGCTTCACAACGTTTGGATATTCGTCGCATCGCCGCACTCAAAGAAGGCGAAGAGGTCATTGGCAACCGAACTCGCGTTAAGGTGGTAAAAAACAAAGTCGCATCACCATTTACCCAATGTGAATTCGATATTCTCTACGGTCAGGGAATCTCACGCGAAGCGTCCATTCTGGATCTTGCTGTGGAACTTGAGATTATTGAAAAGAGTGGATCTTGGTTCTCATTCAATGGTGAACGCGTGGGACAAGGACGGGAAAATACCCGAGTATTCCTCAAGAACAATGCCGAAATGTGCAAGGATGTCGAAGCTAAAATTAGAGAGAGTATGAAAGACGTTAAGCTCTTCAACATTAGTGATGGTGATGCGGTAATCACTGCCGATGGCGACGAAGTTGAATCTAGAGCTGAAGAAGGTTAAACCACCCAAAAGAAGTTTAGACTACACAATTAATCTTCTTTTTCAAAAAACTCAGGCGGCCTTGCAATAGAGGCCCCGTGTTAAACGATAAAAAGGCGAGGCTTTTTCCTGCCTCACTCAGTAGAGCTGGTTCCGCCATGTACCAGATTCCCTGTGGCAGGAAGAAGTTTTCGCCTTTTGTTTTTTTCAGGGATGATATTTTCAGACATGAGATTATTTTTCTCGGGTTATATTTTTTTGCGTTCTACATTTGAGACATCGGGATGTCGTGTGGGTAAATTGGTTTAATTCTGGCACTGTAGACTATTTATCTACTACTCAAAAAGGCTTTTTGAAAAAATACGGCCCCTAGGAAAATAAATCCGAAAGGCCATTGCTCTCTTGCTCCGCGACCTTTTAGATTGGCGAAATGCTAAATGTAGCAAGACTTAAAAAACAAGTGGCGACTACTGAATCTCTTGCTCTTAACAACAAATGGATATGCGATGTAAACACCACAAGAATTACGTTTCCTCTATTTGAAGTGCGGCTCTCCTTCTTTTTGACCCATACGAAAGTCTGAAGTCCCATAATTTTTTCTACTTCTAATCTTCGTTACTCTGTATCCTCTGAGTTTTTGTAACTCTATTTTTTCTTCTCTGATTTATTTTTATCTTTGACAACTGATGCATACCGTAAAACAGTTAGGGTTACTTTTAATTTTCGTGGCTTCTTCAAGTCTTGCGCAAGATTTATGTCCGCAGAGTATTCTCGATTCCTCCTATATGGTTTCTTTCGAAGGGCGCTTTGTGAATCGAGAAAATAGTCGTAGCCACATAGATATTATTTGGAAGCATTTTACAACGTCCCCAGATTCCTTTGAACTTACAGTCGATGGCACACAATCGTTCCTGTATGTGACAACACCGGATTACCGATATATCGAAATTCTTCCTCAGAAAATTAAAAGACAAATGGCCTATCATCATCTGAAAGAATTTATTGCATCAACACCTTTACGCTGGGATGATCTGGAGTTACTCGCAAACGGTTATTATTTTTGTGATAATTCTATATCCCCAAAAAATACTTTGTTTACAACCGCATTTTCTCAAATGTGGTTTTCCGTTACTTTGGATCAACCAAAACAACCAACCCTTGTGATAACACACGGAGCACATGGTGAAAATCGCGAATACCAAATTCATTCTTGGAAAAATTTCAACGGGGCTTTATTGCCTGCGGTGATTGAGATGCGTGGCCCGGATTACAGTGGTTCACTATGGATTCGTTCCGCAACGCATCTTTCAGAAAAGCTTCTCTTGGATCCAATTCTCAAAAACGCAAAACACCATTCAAAAACGTCTTCAATTTTACCACTTCTCGGAGTGGGACTTGACGGGGAAGTCAAAGTACCCTTGATACTGCAAATGGATTAAGAATTGCTCTGCCAATGAACCACTATAATGGCGTTTTTTATCGCGCACCCAATATCCAGGCATCAATGTAACACGATCGTTTCCTTTATTCCAAGAGAATGAAGGTCCTAACATTATTTTGGTATAACCCAAAGATTCTTTGAGGTAGGTGCCTGTAGAAGAACGTAAGTAACCAGTGTCGTACTGGTTGAGGTAAAGGGAAATCGCCCAATTTTCGTTAATGGGGAAAAATCCGTACAAAATAAGTTCAAAAATGAAATCCCGGCTAAAAACGGGGATATTGCGGGAATAGTCGTAGCTTTTTCCTTCATATTCTGTACTGATATCCACAAGGGTATAATGGAGTCCAAGCCCTAATAAGCCACCCAAACCAAAATTATAGTCTAGATCCAAACAAAAAGTAAAATTCTGCATATAATCAACTTGTGAATCATCGTACAGACTATTCGTTACATAATCTGCATTCCAAGTATCCGCAATATTTCCCGTACTCGAAGAATCCGCGAGGGTCATTTCCACATTGGAATCAAAATAAGTGTAATTCTCGTATATAAAACGAAATTCTACTTGCGGGTTAATCTGAAGCGGACGAATCCCTAAGCCCATGGAGAAGCCACCATAAAAAGGAGAAACCTCTACATCGGCATTGAAACGGAGAAAAGAGGCTCCTCGATCCAATGACTGCCCATAAGGTAAATTAGACAAAGGTTCAATCCAGTTAAAAGAAAACGTACTTGTCGCTTGCGGAAGCCACGAACCCCAGACCAAAGGAGTATTCCCAGCTAAAGTCCAAGACAAATTAGGACCATACTTTAATCCTAAAAGACCATTTTGATCGTATGTGGAAGACCAAGAGGTGTCCCACGCCGTGCAGAGAAGTAGCAAGAGTACCGAAATTTTTTTCTTAAGATTAGTCATCAGATGTTAAAAATTATAAATAATTCACATAAATCCATTAAAAATTCTTATTTTGATCCCAGCATTACCCTTTAGGAGCGATTATGCATGTTACTAGGTTAATTATGCTGGGCTTGGCGATACTTGCCATTTCAGCGTGCACAAGCAGACATACATCCGCAGTTCTAGTAGAACGTGGCGTGGAGCAATACGAACGCGAATACTTTGCCACTAAAGAAAGTATGGGCATTGAAAAGCGTCTCAAAGATATCTTTAGACAGGGTTACATTGAGGAAGGAATGACCCAAGAGATGGTGAATCTCCTGTGGGGACCTCCGGATCGTGAATTACAAGATGGCTACTTGTGGGAATACTATACCCGCGAAGGTCAGTTGATCACGCGCCTCAAATGGAAAAAACCGGAACAGGCTCGTTTAGAAGGCTACGAAGAAGAACTCGTGCTTCAGTCTATTGAAGGCGACCGCTATGGTGGGTCCCCTCCGCCATCAGCCTCTATACAATCCAACTACTAGTCGTAAGCGGATCTCAAGACTCTTATGAAAGCATCGCCTTGCCTGGCGGTGCTTTTTTGCTAGATTATGGCCCAAACTTTGAAACGTAAACCTCTTGAAGGAGCCCTAAATGCGTCAGTATATTATTGCTGGTAACTGGAAAATGAATAAGACTGTTAGTGAGAGTGTGACTCTCGCTCAAGGTATTGTTGCCGCAGTCAAGAATATTAAAAAGACCGAAGTCGTGATTGCACCGACGTTCCTTGCTGCAGCAAAAGTTGCTGACGTAGTGAAGGGAACCAATGTGAAGCTTGCTCTCCAGGACATTCACTGGAAAGATCAGGGAGCTTTCACGGGTAAAATTTCCGTGGACATGGCCAAAGAAATTGGAGCGGAATACATCATCATCGGTCACTCAGAACAACGTCAGTATTTTCACGAAACAGAAGAGACTGTGAATCTTAAGGTGAAGAAGACCTTGAGTGCTGGTCTGAAGCCTATCATTTGCATTGGCGAGACGTTGGAACAGCGCAACGGTGGTAAATTGGAATCGGTTCTTCGCACACAAATTGTGGGCGCCTACAAAGACATTTCTGTTGAAGACGCTCTCAAGTCCGTTATTGCTTACGAACCCGTCTGGGCGATTGGTACCGGCGTTGTGGCGACCGATGAACAAGCTCAAGATACCCAAGCTTTTGTGCGTTCCGTCGTTAAAGAAATCTACGGAGAAAAGGTTTCTGAAGCTATCTCTATTCAGTACGGTGGATCTATGAAACCAGACAATGCCGCAGGTCTCCTCGCTCAAAAGGATATTGATGGGGGCCTCATTGGTGGTGCAGCCTTGAAACCAGATACATTCTTTGCTATCATTGCAGCCGCTGAAGCTCGCTAATTAAACAAAGAAATAGCGTTTAAGGAAATTAAAATGTCGACACTTTTTTGGATCGGAATCGCTTTACATATCTTCCTCTGCTTGTTCTTAATGTTGCTCGTGCTCATTCAGAATGATAAGATGGGAGGCCTCGCAGGTTTAGGTGGCATGACATCTCAATCCGCATTTTCCACCGCTGGAGCAGCGACATTTATTCAGAAGTTGACTCGCAGTGTGGCGATTGTCTTTTTTGTAGTGGTTCTCGGATTGGGTGTTATTGCATCCAAGCAAGATAGAACCACCACGACTTCTATACTTAAACAATCTGCTCAAGAAAATTCAGCAAGCAACGCAGTCATTCCGCAATTACCTACAGCGGCCCCTGCAGTTCCTGCTGAAAATTCTCAAGAAAATCCCTTGACGGTGCCCGCGCAATAGTTTACATTTGCGCCCGTATTTGAGATTACCACGCGGTCGTGGTGGAATGGTAGACACGCTAGCTTGAGGTGCTAGTGGGAGCAATCTCATGACAGTTCAAGTCTGTCCGACCGCATGAAATTCAAAAGAGAACCTTGGATAACTTCCGAGGTTCTTTTTTTATTGGCATCGAGAAAAGCCCATCATGTCTCTTTAACTATTTTTGACCCATGAATCGTTTCGAATTGCTCAAGACCTCCGCTAAATCAAAGGCTCGCCTCGGCAAAATCACCACAGATCACGGTGTCATTACCACGCCGATCTTTATGCCTGTGGGAACCGCCGCAAGCGTGAAAGGGGTCACCCCCAGAGATCTCCACGAAATGAAAGCGGAAATAATTCTCGCCAATACCTATCACCTCTATCTTCGTCCAGGCACCCCTTTAATAGCAAAGGCTGGCGGCGTTCACAAGTTTATGGGATGGGATGGTCCCATGCTTACCGATAGCGGTGGATTCCAAGTATGGAGCCTCAAGGAACTTCGCAAAATCAAGCCGGAAGGAGTCGAATTTCGAAGTCATCTCGACGGTTCCAAACACTTTTTTTCGCCCGCAAGCGTGATGAAGGCCCAGCGTGATATTGGCGCCGATATCATCATGGCATTTGATGAATGCACGCCGTTTCCAAGCACCGCCAAAGAAGCGGAACACTCCCTGAATTACACCTTGCGCTGGACTGCAGAAGCGATTGCCTGGCTAAAAGAAAATCCTCCCATTCATGGTTACGACCAAAGTTTTTTTGGTATTGTGCAAGGTGGCATGCATTTGGATTTGCGAAAGCGCGCGATTGAAACGATTGCGGAACTTGGCCCGGATGGCTATGCCTTGGGCGGTCTTTCTGTGGGTGAACCGACAGAGACCATGTATGATGTTGCTGATTTCTGCACGGATATTATGCCCCAAGATCACGCGCGTTATGTGATGGGAGTAGGGACCCCGTGGAATCTTTTGGAACTCATTAAACGCGGGGTGGATATGTGCGATTGCGTGATGCCAACGCGCAATGCACGCAACGGGATGATGTTCACGAGCGAAGGCGTGTTGCATTACAAAGCAGGCCGTTATGCCGATGCTTTAGATGTGGCGCCAGACCCGAATTGTAATTGTTATACCTGCAAAAATTTCAGCAGAGCGTACCTTCGACATTTGCATCACGCGGGCGAACTACTCGCGATGAGTCTTGCAAGCATTCATAATCTGTACTTTTATTTGCAGCTAATGCGAGAAGCGAAAGCACACATTGCGGATGATACTTTCGAACCTTGGGCAGAAGAACAGATTGTAAAGTTGCAACGGGTGGTTCCCTAAATTTTTTATCTATCCATTGGGACGTCTATACTTTAGTGCGCCAATTTTGAAAATAGGAAAAAATGACGAATGTCAAAAGTCTTAGAGGCTGATGTTTTTTAGTTTGTGATTTTAAGTATATAATTCCCTATCCATTGAACAAGGCAACACCTGCTGTATCAAGTGTTTTTGTTTTCCGAAAAAAGAGACCCCTAGAAGCAAAAATGAATTGACACAGCCTTCGCCCTTTTTCTCCATCACCAGCTTTCAATACTCCCCCCATTTAGTTTTGATTTTTTTTGAAATAATGGCGACAAGAATCACATGTCTGTGTTTCAGTACAAATCTTGATATTTAGATTCTCAAGGAGCGTATCCAATAAAAACGGGGTGTTGTATAAGCAACGTTTTACTAAATTTCGACAGAATTTTTCTGCTTTTTTAACTTAGAATGAGGATCTTATGTCCGAAGAATTAGTTTTGCGTTTTGAAAATCCTTCTGAACTCCGTTATGGAGAAAATTCCCACCAGTCTGCAATTTTTTACAAAGAAGCGGATTGC
>DBTP01000028.1:0-9145 GCA_002307115.1 Fibrobacter sp. UBA1313 | reverse complement strand
CTAGAGATGGCTCGTGAATTCAGCAATGTTCCTACCGTGGTGATTGTGAAACACATGAACCCGTGCGGACTTGCGACAGGAGAAACTCTGGATGAGGCTTTTGAAGCGGCTTGGGCAGGAGATCCGGTATCTGCTTACGGTTCCGTGATTGCGGTGACCACAAAGGTCGATTTGAAAACCGCGATGCTTTTGAAAGGCCGCTTCGTTGAGATTCTTTTAGCTCCCGCTTTTGATGCGGACGCCCTCGATTTTCTTTGCAACAAATCCAAGGATATCCGTATTTTGGAAGTGGGAAACATCGAACCTCCCAAAGCCCGTAAGGTATACAAGCATGTCATCGGTGGAATGCTCGTCCAAGACCGCGATATCGGCACTTGGGACAAATTTGAATGCGTCACTCAAGCCAAATTTCCTCTGAACAAAGAAGCCCTCGCTCGCTTCACCTGGATCGTCACAAAGCACGCGAAGTCTAACGCCATTGTGATGGGTTACGAGTACAAGCCGGGCTTTTTCCAGATCATGGGTCTTGGCCCAGGTCAACCCAATCGTATTGATTCCAATCTTCGCCTTTGTCAGCCGCGCGTCCGCGATAATGTCGCCCGTATGCCGCTTGCGGAAGGAGAGACCTTGGAACAGCTTACCAAAAAAGTTTTTGGGGAAGTCGTTCTCGGCTCCGATGCGTTCTTTCCTTTTGCGGATAACATTGATGCTTCGCACTCTGCGGGCGTTCGCTATATTGTCCAACCAGGTGGCTCTAAACACGATCAGGAAGTGATCGATGCCTGCGATAAGTTCGGTGTTGCCATGGTATTCACAGGAATGCGCCACTTCCGCCATTAATAACCCATGAGCAGAGAGACAACAGAATCCATCAATCGCCAAAATGCCTATGAGGCCGTTCTTACTTTTTTAAAAGAAGTTCGCAAAATCGGAAAAACAAGTAGCAAGGACTGGGACAAGTTCCGTTCTAGGCTACATACCTATTCCCTTCGACCAGAAACTTTAAAAGCGATTGATATCTGGACCATGGAAAATCTGGAGCACCATAAACCGGAGTTGATTCGGACTCGGGTTTTGCATGAATTCGAGGAACAGTTTATCCCTGCAAAAGTGCATGGAGAATTCCTCGAAGCGCTCCGCTTCGGCATGGTCAGCCAAATGCAAGGGGAACAGATTATTGATGAGCTTCTGGAAATTGATCCGCAAGGGGTTTTGCCCGAAACGATGATGCATTCGCTTTCAAAAACCTGGAATCGAAATATTCAGAATTACACCTTTATGAAGGTGAACTAAGCGATGCGCGTACGCGTGATCGGCGGTGGACTTGCTGGCTGCGAGGCCGCTTTGCAGCTTGCTTCCCGAGGTTTTGATGTGGATCTCTATGAGATGCGCCCAGGGCGGCAAACGCCCGCGCACCGCGATGGAAAGCTCGCCCAATTAGTTTGTTCCAATAGTTTTAAAGGCATGGGAATGACCTCTGCCCACGGCCTTCTCAAGAATGAACTGCGCCTTCTCGGAAGTTTTCTTTTAAAAGCCGCAGAAGAAGCCAAAGTGCCTGCGGGAGAGTCGCTCACGGTGAATCGCGAAATTTTCAGCGACTCTGTGGAAGGTCTCATCGCAAGTACCTCAAAAATTACGCTCCACCGCGACGAGGTCATCAGTTTAGAAGGGGACTTCCCCACCCTCGTCGCCGCAGGCCCACTCGCGAGCGATGCTCTTGCAGACGATATATTTAAACGTTTAGGGAGCGAACGGTTGCATTTCTTTGATGCAATTGCCCCTGTGATTGAAGCCGACAGCATCGATATGGAGCGCGCCTTTTACCTGAACCGTTGGGAAAAAGGGGAAACCGCCGACTTTATCAACTGCCCCCTCGACAAAGAAACGTACGATCTCTTTGTTACAAAACTACGCGAAGCGGAATCCATTGAACCTCGCCCTTATGAAAAGAATGAACTCTTTGAAGGTTGCCTCCCCGTAGAGGAAATGGCGCGCCGAGGCACAGAAACGCTGCGTTTTGGGCCCATGCGACCCGTAGGTTTGGGACTCGGGAACAACGGCAAAAAGTGGCATGCCGTGATCCAACTCCGCGCTGAAAATGCTCAGAAAACGCTTTTTAATATGGTGGGGTTCCAAACGCGCCTCAAATGGGGTACGCAAAAGGAAATTTTCACCTTGGTGCCCGCACTCAAAAATGCACGTTTTGCGCGCCTCGGCTGTATGCACCGCAACACCTTTATCGAAAGCCCAAAACTCCTCACAGAGACACTCCGTTTGCGCCCGGAACTTCCGTGTGCAGAGGGCCTTCCACCGACTTGGTTCGCAGGACAAATCACTGGTGCCGAAGGCTACACAGAGGCGATTGCCACCGGATGGTATGCAGCGTGGAACATGGCTCAGACTTTGGTTCACGGAGCCCCGCTTCCGCTCCCTGAAGAAAGTTGCATCGGTTCTTTGATGCGGCAATTGGTGAGTCCCAACAAAGACTTTCAACCCATGAATTTTAACTTCGGCTTGCTCCCCCATGTGCTCGAATTGAATTACAGAAAGAAAGACAAAAAATCAGTTCTCGCAGAACAAGCAGAAGAAGCGATCCGTGTTTGGATCGCCTCCCACATACTCCCCTCTAAAATTGAAAAAATAACACCCTGACTTCAGGGCGTGGCTGAAAATTCATTTTTGATTGCGGCTTCCAGCCAACCTTCAAAGATCCTTTTTTCTCAGGTTTAGCGTTGTTCAGAGACAATAGGGGGAATATTATTCGTCTGGTATCATTCCCGACGATGCGCACACAATCAAACCAGACAAATCCACAAAAATTCTCGAGAAAACGCTTACGATTATTTTTCTTCAACAATGATTATTCTCACTGTCACATTCCCGATTTCAAATAGATCCAGCAGAATGACAAATATATCAGAACCTCCATTCAAATATTGAAATTCAGGGAGTAAATCTGACATTATTTTTCTAGATTTTTGCTTACCATGAGAGGATCTTCAACGCCAGACGTATTTATTGACTCGTTACAGAAGTTGCAAGTGCTTCGGAATTTCGCCGGTGAACCATTGCAGTTCTGGGAAACTTATTTGAGCTCCCTGCTAGAAGTGACAGGAACGAAGGCCGGTGTCATTTGCCTCCGCGATTCGGGAAAAGAGTGGCGCACACTCGCCTTTGCCCCCAAATCTAAAGGCTATGAACAGTATCTGCGCCTATTTCTGACAGCCATTGACACTTGTCATAAAATGTGTCTAGAAAAAGGCGGAGCCCTTATCCCCACGAAGGACTACACGATTATCGGGTGTCCTGTCATATTGGATTCTCAACAAGGGAACGCCCTCTTTTTGGGTTACCTAGATCATTCGGTGGATAAGAACCCCACTTTTGCTCTGAATGCCGCCAAAAGTATCGCAGATCTGTATGCACAGTACCGCATTCGTCAGAGCGTAAATGATTCCGTAACGATGAAAGCGAATCTGACATCTATTTTCGAAATTACACATTTGGTGAATACGCCCAAACGATTTCTTGAAGCGGCGATGACTTTGGTCAATGAGCTCGCCAACCGCAATCAATGCGACCGCGTGAGCTTAGGCTGGGTCAAAAAAGGCTATGTGAGAGTGACCGCTCTCAGCCATACCGATACGTTTGAAAAGAAAATGGAAATTGTTCGCAATCTGGAAAACGCGATGGAAGAGGCGCTGGAGCAGGATGCCGATATTGTTTTTCCTCTGCCCGAAAATTCGCGACTGGTCGCGAGAGCTCATGAGTTCTATCATAAAACCCACGATACGGGTTATCTCCTTTCCATACCGATCCGGCGCGAAGCGAATATTATTGGCATTCTTACCTTTGAACGCGTTCAGGCTCCTTTTTCCGAATCAGAATTGACACGGCTTCAATTGACGGCGGGGCAAATCGCCACTCGTCTCGGAGAACTTCAATACAAAGATCGCTGGTTTGGAGCACGCCTCGGGAATGCTATTAGAAATGGACTTGCGAAAGTGCTCGGTTATGAACACACCTGGATAAAGCTTTTATGCATTGTCCTTGCCGCTTTTTTAGGCTTTGCTTTTTTTGTGCCAATCTCTTACCGAGTAGATGCTCCCACCATTTTGCTCACCGACAAGATTGTATTTGTAACTGCCCCTTTTGACGGTTATATTGACAGCGTTTTTGTGAAACCAGGAGACCCGATCAAGAAGGGACAAGAAATTCTCCGGTTAGATAAAAAGCAGTTTCTGCTGGAAGAAGCGGACTACATGGCAGAAGAACAAAACTACCACCGAGAAATTCAAAAAGCCCAAGCAGCAGAACAACTTGCAGAAATGCGCGTGTTCCAGGCGAAGCTTGCCCAAACGCAGGCAAAACTAAAAACGACACGATTCAAACTAGAACAATCCGTTATCCGTTCCCCCGTTGATAGCGCTGTAGTTGTGGAAGGAGATCTTGAAAAACGCCTCGGGGCACCCGTTTCCCTCGGAGCGGAACTTTTTCAGATTGCGCTTATCACAAATATTTACGCTGAAATTGACGTGGGCGAAATGGAAATAAAAAATGTGAAACTCGGTGCCGAAGGTGTGGTCGCCATCAAGAGTCGCCCCGATTACGTTTACCGTTTCCGTGTTGCGCGCATTCACCCCGCAGCGACAATCAAAGACGAAGAAAATACATTTCAGGTCCGCGGAGAATTTATACGCAGCATTCCAGAGTGGTTCCGGCCCGGAATGACGGGGGTTGCCAAAATAGAATCCGGTAAACATACCTTGTGGTGGATACTGAGCCACCGCGCCATTGACATTTTACGATTAAAATTATGGTGGTAGACAAAAGCCGTAAAATTTTTCATGAATCCTGGTACCGCATCGCCAATCAGCGAATCACTTTGCGGGCGAGTATTCGTATTCACAGGCAATTTTACCGGGGCGTAAAATGGTATGTGCTCTATGAACCTTTCACCAACCAGTATTTTCGTCTAGAGGAATGCGCGTACGAATTCATATCCCGCTTAAATCTCAAAAAAAATATCGGGCAAGTGTGGCAAGAATTGTTGGAGAAAGATCCGGACCATTCGCCGGGACAAGGCGAAATCATCGAGATTCTTTCCCAGTTGTACCAAGCGAACATGTTGCATTATGATATTGCCGAAGATAGCTTTCAGCTTTTCGACCGCCGTTCAAAAAAGCAAAAAAAGAAAATACAGTCTACAATTCTCAATATCTTTTTTCTCCGCATTCCCCTGTTCGATCCAGATTCACTCTTAAAACGTCTAAAGCCCCTGATTAATATTGTCATCAGCAAGCCAATGGCATTTGTGTGGTTGATCGCTGTGGCTATCGCAGGGAAATTTGCTTTTGAAAATTTTGATATTTTGCAAAACCAGGCCCAAGGGGCCCTCGCTCCCTCAAATTTATTTTTGCTTTACGTCTGCGGTATTTTGGTCAAAACCGTTCATGAATTCGGGCACGCCAGTGTAGTGCGTCGCTATGGCGGTGAAGTACACACGCTAGGGATCATGTTTATGCTGTTGGCGCCGCTCCCTTACGTGGACGCGACGGCCTCGTGGTCTTTCCGAAGCAAATGGCAGCGCATTTTCGTAAGTTCCGCAGGGATGATTTTCGAATTTTTCATTGCGGCCGTGGCCATGATCGTGTGGGCCAATGTCGGTGGGGGTCCCGTTAAATCGGTCGCCTACAACACGCTTTTTATCGCTTCCGTTTCTACACTCCTTTTTAACATCAATCCCTTGATGCGTTTTGATGGCTATTACATTCTCACTGATCTGCTGGATATGCCAAACTTGCAACAGCGTTCCGTGGCGCATCTCAAATACATATTGGAACGTTTCATTTTCCTTCGCACTGATGCCACCCCGGTGGCGACTAAAGTAAATGAAGCCGTCATTTATACAATTTACGGTTTTGCGAGTGCCATTTATCGATTTTTCCTTTTTGCAGGAATCATCATTGCGATATCGCAGCAGTACTTGATTCTTGCGGCGTTCATGGCTATTTCCCTTGCCATCACAATGCTTTTTATCCCCTGTGGGAAATTCATCCATTATATTTTTGTAAACCCAGGTCTCGCCCGTGTTCGCACACGCGCCGTTCTTTTAACGACAGTCTTTTTGGGTGCTCTTTTAGGGATTCTTTTCTATGTCCCCGTGCCGGATACATTCACCGCGCCGGGAATTTTGGAATCGACCCATTACGAGAACACCATCAATAGAACCCGCGGACACATCATCGTGGTGAAAGCCTCTACGGGGACTTTTGTAAATGCCGGAGATACCTTGCTGATTCTGGAAAATCAGGAACTGGAAAACAAGATTCAAGAAACCCGAGCCGCCTATGAAGAATCCAGACTCCTTTATTACCAAGCTCTCGCCAAAAATCCAGAAAATATGTACCCCATCGCTAAACGCATGCAGGTTTTCGCCCAGGAACTTGACCAGTATTTAATCAACAAGGAAAACTTAGTCGTACGCGCTCCCGAAAGTGGGATCTGGCATTCCCCAGATGCCGCCAATTTTCTTGGCAAATGGGTAAGCCAAGGCGATTCCTTGGGACAAATTATTGACACCACTGAATTCCGTTTTGTCGCAGCCATTTCCCAAGATGATGGCTCTCGTATTTTCAGCAGCAAAAATCATTCCTTTTCGGTGCGCCTGAACGGAGATGCTTTTACGGACATTGCTATCGAAAGCGTGAAAGCAATCCCTACGGCTCAAAACGAACTTCCCTCGGAAGCCTTAGGCTGGAGCGGCGGTGGAGAAATTGAAGTGAATACAGCGGGTGGCAATCCTACACAAACGGCGGAGCCTTTTTATTTGGTGCAAGCGTCGTTTAAACATAAAGACAACGACGTTCTCTTTTTACAGGGACGTGCCGGAAAAATCCGATTTCACCTCGGATATACATCTCTCGCGAAACAAGCCGCACGAAAAGCGCGACAGATGCTCCAAAAATATTACCGGGTATAAAGATAATGAGTTCCCTTGCCGAAAACTATCGACTCACCGCGCTTCGCAAAGCCCCCAAGATTCCGACAGGAATTGATGCGATTCATTGTCGCGCCTTAGGCAGGGTGCATAGACGCAAATCCATTTTGAAAAAAGTTTTGCGCGAGGCCACAGAGATTGATACGGCTGGATACACATTCAGAGAAATTTCACGAACAAGCCTTCAAATACGCTTGGCAAAATACAGAGAACTTTTCCGTTCCCGAAGCTACGTTTCCACCCAGGAACTCCATGAAGCCCTCGCGCTGATCCAGAACGCGGTCAAATTCACATTGGGGTTTAAGCCTTTTCCGGTACAGCTCGCCGGAGCACTTGCCCTTTACCGAGGTTATATCGCGGAAATGTCCACGGGGGAAGGAAAAACCGTGACCGCAGCGATGACGGCAATTCTTCGCGGTTGGAGCGGACGCGCCTGCCATGTCATTACCGCAAACGATTATCTCGCCGCCCGCGATGCAGAAATCATGGCTCCCCTTTATCATTTTTGCGGCGTCACCGTCGGGAGCGTGACCTCACCGCTCAAGCCCAATGAACGCAAAGAAGCCTACGAAAAGGACGTCACCTACACCACGGCGAAAGAAGTCCTCGCTGATTTTTTGCGTGATCGAATTGCCCTCGGCAAATCCCAGCAGTTCAGCCAGCGCCTCATCGCTTCTTTGCGTGAAGACCAAAGCCGCCTTTTTTCACAGGTGGTGCAACGCGGTTTACACACAGCGATCGTCGACGAAGCGGATAACGTGCTCATCGATGAAGCCGTTACGCCACTCATTATTTCCCGTGAAGAACCCAACGAAGCCTTTACTGCATCTTGCCTTTGCGCCATTGGAATCGCAGAATCACTGACTCTCGATGTCGATTACAAACGCGATGAAGTTTTCCGTACGGTGACTTTCCTTCGCGATATTGAAGAACTTATCCAAGAGCATCGCGTCAAGCACCCAGGCCCCTTTTCTGGCGTCCTTTTCCAAAAAGATCTGGTGCGCCAGGCACTTGTGGCGAGAGAATTTTTCCATCGCGATAAGCAATATGTCATCGAAGAAGAAAAAATTGTTATCGTCGATGAATCCACTGGGAGAAAAATGCCCATGCGCTCATGGAGCGGCGGCTTACATCAGTTGGTGGAAGCCAAAGAGGGACTTCCCATGACTCCCGTCAAAGAAACGCAGGCGCGCCTCAGTTTTCAGCGATTTTTTCGATTTTATCCCTGTTTCTCGGGAATGACAGGAACAGGCAAAGAAGCCGCAGGAGAATTCTGGCACATTTACGGAGCTCCGGTCATCACGATTCCCAATAACCGAAAAAGCAAACGCAAAACGCGGGCACTACGCGTATTCCCCGATAAAGAATCTAAAATGAACGCCATTTTACATGAAATCGAAACCGTTCACAACCAAGGGCGTCCCATACTCATCGGCACACGCAACGTAGCCATGAGTGAAGAACTCGCGGAACGCCTTCACGAGAGGAATCTTTCCTGCAAAGTGATTAACGCCGTGCGCGAAAAAGAAGAAGCGGCAATTATAACAGACGCCGGGAAAAAAGAAGCGATTACCGTCGCTACCAACATGGCGGGCCGTGGCACAGATATCAAGATTTCTCCCGAAGTGCGGGCTCTCGGCGGACTCCACGTTATTGCAACGGAATGTCACCGCTCTTCCCGTATTGACAGACAGCTTTTTGGACGTTGCGCCCGCCAGGGGGACCCGGGAAGTGCCATCCCCTTTACGAGTCTCGAAGATGAACTCCTTACGCGGAATCTCCCCGGACCGATTCTCCGATTATTAAAATTTCTGATGAAAACAATTCCAGGAAGTACGCTGATAGCAGGCCGGGGAGCCGTTCGCCTCGCCCAGTACATCGCTCACCGCAAGGATTTTCAAAGCCGGCTCTCCGTCCAGAAAACGGATACCTGGCTCGATGAATCGCTCTGCTTTGCCAATGAGGATATTCAATGAGAGTTCCCTCGAATTCCATTATTTTTACTACTGCCCGTAATCGTTTTTTCTGGTGGTTCGCACTTCTTTTGTATGTATTCTCGCCCGCACAGGAAGACTCCGCAACGCCCCCTCCCCTCACAGCAACTGATGATTCGGCAAGCATCGTTATTATGCAAGATACAAACGT
>DBTP01000003.1 GCA_002307115.1 Fibrobacter sp. UBA1313 | reverse complement strand
CGCCGGGTCGGCGAGCTCCGGGCTACCCTCCGGTCGGTGCTTCGCACTCGCGCATAGCGCGACCCTTCGCATACCTCACGCAAAACACAGGCAGAGAACCCGTCTGTCCGCGATGGCATTCACACCGAAGCCATCGCGCCCAGCTCTTACAACGTCTAAAATACATGTTGCTTGAGCGACATAGTGTCGCAGCGATGCAAAGCGAAACATTTTCACTCATCAACTCTTGGCGACACAAAGGTGGCAACAAAACTCACTACAGAAAATCCCGAATTCTTTTATACGCAAACCGATCTCCCTGCTTTCTCAAATAAGAACTGAGATCATAATAGTCCTAATCATGTGAGCGAGAATCCTCCAGATCGTTGATTATCTCCGCATGATAGTTCAAAGAGTACATCCCTATCGCGCCCCACCCCAACGGAAAAGATACGACAACGGCAGCCCGAGCTGATTGCAAAACTCCGTGCGCGTAAAGGACGGATCCGTAGCTTCACGCGATTCCTGATATTCCGCGAGGAACGTCCAGAACTTGGTGAATTCAAAAATGTTCACTCGCTCACACCCCTATAATAATGTTTTTCAAATCAAGTGAGTACATAAAATAGTACAACGGACGGGAAAAGGCGGAAGAATAGACAAATGACTATTCATTCTTCAAACACCGCACAGAAAGCGCATACGACTTGGTAAATTTAGTTACCGAATAAAATCCATCAGCATTCATCATGGCATTATCTGCAAAATACACTACTTTTGGCATGTCGTTCCGATAAGAAAATACTTCTGTCGCGCTCCAAAAATAAGCATAAAATGCATTGCCACAATAAAAACTTGTAGACGCTCGCGCGCCTCCGGGAATCGCCGCAAAGCCAAAACGATCTGTGTATTCAATAACAACATCCATTCTAAATTCACCATCCACATATTCATTTCCAACGTATTCTTCCCAGCCGTATGGAGCCCTCATGCTAGCGCCAATGCCCTCCTCTCCATTATGCGCATCAGCGTATTCTATCAAGATTTTCCATTCCTCTTCCGAAGGGATATGCCAGCCTTTCGGACATATTCCCTGGTGAACGGAATCCACGATGCCATCGTAAAATGCACCAACATTTGAATAAACAGAATCCAAATTCATAGCAACAATCCAAGGGTAAAGTCGTCCATAAATGGTGCAGGAATCAAGCTCATCATTGTAGCAAAAACTCGAATCCACAGCGTAATTCAGGTTTTCTGCCATCCACCATTGGTTTCCGATTCTCACAGTTGTGTAAACCTGCCCATCACGGGAATCCTCAAGGGAATCATATACGATATCAGACACATCCAAAATTTGTTCTTCAGCACTGTTGCTAACATTTGCAGAACTAGAATCATCTTCGCAGGCAAATAACATCAAAACGAGCAAAGCGAACAAAAGCTTTATCATTCTGGATCTCCCTCGTACACAATGGTATTTCCTTGCAAATCAACAAATGTTAAAGATCCGTTTTCTGTAATCTTATAAGTTGGATTTTTGTCCTCGAACTTATTTTTCCCGATTTTATAGAGATTAAAATCGTAAACGCCATAGCCACTATTTTTGATTTTCAAAAAATCACCAACAAACGAAAAAGAATTAGACCAGTCCAACGCGGAGCAATCTTCAATTTTTAGCGAGTCTACATCTGTATTTTTAGAGTCTACAAGAATTATAGCACACATATTGGAATCCAGTTTAGCGGCATTAATACAATAGAAAAAGCCCCCGATTGAATCCGTCACGAAACAACCATCTGTCCATCTTGGAAGTTCTACGGAATCTTTTTCAGCTATTGAAATCAACTCTCCCAAGGAATTTTCTTTTTTGCCAAGCCACTTGATTTTCATACCCACTGGGTAATAGAATCTTGAAATTTCTCTACTAAAAGATTCTCCATCAGTATAACTCATCCAATGATCATCGTGAATAGTGCCGTATTCATAGTGAATGACTTCTGCAACAGCAACAGAGTCATTTAAAACACTTGCAAAATTCCAAGTATAAGAATCTCCTTCTACTTCATATTCAGTAAGGGAACAGCCATAAAGCAATAATAGAACAGAGATAAAAGCTAATAATTGTTTTAACATTTTCATTCATCACCTCATCAACTCCAGTCAACAAAAAAAACGGCCCCCAATTTCAGAATCACTCCTTAGAACCCCAGACTATCAGGCACAAAAAGTTTCCTCTCGCCTCTGAACGTCCCCGGTCACCCCTTCGGGTGCAGCGGGCCATAGAGACTCGCCACCGCTTGCGAGGCAATGCCTTCCATACGACCAGTGAATCCGAGTTTTTCGGTGGTGCTCGCTTTGATGCCTACCTGATCCACCGCAATCTGAAGCACTTCGGCAATGCGGTTTTGCATTTCCAGACGGTGAGGATTGATTTTGGGACGCTCGCACATCACGACACAGTCCACGTTGATAATCTGGTACCCGAGCTGCGTAATTTCTTCGCGCACTCGTTTCAAAAGAAGCATGCTGTCAATGCCCTTGAAAGCGGCATCCGTATCCGGGAAATGCGTACCGATATCGCCCAAGCCTGCGGCGCCCAGAAGCGCATCACAAAGCGCATGCACGAGGACATCCGCATCGCTGTGCCCAAGGAGGCCTTTGTCATGGGGAATATCCACACCGCCAATAATGCACTTGCGGCCTTCTACTAAACGGTGAACATCAAAACCTAATCCTGAGCGGTATACGTTTTCCATCATGAGTTTAATTTAACAAAAATGCACCTATAGACATTTCATTCCCAGATTGCATTTCTAAAATACTTATTGAATCCACCATCAATGGCTAAATAATCGGGAACGTTTTCATTATTCAACCATACATGCAAAGGCATTCCTGTATTCGGATCCATTACACCATGAATAGAAAAGCACAACTCTGCAGTATCTCCAGCAACACCACAGTAGCTTTCATCTTTAATGAGATCGAAAATTTCAATTAAAGGGTGAGAACCTGTTCCTGCCGTTGCAGAGCCATAAGAAAGATCTTGGAGGGAATCAACAACACCATTCGTTATCCAATAGCGAGTCCCTGTGCAACTTCCAAAATTGGGAGCAATTACATCGATTTGACGAAGTTCCTTTTGATGCTCCACAAAAAGAGAATCGAAATAAGCCCACTGAGTCGCAAAATTTTCTGTTCCGGAGTTTAATTCTACTACGTCCGCAGAATCTACCATTGAATAATCGATGGAAGCAACGCAATAGTTTGTTGTAGATGAAGATGATATTCCGTCCTCAGAAGAAGAGGATGTAATCAACGAAGACGAAGACTCGATAGAAGAAGAAAGAATAGTCTCTGATGAAGAGGATTCTCCAAAAGCAATAATCGTAGTTGAACTTGAATCATCACAAGCAGAGAAAAATAAAAAACATCCCATCAACCCACAGCATAAAAAATTCTTAATTGCTAGCATATTCTATCTCCTGATAACATTGTGCGACTAATTTATATAATTAATTTCACTACTGTCCAGAATAAAATTTCAAAAATTTAGATGTGAGAAAGCTTTTTTGAACAAAGCAAGAATTTCTGGATCGAACATTGTTTAGGACCAAATCAACCCCTTCGCAATCCTTCCCACCCTTCAAATGGCGAATACATTTGAATTTTTCGCCCTCCGAACCATGCAGATCGTCGGACGGATACGTTTCACTACCCATAATTTTTTTGTTAAAAGCTTATTATCGTATCAAATTCAATGCCTAGCAGATAATTAGCAAGGCGAACGAAATATAGCGCCACCGTTAAATAATACCGGGTTCATAACTGAATGTAGCGCCATCCACTTTCCACAAATTAATTCCATCGACATCAACCATCAACGCAGAGTTATACTCTACACGTACGGTGATCGGGAGCCCTGTTGTTGTATCAAATTCAGCAGAAGTCACCTGAATACAAATGGAGGTATCTAATACTGCTTTGCAAAAGGACTTTTTCATTTGATAGATTTCATCAATCGGATTCTCTTGGCTCGAAGTATCTACGTCCAAGGAGACATTCGTTGTAAATAGCACATAGTTAAGAGGGTCATTTATTTGTGCGGACGAATCCACAATCCCTGCCGTCATCCAATACCGATTCCCTGCGTTATAAAAGCCTGATTTCAAAACGTCTACTTGACCCAGATTTTTCTTTTTTGTCTGAAAAAGCGAATCACAGCTATTCCAAGCCGCTAAAATATCTGTCGTGGTAGAGTCCATTTTTGCGGGACAGGAACTTGCCACAGCTACTGATGATGAAGACGAACTTTGTACAGACGATGAAGAAGAACCTTGGGCTGATGATAATAATTCAGATGAAGACGATGCAGATGACGATCCGGAATCAGTCACATCACAACCCATTAGCAAAAAGGATATCCCTACAAACCCAATGACAGAGAGAGACTTCATGTGTAACATACCAAACCCTTTGATAATGGTGATCATAACTTAAAGGTATCTCTACAGGGGGAATTAGGCAATCACGATTTGTTGCGTTCCATTTTCTGATAAGACCCATCACGCGAATCTGCTCTAATAGTCTGATCAAAAAAAAATTGACAGCTACGGGCGGTAACTGTCAATCAAAAAATCAACGTTTCAAAAGCACTTAAGCGACAATCAACGATACCGAAGGGAATATTCCCAAAATCAGCAAGGCAAAAGCGGCAAGAACAATGCCTAAACGAAGCAAAAACACATTGGATTCCGAGAAGCAGCAAGGTTTAGTTGTCGCCTCCGAATGAGCTGGTGCAAACAAAACAGCCGCAATCCGAATGTAGTAGAATGCCGCCACGACCGAGAGCACAAAGCCCAAAATGCCAACGACGACCCAACCTGCAGAGAATACACCTGCAAAAAGCGTAAATTTGGCAAGGAATCCAGCCGCAGGGGGGAGGCCCGCCAAAGAAGCGAGGCAGATGACAATGGCGAAACCTTCCAAAGGCTTGCGACGTGCAGAGCCCCGAAGACCTTCCAGCGTTTCCTTAGAGTCGTCCTTGCCGGAAAGTGCTGCCACCCCAATAAGAGCCCCCGCAGAAGCGATCGCATAGGTGATGAGGTAGAAATACATGGGGCCCAATTGCACAGAGCCCGTCCCCGCATAATCCGGGAGAAGTAGACCCAAGGCGATAAAACCCGCGTTCATCACTGCGGAGAATGCAAGAATGCGGCGAATAGACTTTTGCATGAGACCGGAGAATGCACCGATCACAATAGAAAGCATAGATACCACAAGAACCAAAAGGCCGAGTTTCAGAGGGGCACCGCCCACAGCGACAGGTTCCGTCAGATTCCAAGCCGGAGCGCCACCCACGCGAGTGACGAGAGCCCCGAGCCAAACAGAACCCAAAGCAGCAAGAGCGCCCACCTTCACCACGGCAGCCATAAAACCAGTCACCGCCACAGGAGCCCCCGTATAGACATCCGCCACCCAGAAATGAACTGGAGCCGCACCCGCCTTAAAGAGCAGACCAAAAAGCACAAGAACCAATCCAGCATAATAAATTGCCGTACGACCCTCAAGAATAGCTCCGCTAAAGTGCGAAGATCCGGTAGCACCGTAAATTAGAGAAACGCCATAAAGAAACACGACACTGAAAACGGCATTCGTTATAAAGTATTTAAATACCGCTTCGTTTCCATTGTGATTCGTGCGACGAAGACCTACCAATCCGTACACCGGGAAAGCCGCCAGTTCCATGCCGATGAAAAGGGCCACAAAATCCATGGCCTGAGTCATGAGTAAAGCTCCTACTGTGGCCAATAACAAAAGGCCATAGGGCTCGCCCCCTTCCTGTTTTTCACGAGCAAGGGTCGTCTGAAGGCCACCCACACCTAAGAACGCACACAAAATAACGGTAAGACCTAGTAAGCGACGAATAGGATCCATGGCAAAAATATCGTACAACGTATCCTGTTGAGCCAAAGCAAAGGAACTCGCCGCAAAAGCGAGAGAAACCGCCGCTACCCAAGGGAGCACTTTGTGCTTATTTTCATTTTTGAGAAAGGGCTCCATCGCAAGAGACACCATAGCCCCAAGCGCCACAAAAACCACAGGTAAAAGATTCATTAAACTAACGAACATATTCAGATCCCTCCTCCGTGCTTGCGGCAGCAGGACTTTCAGTTTCATCCACCGATGGTTCCGAAACACTTCCGTCTCCATAGCCATCGGAGTTAACAGAGTCTTCTTCCTCTGCAGCAGGCATACTCACAGAATTCACAATAGGAGCGGGGTGCAATCCGAACGCCAAAAGCATCACCAAAAGGGGAGCTACGGCAAGGGCATCCGCTACAGAGAATTTTGTCACAGGAGCCTCATTTGT
>DBTP01000092.1:1792-5004 GCA_002307115.1 Fibrobacter sp. UBA1313 | reverse complement strand
AAAAAAAAAAAAGAAAAAAAGAAGAAGTGACGGGAGAGAGACAAAAAAAAAAAAAAATTCTTGCAGAAGAAGTGACTTTAGCAGCCAAAGAAATGGGTGTTGAAATCGAACTTGAAAAAGTGACGGACTTTGAGAAAATAATTGGCTTTGGGGTCATGACTACGCCCGCTTTGGTGGTGGATGGCAAAGTGATGTTTTCAGGCAAGGTTTTAAAAGCGGAAGCACTGAAGGAATTTTTAAAATGACCCCAAAATTCAAATTTCAGTGGATCGCCCTTTGCGTTTTGGCGATTACGGTTGCGGCTTGTGGAGGCGAACAGAAATCGCAGACAACCGCAAAATCCAATACGACACCTTCAAAAGAAGCGGCAAAAAAAGAGATCGCAAAAGACAAACCTAAAGTCACCTTCGTGGAATTGGGTTCGGTGAATTGCATTCCTTGCAAGGCTATGAAAAAAATCATGGACCAACTCGAAGCAAAATACCCGAAAGATCTTCGTATTATTTTTTATGATGTCTGGACAGAGCAAGGTCGCAAGGATGCTGAGCTGTACGGCATTCGCAGTATTCCTACACAAGTATTTTTAGATGAAACAGGAAAAGAATTTTTCCGCCACGAAGGATACTTTCCACAAGACTCACTGGAACAGGTATTGAAAAGTAAACAGGTGAGTCAATGATCTTGACCCTGATGGATCAAATGATGGCATTGCTCTCTGGCAACGTCGCTTATGCTTGTGTAGGGGCCTTTTTGTGGGGCATGGCGAGTGTCGTCCTTTCTCCATGCCACCTTTCGAGCATTCCGTTAGTCATGGCTTTTGTCGGGAAGGAAAGTAAGGGCAAGCAAAAACGGGCCGCTTTGTTGTCCGTTGTCTTTACGATTGGAATTTTTGTGACGATGGCTTTGCTGGGCCTTTTGACAGCGGCTTTGGGGCGCTTGTGGGGCGATGTCGGCTCGTGGACAAACTGGCTTGGCGCAGGCATTTTTATTCTCTTAGGTTTGTTTTTGTTAAATGTATTTTCGTTGCCGCAGATGTCCATTAATCAGGATCGCTTTAAGAATGGTGGCCTGTGGGCCGCATTCGCGCTCGGTATTTTGTTTGGCACGGTACTTGGGCCCTGTGCATTTGCTTTTTTAATGCCGGTTCTGGGCCTTGTCATGGTAAAGGCGAGTTCGGATCCATTTCTTGCGGGCGGATTGATTTTGTCCTATGCCGTGGGGCATGGGGTTGTGATTGTACTTGCGGGGACGTTCTCTGCAGGGGTCCTGAATTTTGTGCAATCGCCCCGATTGGCGCCGTTGTTGCGCTGGATTCGGAAGGGTCTCGGCCTTTTAGCCCTTGGCATTGGCGTGTGGTTTTTGTTGAAGTAAGGAAACTTAAGAATGAATACACTGATAGAGACACTTCAGTATTTTGTGATCATTACCATTGAATTAACGGTGCTGTTCTTGGGTGTGAGTACCCTCGTTGCGTTGTTGTTGATGTATATCCCTGAGGAAAGACTAAAAGGGTGGTTGACTCAGCAAGGTCTTTGGGGCAATGTTTTGGGGGCTGTCGTGGGTTCCCTCACTCCTTTTTGCGCTTGTTCCACAATTCCCATGATGCTCGGAATGCTCAATGCCGGTGTCCCTTTCGGGCCAGTCATGTCTTTTCTTATTTCATCGCCGTTACTCAATCCAGTGATTATCACAATGATACTCGCTCTTATGGGATGGAAAGCCAGCCTGCTTTATTTCGGGGTGGTTTTTCTCGGTTCTGTTTTTTTTGGGTTTATTCTGGAAAAGGCTGGTGGGGCCAAGTATGTAAAAAATGTAAGAGCCAAAAGCAGTTGTTGTCATGCAGAGAGTGACGAAAAAAAGATTCCCGCTCATTTTGCAGAGAAACTCAAAGCCGCCTTCCAATCGGCGTGGAGAACATTTCGGGGTATTCTTTTATATCTTCTTATCGGCGTTGCCATGGGGGCGGGCATTTATGGATATATTCCTCAAGAGTTCGTCGTTAAATTTGCAGGCCCAGACAACCCTTTTGCGATCCCTATCGCTGCAATCATTGGGGTTCCTTTATACATCCGCGCTGAAACGGCTATTCCTCTGGGGTTAGCGTTGCTTCAAAAAGGAATGAGTATAGGGGCTGTCATCGCTTTGGTGATTGGAGGGGCTGGGATGGCGATTCCCGAAATGGCTATGCTTGCAAGCATTTTGCGAAAACGTTTAGTGGTGGCCATTGTGGCAGTTATCTGGGTGACCGCTGTTGTAGGCGGATTATTTTTCAATGCAATGTTATAAACAATAGGGCCCCTCTAAAAATTGGTTTGCGACCATAGAATCGAGCGAGACCGAGCAAGAGCAGAAACGAAAAGTGGCCAATAATGGTGTTATTAGCCACTTTGAGTGACGAACTATTGCGATGTGTCACAGCCGATTCCATAGAAAAAGAATTTTTAGAGGTGCCCAATAATCAAAGGAGATAGACTATGCAAGAAAAAACAAAAAAGACATTTTGGCAGAGACTGTTTGGAAAAAAGTCCTGCTGCGGTTCTTTTGAAGTAGAAGAAAACAAAGAGGCTAAGCAAGAGAAAAAGAAGCATCATTGCTGCTGTTGTTCCTCTGAGGATTCTTCTAAAGAAAAATAAGAGTCACTGAAAACGCCTCTAAAAATTCATTCACGGTCAATGAGATGTCGATGATATAGGAACAGTTGCTTCGCAAAGACTCATCAGAGTGCGCAAGTGTCTCTGTTTCCTACTCATTAAACAAATTCTGTCTCTCGCGATATAATTTTTAGAGGTTCTTTGAATTAACGTCTCGTTTGAAGGAACGAATTTTATGAATGCCCCAGGCGCAAAAAAACTGTCTTTTTTAGACCGCTTTCTCACGTTATGGATTTTTTTAGCAATGGGACTCGGCGTGGCTTTGGGAGCGATCATCCCCGGTGTTGCCACCTTTTGGGACAGCCTCTCTATAGGCACCACCAACATTCCGATCGCGATAGGTCTCATTTTGATGATGTACCCGCCGCTCGCGAAAGTGCGCTACGATGAGGTCAAGGAGGTTTTCAAGGATCGCAAGGTTCTCACACTTTCCTTGGTGCAGAATTGGATTATCGGCCCGGTACTTATGACCGCTCTCGCCATTATATTCCTCCATGACAAGCCCGAATACATGGTGGGTCTCATCATGATCGGAATTGCCCGCTGCATCGCCATGGTCAT
>DBTP01000092.1:0-1544 GCA_002307115.1 Fibrobacter sp. UBA1313 | reverse complement strand
GCATCGCCATGGTCATCGTGTGGAATGACATCGCGAAGGGCGACACCGAATACTGTGCAGGTTTAGTCGCTTTCAATTCCATTTTTCAGGTGCTTTTCTATTCCCTTTACGCATGGATTTTTGTGACGCTTGTGCCTCCCCTTTTTGGTTTTGCCGGAAGTGCTGTGGAGATTAGCATTGGACAAATTGCGCAGAGTGTGGGCCTTTACTTAGGCATTCCTTTTGCAACAGGGTTCCTCTCGTGGCTGGTACTTCGGAGTCGCAAAGGCGAAACCTGGTACCGTGAATCTTACCTCCCCAAAATTTCGCCATTCACGCTTATTGCGCTTCTCTTTACGATTTTTGTCATGTTCAACCTCAAAGGCGAACAAATTCTCACGTTGCCTATGGACGTGGTGCGCATCGCGATTCCGCTTCTCATTTACTTTGTCTTCATGTTTTTCATTAGTTTCTTCTTGAGCAAAAAGATGGGCACCGATTATAAAAAGACGGTCACGCTTTCGTTCACCGCAGCAAGTAACAACTTTGAGCTTGCCATCGCTGTGTCTGTAGCGGTTTTTGGAATCGGCTCTGGAGAGGCTTTTGCCGCGGTGATTGGCCCCCTTATTGAAGTGCCTGTGATGCTCGGATTAGTGCATGTGGCAAAGCTTCAAGCATTAAAGACCCTGTAATGCGGGACTAAAAAGTGCGAGGCATCAGAAATCTTTGATGCCACTTTTTTTGCCTTCTATATTTTAGTGCGCAAATTTGGAAAATAGGGAAAAATGACGAATGTCAAAAGTCTTAGCGGCTGATGTTTCTTAATTTGTGATTGGAAGTATACAAATCTTGCTTTTTGGATCCCTACCAGTTCGGGGCTGAAAAATAATGTAGCTTGCTATTTACTGAAAGACATTGGAATGGGGTCATGTATGAAAAAACGGATTGGGGTTATCGCAGTAACGGCACTTTTTTTGTGTGCTTGTGAAATGTCCACAAATAGTGATGAAAATGTCGCATCAAGTTCATCTTCAAATGAAACGCTCTCCAGCAGTGTTTTTTTGAGCTCATCCACAGAAGCTTCTTCAAGTTCAAGTGCAGAAGATTTAACAGATACTCGCGATGGTAAGGTTTATAAGACTGCTCTGATTGGCACACAAAAGTGGATGGCTGAGAATTTAAATTACTCCAATGATGATTCCATTGGGGTTTGCGACAGCTCTTGTAACAAAGGCTTTGGACGTTTGTATGACTGGGAAACGGCGATGGTAGAAATGGACACATTAACATATCATCAAGGAATATGCCCGAAGTATTGGCATATTCCAACAAAAGCAGATGCAACCAATTTGATTGAATTGGCATCGGATAGTATTGTTTATTTTGTAAGTGAGGGCGGGGGTGCAGAATTGAATTTATTAACTGCGGAAGCATCGCTCACGGATAGTTCCCTGTATGTGTACATCCACATGACCAAAAATGAAAATACAGTTCACTACACAAATACACGTCCTAAAACGGATGCAATTTCTGTGAGATGTGTATCGGATTTTGGGGTGCTTACA
>DBTP01000114.1:382-6170 GCA_002307115.1 Fibrobacter sp. UBA1313 | reverse complement strand
TTTCGTCATATCCGTAGTGAGACTCACCCGTTGGGTGTCATCCACAAAACGGAGCCCCGTCATTGGTGAAACGAGCGTTCCTTCTCCCACTTTTTCGATGGAAAGATCATATTTATCTGGATGTTCTAGGATATCGTATTGTGTCATAGTGGCCTTCCTTTCTCAAGGAGATTGCAAAAAATGTAGAAAAGCTCGCTGGATTAATCTAGACAAGATGCTTTATAAGGTGATGGGAGGCAGTTGAAGCTTGGTACGAAGTCCTGGATTCGCATTTTCGAGAGAGATCTTCATATTAGTCAACGAACACAACTTTTTCACCATAGAAAGCCCAATGCCCGTGCCTGAAGTCGTGCGGGTCATTTCATTTTCAACACGATAAAACTCTTCAAAAACATGATCCATTTCTTTGGGTGGAATCCCTGGACCATAGTCTCGTACCACAAAAAAGACATCGGAATCATGGACTCTGAGTTCCAAAACAATCATTTTGTATTGTGCACTTTTTGAAAATTTAAGGGAATTATCCACCACGTTCATCAAGATTTGCATAATGGCATCTTTGTCCAGAAGAAATTCAAAATTACAGATATCGGTAGTAACGGTAAGGTCAAACCCATTTTTTTCAATGTTCTTCGTATAGGTGGCGACAAAATCATCCAAGATGGATTTTGGATTACATTTCTTAAATTGAACATTCCAATGGTTTCGTTCCAACTTTGAAAGGTTCAACACATTTTGGATCAAACGAGAAAGACGTTCTGTTTCGCTTGCGATTAATGCATAATATTTTTGGCGCTTGGCATCGTTCGCCACCCAGGAGTTCTGCAAAAGTTCCGCATACATACGAATCGCTGTTAATGGCGTCTTGAGCTCGTGGCTCACTGCGGAGATAAAATCTTGCCTCTTGTTCGCGAGTTTCAACTGACTTTGCGTCAAGCGATAAACAGAGAAAAGGCCTCCTGTCAAAATGCTAAACATCAAAATACCCAAAATGATCACGAACGCTTCGCCTGGAGGAGCCTCTGCTTCTGTGAGATAAACGGTCAAGTTCATTTCAGTTAAGGGAAATTGGAGCGGCACAGAGAGAATCATCACATTGGATTTAGACCGATTTCCAAATGTGACATAAGAAACCTTTTTAGACCCAAACTCTAAAGCGATCAATTGCTCATTAGGATTAAATTGAATTTCATGGATCACCACGTTTTCAAGGTATTCTTTGAGCTTAACCGCATAGCCTTGAATAAATTGCTCGTTATTGCGCCACACGTTGCGATAATAAACAATGTATTCGCTGTTAAAAGTGGCTTGAAATGGATCGATTTCCACTTCCATGATTTCCGGGAAGAAAACATCGTCTTGTTCCTTTGAATCTTTTGAGACCCCATTTTCAGAAATTTTTCTTATGCGCGCAGATTCTACGTCGAAAAGAAATGTCTCTTTTTGGGAACTTTGTTCGTAACGGCGGCTGAATTTACGAGCCTCATTCAACTTCACCGCCAATCGCAAATGCTTTCCGTACAACTTGTCCAAGCTATCCTGCGTATTGGCTTGCACTGAGGTTCTCATCAAGCCTTCGTTGTGAACGCCTAACGCCAAGAGAACTTTCTCAATACTGTCGCGAACCAGTTCTCGTTTGGCACGATCTTCCACAGGAATTTTTTCAAGGATACCATCGGGAAGCACTGGCGTTCGCATCGTACCATCAGGGTCTAGTTGAAAATGTCCAATCATTCCGCCATAATGACTGCGGATCGGGAATTGCGCAAGGCGTGAAAGCGTCACTTCTTCACCACCAATCACAGGCACGGCGCGGATAAATCGGTATTCAGAATAGGAACGCTGTTCTTCAATCGCCAAGTCATCGTAAATACGCTGATTTAACATTTGCAAAACAAGGTACGCGTGTTCCTTGTAGGCGTACTGCGCCTCGGTCTGTAAATGCTGATATGAATTGAACAACAAGAATGCAACCGGTATCGCGATCGCAAAAAACAGAGTCAAAAAGATGAGTCGGAGTCGTCTCATTCCGGTGTGGCGCGCAACTGGTAACCTTCACCGCGGAAAGTCACCAAAAGGCGAGGATGAGAAGGATCATTTTCAATTTTCTTGCGGAGCTTAGTAATGTGAATATCAACCGTACGCGTATCAACTGCTTCTGCGTTTTCGTATCCCCAAACTTTGTTCAATAACTCAGCTCTAGGCACGGCGTGATCTCTGTTGTTCCAGAGATATTCAAGAATTTCGATTTCTTTACGGGTAAAAACGAGTTCTTCTGTTCCGCGAGTTCCCACATATTCGCGGAAATTAATCCGCAAATTCCCTGCAGCAAGCTTGCCATCACCCTCAGTGGCCTGCCGACTACGGCGGAGTACCGCGTCAATACGAGCGACGAGCATGGGTACAGAAAAGGGCTTCGGAATATAATCGTCAGCGCCATATTTTAAACCGTCAATAATATCTTTGTCTGAATTCTTAGCAGAGAGAATAATAATAGGAAGGTCTTTGTCTTTTTCGCGAATTTTATCACAAACGGTAAATCCATCCATGCCAGGCAACATTAAATCCAAAAGAACCAATCCATATTTTCCAGAAAGCGCTTCCGAAAGGCCTGTAATGCCATCCGCGGCATGCTTTACCTGATAACCCTTAAGTTCACAAAGGTCGACTAACCCTTCGGCGATGGCGAGTTCATCTTCAACGATTAAAACAGTCAGATTTACATTGGTTTCGTTCATAATGTTCTCTCTATCCCGTAAACATTTAAGTCCCAAATGGCACCCCTTCAGAAGAGGAGCGCTCATAAAAAATTAGATGGCTAAGCCGATGCCAGCTTCAAGTGCAATGTGACCGAATTCGATTTCGTCATCGAAGTTTCCGCCAAAATAGTACTTTCCATTCACATAAATTGCAATTGGAATGACTGGGAACTTAGCGCGAACGCCAATGATTGCGTGGCCACCAATGCTTGTGTTGAGGCCTTCGTCCTGCAATTGTGAAGAAAGTGCTTCTGCTAGTACTTTTCCGTCTTCGGAGGTCATGGTTTCAGAAGAAAGCAAAGCCTCTCCCCCGTTGGCCATAAACTTTTCCACAAATTTTTGGCTCATCACAGGAGTGCTTAAATAATAAGTGAGACCACCACCAATGTAAGGGCGAATGATCGGAATGGACGTGATTGGGTAAGTGATAGAGAGGTCGCCATTCATGGCTACGTATTTTGGAGTGGCCTTTCCAAAAGGAACGTTATTAAATTCCAATTCAATGGACTGTTCTTTAACCAAAGAGTTTCCTGCATCGTAGACATAAAGGGTTGCATCGTAGGACGCCCATTGCACATTGTAAGTAGCTTCAATATCAATAAAAGGGATAACATCAATCCAGAATTTTAACCCCAATCCCTGCATTCCACTAAAAGAACTGTGGGCATAATCCACATGTCCTGTTTCGATACCATTGCTTTCCAACGTCAATACTGTCGCAGGGCTGGTTTTATCTAGGGAGGTTCCAAAATTGGGTGCGTAATTGACGCCAAGCCCAAAGATGGCGAAAGATTGGCTAACACAAACAGAAGCCGCGATGGCCAGTACTTTAAAATTCATAGTGGGAGCTCCTTGAAAGTTTGCCTCTCAAATTACATAAAAAACCAAGACATCGAACAAAAAAAGTAGGGACCCTTCCAAAAATCAGGATTTATCACTCTTTGGGGGAGTTGTCCATTTTCTCCAAATTCTTCTTAAAGGCTTTTAGCGATTCCAGCTTCTCAGAAAATTGTTTCTCTTTCCCATATTGGGTAGGCTTGTATATACGGGTTCCTACCAAGACTTTGGGTAAGTGTTCTTGGGCCGAATAAGCACCGGGGCTGTCATGATCGTAAGCATAGCCATTCCCATACCCCAGTTTTTCGCCGACTTTGGTTACCGAATTCCGAAATGCTCGTGGCACAGGAAGGGTTCCCGTCTGCTGAATAATTTTGTCCACGGCCATTCCGGCAAGTTCCAAACTATTGCTTTTGGGGGCTAACGAGAGATAAACGACAATTTCATCAAGGGCGATCAAACCTTCGGGGATTCCCATAAAATCATAAGCTTCTTTGGCGGCAGTCGCGAGCAACAATGCATTGGGATCCGCTAAACCCACATCTTCCATAGACATCCGGATCAAACGACGTAAAATGAATTTAGGATCTTCTCCGCCTTGAAGCATCCGATGAAGCCAGTAAATAGCGGCATCCGGGTCACTTCCTCGAACGGACTTGTGCAAAGCAGAAATCAAATTATAGTGTTCTTCGCTGTTTTTGTCGTAGCGAAGCGGCTTTTTATACTGCATTTCATCGAGTAGTTCTGCGTCAATAACCTTCCGATCTCCGAGGTTACTGGCGATCCATTCCACTTGATTCAACAAAAAACGCGCATCCCCATCGGCCTGGGCAACAATCTTTGAAATAATGTCGGGTGCTATTTCCACATCGGTTCTCTGTAACCCGCGCGGGTGATCGCGGAGTGCCGAAATGACCAACTTCCCCAGATCTTCAGAAGAAAGAGGCGCAAAAAGAATGAGTTGACAACGAGAAAGGAGTGCAGAATTCACCTCAAAACCAGGATTTTCCGTAGTCGCTCCGATCAAAGTCACCGTGCCATCTTCAACAGCCCCTAAAAGAGCATCTTGTTGCCCTTTGTTAAATCGATGAATTTCATCAATAAAAAGGATGGTCCCCAGGCCTAAACCTTGATGAATCTTAGCTTCCGCAAGAATCGATTTCACTTCTTTCACACCGCTGGAAACCGCAGAAAGGGCCATGAATCGCTTCGAGGTGTTGGATCTAATTACATGAGCAAGACTTGTCTTTCCACACCCGGGGGGGCCCCAAAAAATCATGCTTGGAACGGAGTCATTTTGAAGACTTTTTCGCAGCATACTTTGCGGTCCCAAAATTTTCCCTTGACCTAAAAATTCATCCAGGTTTTGCGGGCGAAGGCGTTCGGCTAAAGGTTGATCCATAAGGGCTTTGCTCTTTATGCCTTGTGATTTTCAGGGAAAAAGACGTTCATAAAAGTGGCGGGAAACTCGCGACAAGGTTTGTCTTTATAAGTAAAAATATGGGTGGTAGAGCCTTTGGTATGAAGTTCCCCTTTGACTGAAACTTCATAAAAGAATCGGAATCGTAAACGGTCAATGCGCCCCAGGGAAACATGCACTTCTGCAAAATCACCATAACGACAAGGCTTGAAGTAATCGGATTCTAAATGTAAAAGTGGGCTGTGATAGCCTTCATTTTCAATATCGGCAAATGAGGCTCCATGAGTACGCATAAGCTCCGTTCGAGCTTGTTCAAACCAAATTGCATAGACCGCATGGTGAACGATGGCCATCGCATCTGTTTCTGCATACCTTACTTCGATTACTGCCGTATGTTGAAGGGGACTCATGATAATGTTATCCATGTCATGAAAGATAGTTTTTTAAGACGTTTTTTGGCTGTTTCAAACAATTCACAAACTATGAACCTCCTATTGACGGGGATTTTCCAATTTTTGAAGGTCATTTTTGAAAAAAGCACCTTTTTTTTCATAACTCTTTGATTTTCATTGACAAAAATCAAAAATCCTTTCTACATTTGGCCACACTCTAAATCCACACCTCCAAGTGTGGGTATAGAAAATTGCCAAAGTAGCTCAGCCGGTAGAGCAGCTGATTTGTAATCAGCCGGTCGTAGGTTCGATTCCTATCTTTGGCTTGACATATGGGTAGGTGCCCGAGTGGTTAAAGGGGACGGACTGTAAATCCGTTG
>DBTP01000114.1:0-127 GCA_002307115.1 Fibrobacter sp. UBA1313 | reverse complement strand
GGGACGGACTGTAAATCCGTTGACTTACGTCTACAGTGGTTCGAAACCACTCCTGCCCACGTTTTCAAGCTCCCTGTATTGTGAATGCAATACAGGAATGCCCAGGTAGCTCAGTGGTAGAGCACTT
>DBTP01000010.1:13462-25387 GCA_002307115.1 Fibrobacter sp. UBA1313 | reverse complement strand
TTTTAAACGCTTCAAGAAGCCCTTCAGGGAACACTTCCGGCTCAAAAGAATACACCATGGAGGTGGGGAAATTCTTGGAGAGCTTCTCTTGTAATGACTCAATGGAAATAATTTCTAATCCGTAGGGCAGTGGCTCATTCAATTGTGCAAGGAGTTTAGATGTGCCTTCTTTTGAAAGATCCAAAGCTTGAAGAGTATCAACACCGAGCAATTCACAATACGTTTCTAACCCAAGAGGGAGAGCTCCCATGTTGGTAATCCGCGGTTTAGGGCTGAATCCTTCGCTGAACTTCAGAGGAATATCAGCACATTGAAAGGTACGTTCAAAGAAGCTGAGCATATTTTGATGCGGCAGAAAGCGGCTGATGCCTGTTTTTTTGAATGTGAGTTTATAGGAATAGGCAGAACCGTGTACCGGCTTTCTCGATTCCACTAACGCCTTGATTTCTTCTGGGGTCCGACTCGGCGCTTTATACTTTACAGGGTTCTCTGCAAGGACGACCTCTTTGCCAAATCCCGGAATGCCGCAGCGCTGACAATCGCCCCACTTACAATTCGGAACAGGGGTGGCATCCAGATCAAAGCCCTTTTCGTATTCGCTACGAAGGTACGCTTTGGTGACACCAGCATGTATAAAATCCCAAGGGAACACAGATTCTTTTTCACGCGTCTGAAAAACCCAGCTCGTGTCATAATGATTGTCGGCCCAGACTTTTTCCCAGCCCGCATAATTAAAACGCTTATTGTCGCTTTCAAAAATGTTACCGCTCTTGTAGGCTTCATAAATAAGCTTGGAAAGGCTTCGATCACCGCGGCTAAGAAAGGCTTCTAAGTGAGAGGTTTCCCACCCGCTCCAGTTAATTTTCACATTGGAATTTTTAAAAAATCGTTCGCGAACAAAACGAATGTGCTCCATGGCCGTTTCTTTATCCATAAAGCCCGCCCACTGCAATGGCGTAAATGGCTTCGGAATCAAGATGCCGATGCTGACCGCAATCTGAGCCCCTCTCAAATACTTGCGACTGATCTTCACCAGGTTTTCGATAAGCACACAGAAGGCTTCCATGTCTTCGAGCGTTTCCGTGGGGAACCCGACCATGGTATAGAGCTTGATCTTATTGAATCCGCTCCCGAAAGCATGTTCGGCCGCATTGTACATGTCTTCATCGCTGATGGTCTTGTTGATCATCTTGCGGAGGCGTTCCGAACCCGTCTCCGGGGCAAAGGTCGCACTACGGCCGCCCTTGAGCGCCGCCACTTTCCCTGCAAGCGTTTCTCCAAAACTGCTGACACGAATGCTCGGAAGCGATACATCCACCGTATCAAAGAAAGGATCATCGATGATGGAATCGGTGAGCGCTTCAATCGGCTGATAATCGGCGGTAGAAAGGCTCAACAAGCCCAGTTCTCTTTCGCCAGTCGCTTTGAGCCCCGCCTTCGCAAGTTCCAGAACAGAATCTGCATTCAACTCACGACAGGGACGGTACCAAAAACCCGCTTGGCAAAAGCGACACCCTTGCGAACAGCCGCGCATGACTTCCACACTATAGCGGTTGTGAATAAGACGCATGTTCGCAATCAAATTTTTAACAGGATAATCGGCAGGATCTAATTTTTCTAAAAAGAGACGGCGCACCCCATTCGTGTGCTCATAGGAACCGTTCGCAGATTCCACTGGAACCAGTTGCCCAAATTCACCCGCAGTGACCGCCCGGAGCGATGGCACATAAACGCCATCCAACTTGGAAAGATTTTCCAAAATTTCCACGCGAGAAAGTTTGGCCTTGCGGCCTTCGCCCACCACGCGCATCATCTGGGGCAGCACCCGTTCCCCATCGCCAATGGAAAACGCATCAAAGAAATCCGCCACAGGTTCGGGATTCGCCATGGAGGGTCCACCGCCCACAACGAAAGGATCGTCTTCGCCACGATCGCGAGACCATGCAGGGATGCGTGCAAGTTCAAGGACATAAGGAACGTTCGTAAAATTCAGCTCGGTCTGGAGAGTAATCCCGACCATATCAAAATCGCGTACCGGAGTCCATGTCGCATGCGTGTATAGCGGAATATCGTAGTGCTTCATTTCGCGAGCCATGTCATCCCATGGCGCAAAGGCGACTTCGCACAACAAATCCGGTTCGCGGTTCACGCAATGGTAAAGCACGCGGAGTCCGTTGTTGGAAAGACCTATCTCGTAGAGATCGGGGAAAACGAACGCAAGGCTCGCGGTAAGTTTGCTGCGATCCTTGACCACACTGTTGGCTTCACCGCCCATATAGCGGGCAGGGTTTTCTACAGCAGGTAAGGCAAGTCCGAGTTTGTCAAATATTTTCACTCGCCAAAGATAAAAACTTGCAGACGCCGGGCATTCCTTATTATTTGGTTTGTGCCTTTCTTTCCCCTAAAAGTGCCACGGCCATTTCCTGAGCGTGCCTTTTGGTATCTGCCGCAAGTACAGCCACAACCTGCGCAATTTCAGGAGGAATATTCACATTGATTTTTGACAAATATTTTTCAAGCAGAGCATCCTCAATATCCTTTGAAAAGGCATAAGCCTTGAGCAAAGTGGTTCCACTGACGTTCATGCGTTCCCGTTCCTGTATCAAAAAATCAATGGAAAACTGGATTGCGGCAACGCCTAGATGACTACTCTCAACAAACCAGTTGACGTAAGACTCGTTCGTCTCCAGTGTCTGCAAAAAATCGGCATGTCGCTGTTCTTCACTCGCAATTTTCAACCAGAAATCTTTTTTCTGCGGAAATTGCTCTGCAAAAAAATCATATAACTGCTTAATAACCAACTCGTGCTGTTTCAGTAATTCGAGAACACCGGCGGTTTGTGATTTCATAAACTTCGTCTCCTCGGAGGAAGTAAGGGCACCTCTAAAAATTAGTTTGCGACCGTGGAATCAAGCGAGTATTGTGCAAAACGAATGTAGCATTGGCAAGTTTACTTGTCAATGCTACTGAGTGCAGCGAGCATGCTTGGGTTGTATGACTGAACCGCAATGGTGACGCAAAGCGTCTATAATGACGTTATTGATGCCTGCGGGGCTGCAGGTCAGCTCTGCGAAGCCTGATGCTCCCCAGAGGGAACCGGCTTCTGGTCATAGAAAAAGAATTTTTAGAGGTGGGCGATAGTAAATTTCAAGAAATGAAGTGCATTCAATCCGCTGTTTTTATGCAGCGGACCGATACAAAACTATTTTTTGTCAATGAATAAGTAAACTCGGATATCCCCGCTACATCATAATTCATTTGAGGATAGGCCTCAATACCCGACGAAGCGCCCTGATCCTCTAGATAAGCGAAATGGGCCTTTTCTCCAAAATCAAAAAATTCTTCATCAGAAAGAGAACCCGCAGGGAAAATGGAAAATCCCGTTCCATTGGCACTATCGGCGTCCTTATTTTCTAAAAACCAACCGCTAATAGAAAACAGAGATTTCACCTTATTCCCAATAAACAAAACGTTCCAATCTTCCAAAGAAGGCAAATGCCAGCCATCAGGACAAACGTCCCTATTGGCGACCTGTAAAGACGGGGCAGCATATAATCGTCCAGCAATTGTGCAAAGTCGTTCATCATTTTGATAGCACACAGACAAACTATCTGCATAGTTTAAGTTCTCAGCCATCCAAATTTTTCCGTTCATTTCAACAGTCTTATAGGACGCGCCGTCTCTCTTATCAACAAGAAAATCATATTCCACTTTAGAATTCAACAAATCTTCTTTATCCTGAAATTTTCCAACAGATCCACCCTGAACACACCGGATAATACCATAAGAATCCGTTTCAAAATCAGGAATAATCTCTTTGTTAAATTGTTTAGCCGCATAATTCAACGTCCATGTGGAATTCGAAAAGCAGCAGGAATTCGAATCTGCCGCTGCCGTAGACCAGTAAAAAGCCGACATCGTAAGTGCAGAAAATCCAAATTGATTCGTTCCAACAGAAGAATCAGGGCAATAAAGTCCCAAAACCGTTTTCATAGAATCATTGTCAGAATAAGTGTCACAAAGTTTAAGAAGTTTGTCACTATATAAATTTTTAGGGACATAAAGTTTGGAAGACATCAAATTCGCAAGCACATCATTTTCTTTCCCATTTTCCTTTATAAAATCAACTAGATTCTGCCAATCACTATCTGATGGAATCCGCCAACCATCAGGGCAAATACCTTGGTAATCCATTGGGTAAAAAAATCCAGAAAAAGAATCCAATTTGTTTGAATCCAACTGCGTGATAACCAATTTGTGATAATACCGGCCCAAGGTGTTACAATCCTGATCGGCGCTATCAACGCACTTAGTTTTACCTATCAAAATAGAGTCTTTTAAACTATCAGCATAATTCAAATTTTCCGCCATCCAAATACGATTTCCGATCGATACGGTTTTATAAATCTTTCCATCTCTCAAATCTTCCAAAGTTCCATATTCTAGGCTAGAGTTTAAAAAGTCCCCTTTGGAAAATGCAACGAAGGAACTGCTAGAATAATCAAATTTTTCTGAACTTGAACTTTCTTTTGCCTGTTCAGAGGAGGCTTCATCGCCATCACCGATACAGGCGACAAAAAACAGAGTAGCAAAAAAGAAAGATAAAATAAGTAGCTTATTCATTTTCCTGATCCTCTTTTTAATTGTGGAGTGCCCTTGTGCAACTTCATGTAAAAGATTCTTCTCTACCCCAGGAAATATAAGATAAAATTAAAGCGTCTTTCATTAAAACAGCTTCGCCATTTTTTCCCCACAAGAATGACGAATCAATAACATCTAATTTTTTGAGAGGCGTTAAATAACGATTTCCCTATTCTTCTCTGGAAACCCGCTGGATCGCAATCGCCTTTTCTGCGTTAACGATATCAAGGAGTAATTCCAAAAACAACCGATCCCGAGAATACCCCACCCGTTCCATTGCATAAATTCTAGGCAAAGAATTTGTATTCACCGAAGCCTCCACATACACTCTGATTTTGGAGGGGATCGCATCACCCCCATAAAATTCAGAAACCGCAACCGAAGTCAAATAAATACCTACTGAGAAATGCTCATTCACCAGAGCAAGCAAGGGCGATTCCCAGGAGACCCCTTCGTATGTATTATATTGCACTTCTTGTTTCGCTTCTGAGGCACTCCCATCATTCCATAAGAAAAGCGCACGCAACAGAGAACGCGGATGCGTCAGCGATTCTTCCCGGGAAATCGAAAACGAATCGCACTGCACCAGCGGCGCATTTAATATTTTCTGAGATGCCAACAGACAAAGTAATTCAGTCACACCCAAAATGGGAGTGTCCTCCGTGCGTATCTTAACCAGATCCATCAGCTGATCCAGAACGTCGCCCTCTACCGAAATACCCGCATACTGGCGAATCACCGTTTGGAGTCCCATTTTTCCCGAAAGTTTTGAAATCACTATACGTTGTGGGAAAAGGTTTCCCAAACTTAAAGGAGAAAACTCATAAGTTGCATTATCGCGGAGTACGCCCTGCTGGTGTATTCCCGCAGCGTGGGCGCGCACATTAATGCCTGTGACCGGTTTGAAAGGAGAAAGTGCCGTGCCTGTGATAGAGGCCAACTCCCGCGCCATTTTTCCCAGGGGAGGAAGCGCTAAGCCCGTCGATACGGGATAAAGATCCGGGCGTGAATGGAGAATAAAAGCGAGTTCTTCCAAAGGGGCATTGCCCGCGCGATCCCCGATGCCAAGGCAAGTGACTTCGATTTGGCCACAACCCGATTCAATCGCCGCTAAAGTATTGGCGTTCGCAAGCCCCAGATCGTTGTGACAGTGTACGCTGAGGAGCGCACTTCCATTGCGAAAGGCCGTGACTGAATGCATTAAAGACTGAACGAGAGATGAAATTTCAGAGGGGGCGGCATGGCCCACCGTATCCGCAATGTTGACGATGTGCGCTCCATTTTGAGTCACGACTTCACAATACTCAGCGAGATAATCCGGATCCGCACGAGTCGCATCTTCTGCTCCCATTTCCACCATGCCCGCAAAACCGGAGGCAAACCGGGTCATTTCTTTCGCGATAGAAAGAAGTTCGTTGCGCGACCGGCCCAATTTCACAGACATGTGTAAATCGCTCACGGGGAGCGAAATATGCAAAAGGCTCCGCGCAGAACCTGAGAATACCTGGGCGGAACGCTTTATATCGGGAAGAGTGCCGCGGCTCATCACCGCCACCTGAGTGCTTTTTATTTCGGAACAAAGAATGTGGCAAGTCTCAAAATTTTGGAGTGAGGCGGAAGGGAAACCGACTTCAATACAATCGACCCCAATCGCTTCCAAAAGAGACGCGATGCGCAATTTTTCTTTAAGCGAAAACGCAAAACCCGCCGCCTGATCGCCTTCGCGAAGCGTTGTATCCAATATGCGGAGTTTTCGATTTTTATCCATAGGGGGCCACTAAAAATTGGTTTGCGGGAATGAGAAGTGGTGACATAGAATCAATGACGGCATCGAAGTGTCAAGATGGTTTACAAAGAGTGTCCGCTAAAAACTCGACCTCATCAACAGCCTCTAAGAACCGAGGAACATCATCCTCTTGAGGTAACGTTATTTTGATATTATCAATGGAACAAATTTGTTGAAGAGAATCCATGTATAAAAGAGTCTCTTCCAAAGTAGGAGAAATCGGAACAATCTGTTTGATTTCTTCCAGAAGGTCAAACATCGTATGATTACGAGGTAAAAAACCGCGACTCATGAAAATGGCCATGAAATATTTTTCAATACTCATCGCCGCTAAATTTTGGATCAACACCGGAGTATAAATTTGAGGCTGGTCAACACTAATACGAGTTCTCTTATGAAAACTCTTACCATCACGATAAAATTCTTCCCAGTCAGATAAAGTAAGTGCCATAAGAATTCCTCATCGAAAAACTGTTCGTCATTGTAAGAATAGTTTCATTTCATTGATTTTTAAACAAATTCAATAATTTTGGCGTTACAATTATGTAGATTCAAAAAGCAATAAGATACCATTCGGTAAGGCATTTGCCGAATAAACCTCTTTTTTTATACTCTTTTGAGGGGAAAATAATTGGCACAAAATTTGCAATGATCGCTACGGAGGATTATTATGTCGCCACCTGACGAATCGACTTCTTCGGTTCCTGCGTTTAAATGTGCTTTGAGTCTCCAAGCCGGAAACGGATTCTTGGATGAAAAACGATTGCAGCTTCTCATTGCCATTCGTGAGAAAAAAACGTTATCTGCAGCCGCTGAAGATTTGAAAATTAGTTACAAAACCGCATGGTCTTGGATAGACGCCATGAATAATGCCGCAGAAGGGCCTTTGGTACAAAGTATTCAGGGAGGATCCTATGGAGGAAATTCGTCCCTTACCGCTCTAGGCGAGCGTCTTTTACAACAGTACGAGTTACTTTGTGAACGACAACGCCTATTTATGTATTCTCTTCAAGATAACGATGCGAAACAACTCCGCGATGTAGAAGATTTTTTACGTCGTTTATCTCTTTGGACAAGTACACGAAATCAATTTCATGGTACCATTAAGAGAATTTGGGGAGACAAAGCCCAAGCATGGGTAGATGTGATGGTGGATAGACTTGTCATCGTCACCGCACGTATCACACAATCAACCGTCACCGAGATGGATTTAAAAATTGGTGACGAAGTCGTGTTACTAATAAAAGCCACTTGTATGACCATTCGTCTTCCAGAAGAAATAAGGCAATCTTTACATAAGGGACCTATTAACTGCCTCAAGAGTACTTTGGTTCAAAGTGTTATTAGCGACGATTCAGCACAAGTGAAACTTTCTATTAGTGAAAATCGATTTATTTATGCTTTAGTACCGATAACACAGTGGAATCAATTATCGGGCGAACCCGGTAAAGAATATCTGGTTTACTTTGAACCCGATCATGTGATTCTCGCACACCTCTCTTGAAGTTCTCATTTCGACTTACCACCTAAACTCACAGGAGTATTCTCTATGTTCCATGAAATACGAAGCCGCATTCTTTTATCCGGCATCATCGCTTTATCACTTTCGGCAAACATCTTTGCCGCAGCCCCCAAAACAGAAATTATCGTTTCGGCAGCAGCAAGTCTCACCGACACAATGAATGAACTTATTGAGATGTACAAAAAGGTGAAGCCCGATGTCACCGTAACGCCAACTTATGGTTCTTCCGGTTCCTTACAGCAACAGATTGAGCAGGGTGCCCCCGTAGATATTTTTCTTTCAGCGTCTCCCAAACAAATGAACGCACTCTCAAAACAAGGTTTGATCTTAGAAGACACTCGCAAAAATGTAGTCGAAAATAAAGTCGTTCTTATCGTTCCGAAATCTTCAAAAGGGATCACCCGATTTGAAGATGCCGCTACCGACAAGATTAAACAAATCGCTCTCGGCGAGCCATCCAGCGTTCCCGTGGGACAATATTCGGAAGAAGTTTTTACGTCTCTCGGTATTCTTGACAAAGTCAAAGCAAAAGCCATCTACGCAAAAGATGTACGCCAAGTGTTGACCTATGTGGAAATGGGAGAAGTGGATGCGGGCGTAGTCTATGCGACCGATGCTGCTATTTCTAAAAAAGTCACAGTCATTGCAACCGCTCCCGAAGGAACTCACAAGCCTGTAATTTATCCCGCAGCCTTGGTGAAAACAAGTGCTCAGCCCCAAGTAGCAAAAGCATTTCTCGCTTGGCTTTCGAGCCCAGAAGCGTCTAAGATATTTGTCAAATACGGATTTGCTGTCGTCAAGTAAACCTGCCATCCGTCAACACCGATAGGTATAAATCATGGACGGTCTTCCCATCGACTGGTCTCCGCTTTTAGTCTCTTTTAAGACATCAATCGTTGCGACAGTCATCGCCTTCTTTTTCGGTGTTGTCGCCGCCCGATTAGTGCTTCGACTTCGTGGGCGGACCCAGGCGATCCTAGATGGGGTATTCACACTGCCTATGGTTTTACCTCCAACGGTTCTCGGCTTTTTTCTACTGGTGATTTTTGGAAGAAACAGTCCAATCGGCCGCCTACTGATGGAAATAGGAATCCGGATTATCTTTTCTTGGGAGGCGACAGTTATCGCTGCAGCGGTAGTTGCCTTTCCCCTTATTTATAAAACAGTTCGAGCTTCCTTCGAACAAATAGACCCCACAGTGTTACAAGCAGCAAGGACGTTGGGCCTCCCAGAATACCTGATATTTTTTCGAATTATGATTCCTATGGCTTGGTCGGGGGCCGCTGCGGGGTCCATCCTAGGCTTTGCCCGAGCTCTTGGGGAATTCGGAGCAACGCTCATGATTGCGGGAAATATTCCGGGACGCACACAAACTATTCCCATTGCCATCTTCTTTTCGGCGGAAGGGGGACACATGGATCTCGCATTAATGTGGGTGCTGATTATTGTGGCCATTTCATTTTCAGTCATTATCGCCATGAATCTGCTGGGAAGGAGAAAAGGATGAGCCTCATTGTCGATATCAAGAAACGTTTTCCCCGCTTTACGTTAGCGGTGTCTTTTAGTACAGAAAATGAACGTGTTGGCATTTTAGGGGCTTCTGGTTGTGGAAAAACAATGACACTCAAGTGTATCGCAGGCATCGAAACCCCAGACGAAGGAAAAATCGTCATCGACGGACTTACCGTATTCGATTCTTCCCAGGGGATTAATTTACCCCCTCAAAGGCGGAAAACGGGTTATTTATTCCAGAACTACGCGCTATTCCCCACGATGACCCTTGCCCAGAATCTCGCCATTGTACTTCGTAAATGTCCCCGCATAGAAAGGGATGCCCTCATCGAAGACACTTTGCGAAAGATGCATCTTGAGGGCCATGCGCAACATTACCCCACTCGTTTAAGTGGCGGAGAGCAACAACGAGCAGCTCTTGCACGCATTCTGGTTTCCAAGCCGCAAATTTTAATGCTTGATGAGCCCTTTTCTGCGCTGGATACGTTTCTCCGAAGCGAAGTGGAGCAAACACTTCTCGACTCTCTGAAATCATTTCCGGGAACGACCCTGTTTGTTTCTCATGACCGCGATGAGGTTTACCGCATTTGCGACAAGATGCAGATTTTGCAAGAAGGGCGAATTGTAGGCTCGGGCAAAAAAGAAGATCTATTCAAAAATCCAGGAACGCTTGCCGCCGCAAGACTTACAGGATGCAAGAATATTGCCGCCGCAAAAAAAATAGGGGCATCCCGGATTGCCGTTCCCGCCTGGGGATTGCTTCTGGATACGGTGCAAACGGTACCGGATGATTTGGCCTATATTGGCATTCGCGCCCATCATATCCGCCCCACACACCCAGAAGAAACACAAAATTGTTTTGAATTTCAAATTGAACGTTACGACGCATCCCCTTTTTCTCTCACCGAATATATTACAGCCCTAACGCCCCCTGAATTTGCAGGCGAGAGTAATGAACCTCGACAAAAAATTGTCCGAAAAGTTTCTGACACCGAAGGCAGCATCGATACAGAAGTTCTCAAAAATAACGGGAAACTACGACTGTGTTTTCCTCGAGAACACTTGTTATTCCTTCGAGATTAAAGCTCACAAGAGCATCACTTTTTCACCCCCTCAAAAAAAATCAAGGAGATTTTTCATGAAAAGATCACATAAACTCACCACCGCAATCTTACTCGGATTCGGCCTCCTCTCTGTAGCGAATGCTGCCGATGGAGAAATTAAAATCAACGGAAGCATCCAGACCCAAGGAAGTAAAGCACTCTATGAAAATGATTCCGAAAACGATCTCGATGGATTCTGGATTCGCGGTAATCTTGGTGTGAAATACACTGCCGATGATTTTGAAGCCACCATTAATTTTCGTATGTGGTCTACCGCATTCAATAGCGGCACCGAAATCATTACTCCGCAGCTTTATTTTGGTAACTACAAATGGGCCTTAGAACAAAATAAGTTCAACTTGAAATTCGGACATTGGGAAACTGATTGGAGTGTCGGTGGTAACTTTGGTACCTACCTCGATAAGAAAATCGGGACTCATGCCTTTATGGGTCGCGCTGGTGCTGGACAAGATGGTGTTGAACTTGGCTGGAATTTTGGTCCCTCCACTTTAAATGCCATGGTCGCAACAACCTATGATCCCGATGATCCCAACAGTAAAACCCCTTTTAACAGAGGCTACCTCCGCTTGGAAGATAATCTGAAACTTGGCAAACCCGTGGAACTCACCCTCGCTTACCGCGTCAATGCTCTCGATCCGATGCTTAAACCTGCGGTGATTACCCACCGCGCAGGTCTCAAAGCCGCTTATACCGTTCTTCCCTCTTTGAAACTGTACGGAGAATTAGGCTACATCAACACCGGCAAAGATGATGAGGTAAAAAAAGATGCGGATGGCACTTGGACTTCCAGCGTCAAACCGGAGTACGCTCAAGATACCTATTACCTCCCGTTCTATATCGGTCTTGAAGTACCCACTGCAGGGATTCTCAGTAACCTAATGTTTGAAGTCGAATATATCAAAGATCGCGAGGAGTTGGTCGCTGGTTCAGATGAACTCGCTTGGAGTGTGGCCGCTGTCAAAAAACTGGGACGCACCAAAATTCAACTTTCTTTGTTTAGCGAAAAAGAAATCAGCGATCCCGCTTTGGGATTACGCGTGACCACCAGTCTTTAACAAAAAAAGACCGCCATGCTCTGAGCATGACGGTCAATTGATTGTCAATGAAATTGAGACGCTTCCTGTTCACCTTATGTAGCGGTTTGATCCAGCATCCCTTCTCGAAACCAAAGCAAACAGGAAGCGCCTCACCCATAATATAGAGTGAGGAGATCCCTCGCACAAGCATTTTCATGAAAGTGAATAGACCAAAAAAGAACAGTCCCAAAAGGAATAGTGTTCACAAAAAAATAATACCCCCTGTGCGGTTCGAACGCGCGACCTACTGCTTAGAAGGCAGTT
>DBTP01000010.1:0-13198 GCA_002307115.1 Fibrobacter sp. UBA1313 | reverse complement strand
GCAGTTGCTCTATCCAACTGAGCTAAGGGGGCTTAAGCGCCCCAAATTTAGTCTTTTTTTCGGGTTTTCTCAATTGGACAAATATATATTGTGAACATCACCCTCCTTTTAAAGGAATTAACCATGTTTACTTACAACGATGCTTTGCGCATTGCTAATGAAGCCCATGCTGGGCAGACGGATAAAATCGGTGGCCCTTATATTGAACACTTGATTGCCATCGCAACGAATTTAAAAGCAAAAGGGGAAAGTGAAGAGACTCAAATCGTAGCCCTTCTCCAAGACACAATGGGTGATTCTACTGCTTATACTCCAGCGAAACTATCTGAACTAGGGGTTCCGGCTCAAATTATCGACATTCTTTCCCTTTTGACTCATCACAAAGATCAAGCTTTTATCGATGATTACAGTTGCAAGCGTATGGCAGAAGCGATGCCTGCAGAAGATGCGACTTATGAAGCTCGCGAAAAGGAATTTCTACGCTATGTGGCGAGAGTCAAAGAAAATCCGATCGCCAAAGTAGTCAAGATTGAATCGCTGCACCGTTTGTTAGATGAAAATTTTATCCCTAAAAATGAGCGACGCGAAAAGAAAACCAAGTTTCGCATCAAGAAGTATCAAAACTCGATTGAGTTGCTCCAAAACTAAGAATGGCCCCTTTTTAGGGGCTATTCTATTTTGCCAAAAACTACTACATTTAGACTGTTTTTTAGGATCTTTTTGCTTTTTTAATAAACATCCACTGATAAGTAAGGATTCATCCCATGAGTAAGTTAGTCTACAATTTCAGCGCAGGTCCCTCGGTTCTGCCAAAACAAGCGACTAAAGAAGCCGCAGATGCCATTATTGATTTTGCAAACACAGGTATTGGCATTCTCGAAATGAGTCACCGTACTAAGCCTATTGAGAGCATGGTGGCTGATACGGATTCTATGCTTCGTGCATTAATGGGTATTCCAGAAAACTATGACATCGTATTTCTCGGTGGCGGAGCGTCCCTCCAGTTTTGTATGGTTCCCATGAATCTCCTTGATCAGAATGCTTCGGCAGACTATACAGACACTGGCGTCTGGGCAAGCAAGGCTCTCAAAGAAGCCAAACAATTTGGTACTGTGAATGTGGTCTGTTCTTCTAAGGCTGAAACCTACAATCATATTCCAAAACAGTTTAATCAGACTCCGGGAGCGACCTACCTCCACGTCACGAGTAACAACACCATCTATGGTACTCAGTGGAAGCAATTCCCCAAGGCCAATACCTACCTCGTCGCTGACATGAGTTCCGATATTCTGAGCCGCCAAGTGAACGTTTCCGACTTCGGTTTGATCTATGCCGGTGCTCAGAAAAACATGAGTTGCGCAGGTGTCACCGTCGCCATCATTCGTAAGGATGTCTTGGGCAAGGTGAGCCGCACGATCCCCACCATGCTCAACTATGCGACCCACATTCCAGAAAAGAGCATGTTCAACACGCCTCCCGTATTTGCAATTTACGTTATGAACCGTACTCTGAGCTGGCTCAAACAGAATGGTGGCGTTCCTGAAATGGAAAAGACGAACAACAAGAAGAGCGATCTCCTTTATAACGTTCTCGACAACTCCAAGCTATTTACAGGTACCGCAGCGAAAGAAGATCGTTCCACGATGAACATTCCTTTCGTATTCAAGAAAGATGCCGTAGCAGCAGAAAAAGTGGAAGGGTTCGAGAAAGAATTCCTTGCATTCACCAAGGAACAAGGGTTAGACCAACTCAAGGGACATCGTTCTGTCGGTGGTTTCCGCGCGAGTATCTACAATGCAATGCCAATCGAAGGTGTGGAAGCGCTCGTAAAAACAATGGCCGCTTTTGAAAAGAAAATACTCGGTTAAATTAGATCTTTATAAAAAAAACTCCCCGCCCAAAAAGCGGAGAGTTTTTTTATTGATAAACGTTTCTATTTCTTTGCAGAGCTTAAAATTTTCGCAAGATTCTTAGAAATTTTGGTTACCACAGTCTGCGTTGGCTCATTAACCATCATATTTTGCATGCAAGTGGCATACTCAGTTGCATTAGAAATAGTGTAATGACTGGCATTAATGTACCCAGCTTCATAATTTGCGACCGTGCAAAGAGAAGCTGAGACTTGAGTTACATTTTTTGTATGGGTGCATGTTTTTCCATTGTAACTGAAGGAGAAGGAATATGACCCGTCTGCAGACATCTCGTTGATTTTTACAGTCATGACAATGTTCTCTGCAATTGTTACAGAAGCTTCCGTACAGCTAATTTTAGTTATAGCGTAGGAGTCGTCAGCATAGCTGTCTTCAAATTCATCCATAGCACAAAAACCATCCGCATATTCCACTAAAGTGCTTACAGCGTTTTCAGAAATATTAATCGTCTGATTCACCCCGTAAATACTCATTTTCCATGTTCCCATAATGGTTGAAGACGTGCCTGTAAATTCTATGGTATAACTATCTTCATTTACTAACTTTAGAACGCCAGCATCAATGGAATAATTGTAGAACTCAGTCAGTCCCTTTTCATCAAAGGTCACCGCACCATCTGCATAAGTACACGTTGGTGAATAAATGGTAAATGTTTGAGCCATTTCATCAATCACAGCAGAATTGCTAAGCGAAGCTCCATTCGAGCCAGAAGAAGAGTCGCCACCGCAAGCCATTAAGCCAAAGACAAAAAGACCCAGCAATAGAAAAACTATTGGTTTCATTTATCCCTTTTTTATTTTATGTTGAAAAACCTATTCCAATAGATAGTAAAAAAAATACTTTATTATCAATAAAAAATATCAGAACTATTTCCTTAGCAAAAAATGATGCTCCCTGAACTAATTTTTTAGCTTAAGGTACGGTCCTAATTTAATCTCCGTCAATGCAGCGAACGGAATAGGCTTGATTTTTACTAGGAGCAAGCTCACGCACCATATTATCGCCCATGCGTCCTAACACCCAAATCCAAATAGTTTCATTTCGGCCATTTTGGGCGGACCAAAAGGCAGCGTATTCACCCATATCCACAAAGCGTCCCCCCTTCCCCAACACATCACGACGCCCGGAAGAGAATACAGTAAAACCATAGGCATCTGTACCGCCGCCACCCTGCCACCCTGTTTTAGCTTTCAGTTTCGCACCAAAGGCGCCACAATTTTGAACCCCATCATAACATTGGGTAAGACTAGTGAGCATGTCCTGCCATTCGCTATCCCGAGGCAAGTGAAAGCCCTTGGGACAGGCTTGGCGAGCGCCCTCCAGTGTATAAAGACGTCCTCCTCGTTCACAGTAAGAGACATTATCTTCATAGCACCAAGACTCATTAGGAACTTCATAATTCATATTTTGCGCAATCCAAGTACGCCCCTCAATTTCGATTGCACGATAGGCCTTCCCATCACGAGAATCAACGATCTCGCTTGAAGCGTCTTTAACAGCTATTCTTTGTTCTTGTTCCGCAATACGAAAATCAGCCAGTTGCTTGCGTTTGAACTTTTCTTTCCCTTCAAACTTTGTATCCCACCATGTTTGAGCAGTTTCATTTTTGAATTTGATATGCAAATCTCGAATAGCATACAAGTCGTCATTACAAGCGAGATCGATCCCCTTGATATCAACGACTAGATTTTCTTTCCCGAATTTTTGTGGCTGATTGAAACAAGAAATCCATACTTCTTTTGTTTTGTTACAGGTGGCATAAAAATCACTTTCTACTTTATCTGAAGGAACCTTTAAATTGCCGGAGACAACAAAACTAAAGTTGCCTTCGCTTACAGTAAAGGCAAGCGGTTGAATTTCTCCATAATAGGTGTACTTAAAAAAACGAATCTGCCCGTCCACTTTTGCAGACACATAATCACCCGAACCCTCAGCATCAAAAATAGCATCCCATGTTCTGGGAGGAAGGGCGACAGAAGATCCCACAAAAATACACACAAATAAACTAAAAATTTTACTTCCGTTCTTTAACATTTTTGCTCCATACACTTCAGTCTATAACTGAACTCCAGATTTATACAAAGTTTTAGAAATATTTCATTTTCTTTTTAACAACATCGCCGCTTCTTTAGCAAAATAGGTCCATATTACTTTTGCACCTGCCCGCTTTATACTCAAAAGACTTTCCAAAATAATACGATCCCGATCTAGCCAGCCATGATTGGCAGCCGCGCAAAGCATTGCATACTCACCGCTCACTTGGTAGGCACTCACTGGAAGCTCAAAATGATCAGACACTTCACGTATCACATCCAAGTAAAAACTGGCGGGTTTGACCATCACCATGTCAGCACCTTCATCGACATCCAGAGCGACTTCATAAATGGCCTCACGACGATTGGCGGGATCCATTTGGTAAGTCTTTTTGTCACCCGCCTTTGGCGCAGACTGTAAAGCCTCGCGGAAGGGCCCGTACAAAGCAGAGGCATATTTGGCACTGTAAGCCATAATGGACGTATTCGTGTAACCCGCCGCGTCCAAAGCACAACGGATAGCACCAATACGACCATCCATCATATCTGAAGGGCAAACAAAATCAGCGCCCGCTTCCGCATGGCTCACCGCCATCTTACAAAGCACATCCACCGTTTCATCATTGAGAATTTCTCCAGAAGGAGAAACAAGGCCATCATGGCCATCGCTATTAAATGGATCCAAAGCGATATCGGTCATCACCACCACTTGCGGAAAAGTAGCCTTAACGCGGCGAACGCACTCCTGCACCAAACCCTTTGGATTGGAGGATTCCGTAGCCATTGGATTTTTCTTCAATTCATCAATCGCAGGGAAAGGCGCAATCGCCATCACACCCAAATTCACTAATTCCTGCACTTCCAGAAGAAGCCTGTCGATTGTTTTCCGAGTAATACCCGGCATTGAAAGAATTGCTTCTTCCCTATCGACACCCTCAATCACAAAAACAGGGTAAACTAAATCCGCCGCAGAAAGGCTTGTTTCGCGCACAAGCGCACGCACCGTCTCACTTTTGCGATTCCGCCGCGGACGATGGGTAAGATCTAAGAAATAAGGATTATTGGACATATTTTTTCTTTCTTTCAGAGTAAAGTTTAGAAAAAACATATTCTCATGGAAAACAAAAACAGCAAAAAAAAACGACACACAACCTATCGTCTAATTTTCGGAAGCGATTCTTACACAATTGTCTGCAAAAAACAAATTCCTAGCTTAAATGTCTTCTACTTGAAACAAAGTTTAATGTTCCACAAAGAAAAACTTCAGAAAAAAAGAGTTGAAAAATGTGATAAAGCCTAGCAAGATAATGTACATAACTAAAAAAGTGCTCTCGAAATGAGAACAATGCAACCAAGGCTTTCCGATTTAAAACGGTCACGCATGAGTAGAAATCAAATGCGCCTCCAACGAACTCTCAGCAAATCGTAGAAAGGGGAGTGTGAGAATCAGAGTCTTGTTAGCTTAAGAATTTTAATTCCTGCAAAATGAGCACCCCTATTATTCGCCGTTCCAAAATCCAGTACGAATATTGAATTATGATTGTGCGCGTCTTACCGCCTTACCCATCGCAAAGCCAAATACCTACGAGTTCCTTAAGCATAGCCACTGAACGCAGTTCCAAAATACATTTCAGGGCACCTCTAAAATTTTTCCGCGTCTATTAACATTTTCTCTTTCGCCGCTTTTTTATTCTTTAGTAATGGATTCAAGATGAACCCCATCATCATGACCAGAGAAGTCAAAACAATAACTTGAATAATCAAAGATCTATTGGCAAACGAAATCAAATCCGACGATCCAATAGATACAAACAAAAGAATGGTAATCAATCCCCGAGGGGCAATGAATAGCAACGGGAAAAAAGAAAGCCTTGAAAATTTTAGCTGAATGGCTCTCAGCCCATAAATGGCAACAGTAATACCAACAGCCCATATCAAAGTATCCGAATTCAAAAGTTCAGAAGTATCAATCAAATAACCGAACAGTAAAAAGAACAAAGTTCTTATCAAAAAGCAGCCTTCCGAAATAATATTTCTGAATCGGTGAACATCCGCATCCAGATTCTCTGGGATCCATTTTTTTATCTGTCTTATTTTTCTCATTTCGTCTACATTGCCCAAGAATAATCCGAACATGAGAATGAAAATTAAGCCAGGCAAGTGATATACTTTCGAAATTTCATAAATCAGAATAATGACAAAAATCATGGGTACAAATTTGACATGGGAATCAATTTTTCGGAGTAATAAAACCAAACCCATTGTTGCCACAAAAGAGAATACCGAGATCACCAAAAGCTGAACTGAAAAGTCCCCAAAAGCCTGAATTCCATAAAAATGGTTTTCTATAATAAAATTGAAAAACATCACCCCCAAAATATCGGAAAAGCTGCTTTCATACACCACGAATTCTTTGCGATGCTTAGAACAGTTCTGCACACTCGGAATGGCTATAGCACTGCTGATTACACACAAAGGAATAGCATTGATTAAATTCAACCGATAGTTGGAACTTCCGGCGACCCAAAAAACAAATGCTAATCCAAAAGCAAGGATAAGCATCGGAACCAATGCCGTAACAAATGATTTTATAATCAAAGGGGCTTTTGTTTTATCCAATTCAAGCTCCAGCGAGCCTTCCAGAACAATTAAAATAAGCCCCACGGTCCCTAGAATCGGTAACGCCGGAGAAAGATCTGGAACGGTCAAAGAAAACAGAATTATGAATTGCCGAATCAACCAACCCGTCAACAAAAGCAGAATAACAGAAGGAATTTTAGTTTTTGCAGATGTCAGGTCAAATAGATAAGCGGCGAGTACCAAGACACAAAGAACAATTATTATAGTGGTTGTCATCATTGCATCCAAAAATATGAATATTGAAAATATAGCTCATTTTAGACCAAGATCAGCATCAATCCGAATTCGGCGAAAAATCACTCCCACAAGCTATAAAAATACAGAGAGATGAAATCTCATACAACTTGAGCAATCCTCCTAAACTTTAGTCCAGTGTGCAAAGGAACAGTTCCCCATGTCCACATCCGATTTTTAAAAAATCATTCGTACTCAATCACCAAGAACGTCAAAAGGAAAATCAAAATTTTCACAGTACATTTCATCCATCATGTACCACAAACACCAAGCAGAGATGAACTTCAAAAACGCGTCTCCCTCGCGAAACAAGGAACGAGGTTCGCAGAGATGAACTTCAAAAACGATTCTCCACACGAAACGAGGAACGAGGTTCGCAGAGATGAACCTCACAAACGCGTCTCCCCCGCGAAACGAGGAACGAGGTTCGCAGAAATGAATTTCAAAAACGCGTCTCCCCCGCGAAACGAGGAACGAGGTTTCGCAAAGATGAACTTCAAAGAAAAGAGATGAGCCTTGAAAAATGCGATAAAACCGAGCAAGACAAGGCGCGATGACTGAAGACGTGCTCATGCACGTCGAAGGAAGAGCAACGCCGTATTGCGAAGTGTTTTATCGCATTTTTCCAGAACGAAGAACGTCCATCATATTAAACTGTTTCCCATTTCCCTTTGCAATCTGTTCTGCCAAAAAATTCACAGCATCCACAGAACCTTCTGCATAGACAGAGCGACCACAAATGTTATGCTGAAATTCAAAGTGCACGGTGCCATCGGCACTGTCGAGAGAATAGGTATGGAAAGCATGACCGCCGAGATATGGTGCGGGAACATGCATACGTTCCAATTGATTTTTTTCATCACGCACCATTTCGATCCGTGAATCATCAAAGTCTAAACCCATTTTTTGAAAAGACTGAACGACGGCGCGGGCCGTACCACTGGTATCCGCTTTTGTCTTTTGATGACTTTCAACCACACTCAATTGGTAACCATCAAAAGCGGTCGGGAATTCCGTCGCCAAATATTCTATCATCGTCTGAAAAGCCACAATTTGTTTGGACATATTCGGAGCGATGACACTGGGGTGATTGGCTTCGGCAACGAGTTTAATAAGGGCTTCGCGATCTCCACCCGTGGTGCCCATCACAAACGGAATTTTATGATTCACATAAAAAGTCGCGTTATCATTCACAGCCGTGGGATGCGTGTAATCAATACAAATTAATCCCGAATATTTTTTCAGAATATCGCCGATAAGCGCTTCGCGATTACTTGGTTTCAAAAGGATAATTTTACGGCCGGCCACTTCGGCTTCATTTTCCACAATCATTTCGCCCGTCAGCGAGAACGGCACAAGTTCCAAGCCGCGTGCCACACACGTCTCAGCGACAAGACGCCCCATATTCCCAGGAATACCGTTCACCATTACAAAAGTTGCCATAAAATCTTATCCTTTTTCTATCATGAAAACCGTGATCAAAATAGAAATATGAGCATGTCCTCATAGAATCATTCCCTTTCCCGAAGCCAAAAACACAACGAACGGGCCTCACAAAATCAGTTCTCGAACGCGAAATAACCGACACGCGGACTGATCGTATGAACAGATATTTTGGTTACTACAGTATTGAAGGAAACGTGGGAGGCCTCTGAAAGGATTTAATTGGCCTTGAAAATCTGCCAATCTTTCTGATTCGGCAGAAACAAATTCATTTCACCATTGAGTATTTGCATCACCTCGCGAACACCTTGAAAACTCGTATTTTTCACTTGCCCTCAGCGAAGACTACATTGCGAATGCTGGCTCTCCCATTGAAATAGATGTTGAATACGGTCTTTGGTGTCAAAAAATATCCACAAAAAAAACTCACCTTATCTCCAAAGGGAAGATTAGGCGAGTTTAATTAAAAGAGAGTTATGGCAGAAAATTAAATGGGCTTAATTTCCCTGTTTTTTGGGGTCATTGTATTTGAAGTGCCACTTGATGCCGATGCCGTTATCAAAGTAATTGACCGGATGCTTATAATCAATCGCACTCGCCGCAGTAGCCCGATTTCCCTGCGTTGCATGATCGAACCAGAGGGTATCGGCAAAATTGTTAGCCGTGTAAGCTCCATAAGTCCAGTTGGTATCCAGAGCATAGTTTTTAGGATCTATGATCTGAGCCAGATTTATACTATCCGGATAGGAGCCGTTATTGAGCCAATTACCACTTTCATTGATTCGGAACCAGCCTTCCTCCGCGCCATTCTGTATATAGGGTTTTCCAAGAATGAAGTCTTCTCCGTTGAGTTCCTGATCTATTTTGAGATAAATTATGCGAACATTATTCGTTCCATTCGTTGTCCAGTCGGATCGCTGGGCATAAGCAGTACCTTTAATAGAAACGCTGGGCTGCACAATATGTTGCCAATCGTAGTACAGATAAATACCGAGACCAATGTATACGGGATATTGAGTCTTTTGAACTAAGAGCGCATAAATCGAATCCAACACAATGGTTCGTTCATTCGCATAGTAGGAACCCACTCCAGTGGAAGGTGCCGTGTAGTAATTGAGGCCATCAGACCCACCGACGTTTGCGGTGTAGGGGAAGTAAATAAAGTCATTAAGGCGTTTGGTTGTGGAATCAGAATTGGTAATAGTCGAGGTTCCACTGTCCAAAACGCTTATCACACGATAAGAATTACTGACAGTCCCATTGCCATAAACCACTTGCCCTGCAGAGAAGCGCGCTGATCCGATGCCTCCATCTCCCAGATCCTGAGCAATTAACGACTGCGCTTTCTTCGCCGTATTCACTGGCGCGGCATAAATATCACTGCGAAGTAATACCACTCGATTCACCAGCGGATCGAGAGCTCTGATGGCATCCACATTCATATAAATATCGGCACCTATACCCAATAGACTCCCTGCAGGTTGCGCCACACGAAACAGAGCCGTTTGAGTAGGATCAATCTGTATCAGGCGTCTGTTGATTCCTGTGAGATTCAGAACTTTTGTCTGCGTGCCATTTTTGGAGTAGAGAGTCACCTGAATGGAATTACTTCCCAGCACCAAAGGCAACTTGACCGTATAGGTGACAATGGGATCATTGGTGGGATAATATGTGATAAGGGTATCTTTTCCACCAACGCGGGTAATTCTCATGAAATTAATGGCATGATCAAATGTGAGCTTTAAAGTGGCAGGACCGCGAATGATCGAATTAACAGCGACATTGAGTTGTAGCGAACTCTCATCGGTGACGGCAGAGGTCCATGAGGATCCCTGGGTAGGAATAATGGTGATGGATTTTAAAGAGACCACAGAATCCAAGGGATTGATAGCCGCTGTGAGCGGGTCAGGATCTTCAGAATCCAGCAGGCCATCGCCATCGGTATCACGATTCAAAGGATTGGTTTCCCAAAGAGTATCTATCACGGCATCCTTCCAGCCAAAAACTTCCTCCCCATCGGAAAGACCGTCCCCATCGCTGTCCCAATTCGTCTGATCCGTTCCGAGAACCGCCTCCGTTCTGTCCGAAAGGCCATCTCCATCGGTATCGGCAGAATACATGACCGTAATAACGCTGTGACCGTTCGCGCCAATAGTGGAGGGATCATAATTTGCATAGGTTCCATACACCGTGATGGAATCGCTTTCTGTACGTGCCTGCATGGACACAGACCAGCTTCCCTTGGTTACAGCACCGTTCTCAAGACCATCAATGGACTGGATGCCATAATGACTATCGGTACTATCACAGACCACCGTAGAACCTGCTGTTTTCAGGACTTTAGCGAGTGAAGAAGAGATATAACGATCTTCCTGGCTGGTATAGAAATCGTTGTACTGATTGCGCGTCACAATGTATTTTTTAACCAATTTTTTGGAAGCAGAGTAGTCTCCATAATCCACGTTGACCAGGGCTGTTCGGTTATACACATTGTTCATGAGCGTATCAATAGCCCCCAAGGAAGTCAGAAAATGGATATTCTGCAATTGAACCGTGAGGCCACTTGATTTCGTGACCAGGGTTTCAAACAAATCTGGATTATCAATCGTCGCGGAGAAGCGCCTCGTGACCGTATTTTGATTGGCTGCCGCAGGAATATAAACACTGTCATCGTCCATACGGAGTTCACCGATCAATGTTTCCAGCGTACTCGCCTGATAGCCATTGCTTGAAAGGCGAACCACGGGGCTCATGAGCGTGAGATTTTGACCGCTGTTATTCGTCAGCTTGATATCGATAGCGATGGTTCCTCCTTCACAAGTGGTTTCCGTGCTGGTGGAATAGGACTTGGAGCGCTCCCAATTTTCAGTCATGGATTCCGATTGTTCCTGTGAGAATGAAACGCTGCCACCAACCCCTAAAGTACTGGTCAGAGATCCGCTGAGTTTGGCTCCCCCATCGACTTTCAATTCCACTTCACTTCCAATCATTACCGCCACTTCGGTCTTCCAATTCAATTCCTGAGAGGTTGTAAAAGTGCTGGATTCAGTATACTCACCGCCACTGGAAATGGTTTCTTCAGAAGTAGTCCCGTTGCTAGTGGCGTATTTGGCAATAAGCTCTGGATAAGACACCGGAGCGAACGTAAAATCAGGGACATTAGCGACCAGAGGATCCTTACCATCCAGTATTTCCTGATGGTCAGAGACACCATCCCCATCGGTATCGGTGAGTTCCGCATTGGTGAAATAGAGGTAGCGTTCTTCGTAATTGGTAAGGCCATCTCCATCGTTATCATTGGAGGGATCAATAATCAGAATCTGCCGGCCATCGGAGAGATAAGTGTTGATAGAATCCTTGTAACTATAAATGCGGAGTTTGCGCGTACTGGTAACACCATCGATAATTTTGGAAACGACCAAAGTATCGATGGCAGCAGTGTCAGCGGGGGCCGTTTTGTTCAGTGTCTGGGAAGTGCTTTTTATTTTTGAGGAGACTGTCCCATTGTTGTTGGTTTTATCGTAAAAATAACGGAAAGTCTGAGCATTTGAACCCGTGCGCAACACAACGAGATAAAGTCCGGAGCTTGATTTTGTAAGAATTTTGCTTAAGGAGAGGGCGTGTTCCCCGGCGGCAAACACCCCTTGATTATTGCCTACTAACGCTCCCCGCAGCGAATAAATCGAAAGATTCACATTTTCCTGCTGTGGTACCGTGAACGAAATGAATCCACCAGTAATAAAAGAGGTTTCGCTCCAAGAAGCCGCGGTGGTCATCCCCGAGGTGCTCAAAAGCGAAAAATAGCCGGAAGAATCGGTTTTTCCAGAAACGTTAGCCACCACAAGTTTCACCGTCGCGTTCGCCAAAGCGTTGCCGGAATTGTCCTGAAATGTTCCCGTTAACGCCCAAACGGGATTTCCCATTGCTAGGGCAAAAAGGCCAACGCCCAGAAGCGTGCGAAAAAAGCGCGTCCCTGTGTTTTTCGTATGGAATGTCATGGATATCCTACCTTGAATGAATTTTGGGCTCAAGGTAGCAGAAACACGCCCTTTTTAAAGGAAAAAACTACCGTTAAAATTGTTAAAACTATTGTTAATCTTGTTAAAATGGCATTTTTTGTGAAATTTGCAAAGAACGGAAATCATCGAACTTCAGATTCCCATAATCCCCAGTTTATCACCAGAACCAATTCAATGAAATCCCCGCACTCCCTGGCATACAGATTCCAGATCTAAATCTCTGCTCGTCGCTAGAGAATAATAGATATGAAGACCGGGACAAAAAGCGCCCCTCTGGCACTCAAGAAACATTTAGCAACCCACTGGAATTTCTAGAAATTCATTTTCTATCACTAGAAGCCGATAATGCGGTCGGCTAAAAAATCAGAATCTGCAGAGATTACGTCCCGCAAATGAATCAAAAACCTTTATTCGAGAACTATTCTTTCGTAAAATATTTGCCTATAAAATCGATATAGAGAGACTGATTCGTGATTTTGCTAATCGTCTTTATAGAATCGGTCGCTGACAGCTTTTTCCCTGCGTAGTGAGTCAATTGTATCGTGCTAGGAGAGGTCACCTTATAATTGAAGGTGTATAAAGGAATCGTTGAGTGATGAGACACTTGCCATTTTCCTGTAGTCAAATCACAAACGTAACAAGTATCTTGTTTTTCACATTTGAGTGTCCCCTGATGATCTGTACCGAATTTCAAAAGGTAGATGTATTCATAATAATGCTTTAAGTGAATGTTGATGTAATCCCACTCCGAGCCTTTACAGAACCAAGAAGTTCCTTCCATTCTAGTCTCTAAATATTCAAACGAGGCCTCTGAGGATGAAGGCGTAGAAATTGAATTCAATAATTCAGATTCATTGAGTTCGGGAGAAGAACTATTTCCATAAACATAAAAGAATAA
>DBTP01000173.1 GCA_002307115.1 Fibrobacter sp. UBA1313 | reverse complement strand
GGCGGAACCGGGGTTCTCAAGGCGAGTGACGTTTTAGCGGAACTGACTTTTGAACTCGGTTATGATGTCAAAAAAGCGGAAGTTCATGGCATGAGTCAGCGTGGCGGCTCTATCGCGAGCGATGTGCGTTTCGGCGATTCTGTGGACAGCCCTATGATTCCTGATGGGGAGTCGGATTTTCTGGTAGTATTTGCAGAAGATCAAATTCCTGTCAATGAAGCCTACCTCAAAAAAGGGGGATTTCTGTTGACTCCTAAAGACATTGATTTTTCTAAACTCCCTTCCGAAAAAACGCTAAATGTAGCGATGCTAGGCAAACTAAGTACCTATTTTGATTTCCCCATGGCTCAATGGCAAATCACACTTAAGAAACTTTTTGCTGAAAAGTTCCATGAAGGGAACGAAAAGGCTTTTTTAATCGGCCGCGAAGAAAAATAACCCTTAACGTAGCTTGAAGAGAATCTTCCGTATTACTAATTTTGTCACTTCGGAGGATTTTATGAAATGGCTAATTGACATTTTTACAGTCGCCTCTCCAGGACAGCAAGTGGTGGTCTTGGCAGTGACAGCGGCTTTGGGTCTTATGGTTGGGCGAATCAAAGTGAAGGGCATTTGTCTCGGTGGAGCAGGTGCTCTTTTTGTTGGTATCGCCTTAGGGCATTTTGGCTTAAGACTAGAGCCTGCAGTATTGCATTTCGCGCAGGAATTCGGTCTTATTCTGTTCGTGTATACCATCGGTATGCAAGTCGGTCCAGGCTTCGTGGATTCTATCCGCCGCCATGGTCTCGTCTTGAACATTTTAGCATTGTCTAATGTTGCCCTCGGTGTCTGTATGACACTCGCAATATACTTCTTTACGGATATGCACAACCAAGTGCCCGTATTGATCGGTATGCTTTGCGGTGCCGTCACAAATACGCCGTCTCTCGGTGCCGCCCAGCAGGCTTTTGCCGCCCAAGGGATCAGTCCTGATGTAGCTCAGCTCCCTGGAATTGGGTACGCTGTCGCCTATCCTTTTGGCGTTCTCGGGATTATTCTTGTCATGATTTTGCTCCGCGTTATTTTCCGCCAAAACCCAGAGAAGCAAGCCGAAGAATATGCAAAATCTATTTCTTCTGGTACTGCCGACATTGAGTCTTTCAGTGTGCGTGTTGAAAACAAGCAACTCTTCGGTGCATCCATTTCTTCCATCCCGAATTTTGAAAAATCAGGGGTTGTCGTTACCCGATTCATGCATGACAACATCATTTCCACTCCTAATGATAAAACAATCCTCCAAGAAGGCGACGCAGTCCATATTGTGGGCCTCCCCCACGCTTTAGCCACTATCGCGAACAGTATTGGTACGCGTTTAGAGAAGCCCTTGACAGAGCTCTCCTCTAACCTCGTTTCTAAAACCATTCTGATCACTAATCAAAAAGTTCTCGGAAAATCCATCAAGTCCCTTGATTTGGTTAATAAGTATGGCGTTGCTATCAGCCGCGTCACTCGTGGAGAATTTAAATTCACGGGGAACCCCAATCTTCGCCTGAAGTTTGCAGATAAACTTCTTGCGATAGGCTCGCCAGATTCCATTAACGCCGTTTCAAAGCAACTCGGCGATTCGTTGAAAGCTTTGGATCATCCTGAGATTCTTCCCGCCTTCCTGGGAATCTTTATTGGTGTCATTTTCGGATCCATTCCTATCTTCATCCCCGGCGTGCCAGTACCTCTGAAGTTTGGTCTCGCGGGGGGTCCTTTGATTATTTCCATTTTGCTTTCCCGCAAACGGACCATTGGCCCCTTCAATTTCTTCATGGCTTCCAGTGCGAATCTAATGCTTCGTGAACTTGGCATTACCTTGTTCCTTACCTGCGTTGGTCTTAATGCAGGTATCCGCTTTGTGGATGTGCTCGTGAATGGTGATGGTCTGCACTACATGGCACTCGCCTCCTTGATTACGTTCGTTCCTCTCGCGATTATAGGAGTCATTGGACACTGCGTATTCAAAGTGAATTACCTTTCTCTCTGCGGTACTATTGCAGGTTCGATGACAGATCCTCCCGCCCTCGCTTTTGCGAATGCACTTGCGCCATCAGATGCGACAAACGTGGCTTACGCTTCCGTTTATCCTCTGACAATGCTCATGCGCATATTCTCTGCACAAATGCTTGCAATTTTCTTATTTGCTACCATGTAATTGAGAAATCGCAATTATTTTCAAAGCCCCTTATTTTGAGGGGCTTTTCTTTTTTCCCTTTTTCGCAAATTTTCCAGATATTTCAGTCTTTAAATTGTAATTTTTGCAGTATGGCACAGTTTTTGCTTTCTCTCGCTAAACTCAGCGCTAAAGCGTTTATTCTCCCCTTGTGTTTGGGGTTTGCCATCCTTTGGAACGGTTGCAAAGAACTTGACGAAGAACCTCCTTGGGTAGAACCACCTGATCGCCCTATGATGCTTTTTACCGACACGACACTTCTCGATTTTTATGAAAAAAAAGTACTTTCCTGGAAACTCAAAACAGCCTATCTCGAAAGGTGGGCAGGAAGCGAAAAGGTTTTTGCTAAGCCTATTATTGTGGACATTTTTGATTCCTTAGGCGACAAAGTCGCCTTCCTTCGTGCGGACTCGGGAACTCTCGATACGCGGATGGATTTTGTTTTTGCTTATGGGCACGTTTATGCTCTGACGCCTAAAGGAGCTTCCGTCCGCGCCGATTCTCTCCTTTGGCACAAAACGGATAATCTGGTGAAAACGGAAAGCTATGTGCGTGTCGTGAGTGAAAATGGAGATGTACTTCAAGGTCAGGGATTTGAAAGCGATGCTCGTATGGATCACTGGAGAATTCTTTCTAACGTAACGGGTATTTTCCAAGATGCCGCCAAACGCCTTAAAGAAGAAGACAAGAAAGAAAACGACACCCAATTAACCTCTTCCTCTTCCGTCGCTCTTTCCAGTAGCTCTTCCCTAAAGCCACCGTCGCAAAAAATACCGGATCAAAAAAGAAAATCGGCAAAGAAATATACAGCACCAACATTGTTGCCACCCAAACACCCCCTCCCTTCTCAAAATAAAACGACGGGGGGCTCTCCGTGAACCCTTTCAGAATCGTCGCTTTTTGCGGAGTTCTTTTTTGCACAACCACATCTCTTTTTGCTCAATCATCCCCATTGATTATGCAACATGCAGATAGCCTTGCGGTTTCCCAAAAAGCGGGGCATCTAGTTTTAAACGGTCGAGTTCACTTTATCCATGACTCTATACAATTTCGCACGCAACGTGCTGTTTGGAACAAAGACGTTGATCTGGTGCAATGTGATGGGGGATTCCTCTTTACTCACCCAGACGGTTTTATACAGGCCCGTAGCGGAAACTATAGAAAGAAAACCGAAACAGCCACCGCCACCGGGGATGTTACAGCCAAAGACTCCGCCGGTACCTATGCTTTTTTCGGTCAGTATCTTGTCTATGATAAACAAAAAGAATTTTTGGTGCTTCCCGAAAAACCATTGTTGCATCAATATGAAAAACGCAAAGACAAAACGATAGACACTGTTGCCGTCAAAGCGAAATACATTACTTACGATAAAAAAAATGAATTCGCACAGGCGTTTCGCGAAGTGGTAGTCACCGAAAAAGATTATGTCATCACCTGTGACACGGCTTTTTTGGATAAAAAAAATAATTGGCTCGCCTTAAAAGGGCACCCCAAATGCGTTATGAAAAATTATGAACTCACAGGGGATTCCATTTACTTGGTCATTGACAGTGAATCACGGATGCTCCGTTCTGCACTGGTAATCCGCAACGCTCATGGCAAACAGCATGAACCGGGCAAAAAAGGAAAACCGGATCAGTTTACAGAAGCCACTGGAGACACTCTTTTTGCCGAATTCAAGAACAATAAAATGTTGCGCCTGTATGTGAACTTAAACGCCCACGGGCTCTTTTATGAATCCGATTTAGCGAAGTATCAAAACCTTATGGATGGATCCCGTTTGGATCTTTCCTTTGAAGAGGGGAAACTCCAGAAAGCAGTGATCGCTGGCGAAGCCAAAAGCACGTATTTTCACGTAAAAAATGATCGCAGTATCGCTGGACGCAATGAGTCGGCAGGGGATACCATTTATATTTCATTTGAGGATAGCAAAGTGAAACATTTGAAATTGGTCGGTGATAAAACACTTGCAAGCGGTCGCTATTTTGATTTAGAAAAAGAAAAAATCAAAGGCAGCATGAGCCCATCCCCAGCGAAAAAGGACTCCACAAGGAACCATTTGAAAAATTTAATCGCCACAAAGAAAAAGAAATCCGACGGAGAGACCCAAAAATGAACCACTTAGTTCGAACAATTCGTACAGAAAACGTATCTAAGGTTTACGGTGGACGCCAAGTCGTGCGCGATGTTTCAATCAGTGTTTCCCAAGGCGAAATTGTAGGTCTTCTTGGCCCAAACGGCGCAGGAAAAACAACGACCTTTTACATGATTGTTGGCATGGT
>DBTP01000219.1 GCA_002307115.1 Fibrobacter sp. UBA1313 | reverse complement strand
CCTTTTTTATCTCCCCTATTGCTTAGTCAGTTCCCAATCCCCGTCGCCAGCAACAGTCACCGTATTATTTGTCATATCAGCAAACGCCCATGTTCCATCACTCGCTGTTGTGGAGAAAGTACCACTAAACCCTAGTGCCACGGTTCCTGCCGTATTACTATACGCAAAGGCGCACGTCCCTGAACTTTCAACGGCACCTACTAAAGAAATCGCATCGCCTTGAAACGTTGTTGTACAACTCATGATCCCACTGGAAATATCACAGGTTATGTTAGATGTTACCTGAGTCTCCGTTAAGTCACTGGTCGTGGTCAGCGTTCCAATGTAATCCCCCGTCCATGTGCCATCAAATGCGCTGGTCAAACTTGTTGTAGTATCAGCCAATTGAGTCACAGTAAAAGTAATGGTGTCCCCTACCATGATCGTTCCCGTTCGCGAAGCTCCCGTCGTATTTTCATCTAAAGAGAATAAAACCGTGCTCATTCCCGTGCCTTGTTTGTCACTAGTAATATTGATCCAGGAGGCTTCGGTGTTTATTTTCCAGGCGCAATCGGTGATGATGACAAAGCTGCCCCCGAGATCCGTGGATGCATTGGTTACACTGTAAGAGGATAGCGTATAAAAACAGGACGTCACATTTGCATAGACAATAGAATTCGCCACAAACTCAGACACTCTCGCCGTAATGCCCGCTTCATTGTCGATATAACCCGCGAGGGCACCCCCGAGGTCGCTGGTTTTCGATGTAATCCATTCCCCACCGAGGAAAGAAGCTCCCTGAGTAAGAGTATTGCCCACAATGTAAGCCGCACCTTGTTGAATGTCATCATACTTAGATCCGCCATCCAAAATAATAGAGGTACCCACATTTAAAAACATCGCTGTTGCCCCAGGCACAAATGTACTCGAAAGATATCCCACAGCACCGATGAGTGCTGCTGATGTCCCAATAGCGGCAACCATGGGTGTGGCGGCTGTGGCTGCTACTAAAACGCCAACAATAGCAGTCGCCCCTCCTACTGTCCCCCCTACTTTTTTGCCCCATTCCAGTGTCCCCGTTGAAATATTCGTAGTTAAATTTTTGGTCCAATTAGAAGCGAGGTCAACCAAAACATCACCACTCGTTTCCACATCAGCGTTTGTCTTCGCCAAAGTAGATTTTTCCGTCACAAGAATTTGATTCAAAAATGCAGCCACAATCCGGTCTGAATTGGTAAGCATCGCCGAATCCATAGTGACCGAAGCTTCGCCATCGGAAGTGTTGGCACCACAAATCGTTTGTGACGAATCCCCCCCCGTATAGTTATCAATGGAGAGACTCATCGTTTGCAGAGTGGTTACATCTAGAGCAAGATCCGCCTCAATGTCAGTAGTCACCAAAGAGGCCGCTTCTGGTTCCTCGGTTTTTAGATTACTCAAAGCCGTTTGTGTTTCGTTTACATAGGACAATGTTCCATTAACAAATGCTTGCGTAAGAGTTCCAGGAGTCACCCCTTCAACAATGGGCGGAGCTGCAATGGTAAGAGTCCCATCGACCGCTTTAATGGAGCCATCTGGATAGGTAACACTGATAGTGACCGAACCTGAATCCAGTTCTCCCGATACGGGATTCACATATAAAGGCACCACGACTTGTAAGGGATTGGATGCCGCTGCGGTGAGAGTCACAGAGTAGCCTTGGGCATTGGTAAACATCACTTGCGCAACGTCACTGTCTCCCAAAGAGGTTGCGCCAAGCGTAATCAACGAAAACGGAGACGTTCCCGAGGCAGACGTCGCAGAGTCAGGGACAGACAACTCATCCACACTCGCATTTTTACTGGAAGAATCTCCACAGCTCAAAATGGAAAAGCATATTGACACTATACTAAGAACCCAAAGATGCCGAAAGATTGGCTGATCTAATTGCATTCTATTATCCTCGTTTTGATTGCGTATAAATTAGATTCTTTATATCATCAACGCAAAGGCCTTATCTCTGAGGTTCAATCGTTTTTCGAATGCTTGTTATAGATTTCACTAATAATAAAGGTCACCTCTAAAAATTGGTTTGCGGTCATGAAATTGAGCGAGACCGAGCAAGAGTAGAAACGAAAAGTGGCTAATAATGGTGTTATTAGCCACTTTGAGTGACGACTTATTGCGATGTGTCACAGCCAATTTCATAGAAAAAGAATTTTTAGAGGTGACCTAAATATTATTTACGTTTTTTCTGTTTACCGCACAAGTCCACGGCGCAAAAGTTCAAATCAAACAAAGCAACCCATGAACTCGGGCCCCTCGCATCCCTCAAACGAAAGGTTCACGCAAGGCGCGAAAATGTATACGTTTCTGTATTTAATGGACGGAAAATCATTGAGTCAAAAGTTAATCCAAAATTAAATCACAGTTTGCTTCCGTACCTTCAATCACGGCTCCCATACTTTTATAAAAAGCAATGGCGGGATCATTCCACTTGGAAACTTGCCACCGAACCTTATGGCAATGAGATTCCTTCGCATAGGCAAAAATATTCTGAATAAGTGCCGTACCAATCCCTTCACCTCTATACTCTGGCTTTACATACAAATCATCCATATAAAGTGATTTACCATACCAGGTGAAATAGCCAAAAAAGTGAGTAACATATCCGACAATTATTTTGTCAGTAGTTTCCGCAACAAAACAATGAAAGAGATTCTTTTCGGCGTTCATCCGTTCCACAGAATTGAGCATTCGCTCCGGCACTTTTTCAAAAGCCGCAAATTCTTTAAACAAATTGACTATTTGTTCAAAATCGGCTTCGACAGCAACTCTAATAGTGAAACTCATCATTTTTATTTTCCATTACTTGATTGTTTCGTTTTTTACGACCTCTTAAACATATAAAACATCTGGCCCGCAGTAAACATCGGCGCAAAAACCGTTAAGTCAAGTCCAAAAGGTTGATAGGTCTGAGCTTACAGATTCGTAAGAATACCCAAGAATATTAGTCTTGAAAAAGGGCAAACCAATCAAAAGTGAATTCAAAAAGCACATAAATTTTTACTAAAAAATTTTTTTCTAAAGAAATGTGGGATTGAGGTGTTTAATGAATGTCTTGTTCTCAAGTTCCTCAAAAGCTTCGTTAAGCTCTTGTTTGGTATTCATCACAATGGGACCGCCCCAGGCTACAGGCTCTTTAAGCGGCTTTGCGGCAATAAGAAAAAACCGAGCCCCCTGGGGTCCTGATTTCACCACCACTTCATCATGGGAAGTTTCTTGTTTCGAGGAGGGTTCCATGAGTATAGCGCAAGCTTTTTCTTCAAAAGCATCCAGTGCCGTATTCGCCGCCAAAGTTCCCTCAATGAGATAGAGAAATAAAGTCTCGTCATTCGGGGTTTCGTGGTAACTCCAAACCGCATTCGGATTCAACGTGATATCCAAATACTGTACCTTGACATAATCTCCAGTCCGAGCGCCCATGTGCCCCTGATAAGTCCCCGAAAGAATACCGATTTTCACATTCTCTTCTTCTAAGCGTACTATGTTCTTCGGAAGAATATCGTGATATGCAGGTTCCATCATTTTATCTTTTTGAGGAAGATTTACCCACAGTTGGCAACCCAGCAAGCGTTCCGAAACCTGAGGCATCTCCTGATGAATAATCCCTGAGCCAGCAGTCATCCACTGACATTGTTCTTCGCGAATGGA
>DBTP01000183.1 GCA_002307115.1 Fibrobacter sp. UBA1313 | reverse complement strand
GTTGGTAAAGGCACTGTAGCCATCGCCACCGATTCCATTCCAGAAGAAAACCTTGCCCTTGCCGAAAGTCTTTTTGCTCCTGTCGGCACCACCGTTCGCGTTCAAGAATCTTTAATGGATGCGGTCACAGGGCTTTCCGGTAGCGCACCTGCCTATGTTTTCGAATTTATCGAAGGCCTGGTCAGAGGGGGCGTACGGATGGGTCTTTCGCGCACTGTCGCCATGCAACTCACACTGGCTACTATTGAAGGGAGTGTGGAAATGGTCAAGAAAACCAACCATGGCCCAGGTGAACTCTGCGCCATGGTTTGTTCGCCTGCTGGTACAACAATCGCAGGCATCCAAGCGTTGGAAGACGGTGGATTCAAAGGCACCCTCATGCATGCGGTTGAAGCGGCGACCAAACGCTCTAAAGAACTCGGTTAAAGAGCGCTATGGTCGTAGACACAAGGACACGCATTTTACTGCTCAGTCAGGAAAACGCGACCGTTTCCTTTGTTCAAGACGTACTCGCGAGTGTTAATTACGAGGTGGACGTTTGTTCGCAACCCACAGAAATGGTCTCCTGTATCAGGTCCTTTATTCCTGCGATTGCGGTCCTCGACTTGGATTATGCCGATCTCTCCAATACAGCCATCCTGGAAAATTTACGCAAGGCTTCTCCTGAAACTTTATTTTTGGGCTACGCCCAAGATACCACCGAGATAACGTTCGCGACTCTCTCTCATTTGGAAGGGTTTCTCAGCATCGAAGACGTGCATCTCCAATTCATGACGCACATTCTTCGACTCCGAGAGCTGTATCGTTTGCGTCATCAATTTCATGTGAGTCTTCGTAAAATTGTAGGCCATAGTGCAAGTGTCCAAAAGCTGTACCACCATGTTGAAAAATCGATTCCAAGCAAAGGAACCGTGCTCATCCAAGGCGAATCGGGCGTAGGCAAAGAACTTGTTGCAAGAGCCATTGCAAGCGTACAACCGAAATTTATCATTGTCAATTGCAGCGCCATTCCTGAAAACTTATTTGAAAGCGAACTCTTTGGGCACCTACGAGGAGCCTTTACAGGAGCGAATACGGATCGGATCGGGCTTTTTGAAGCCGCCGCAGACGGGGCTTTATTTTTGGATGAAATTGGTGATATGCCTCTTTCCATGCAAACCAAATTACTCCGCGCCCTTCAAGATGGAGAAATTCGCCCTGTGGGGGCCAATCGCCCACGACAAGTTTCAGTGCGCGTTATCGCCGCCACCAATAGAGACCTCAAACAAGAAATTGCGAGAGGAAAATTTCGCGAAGATCTTTTCTATCGCTTAAATGTCATCCCGATCCGAGTCCCTCCACTCCGCGATCGCCGCGAAGATATCCCTGAGCTCATTTTGCATTTTCTTGCCATGTACTCCCCCTCTGGCATCATCCCAGAAATTCAAGAAGAGGCGAAACAGGTTCTTTTGAACTACTCTTGGCCTGGAAATATTCGCGAATTGGAAAATATCATTCACCGAGCGGTTTCCTTTATGGATAATGGGGTCATCACTCTAAAGGATCTTTTCATTGATGAGCCCCCCATTGACGTTGGGAAATCGAGCACATCCACGCTCTCTTGGGCTAGCATGAATTATGATCAATTCAAAGAATTTCAGAGGGAGCAAGAACGGGGATTTATCACCCAAAAAATAGGTGAGAATGGGGGTTCTATTACTCGCACGGCGGAACTCTTCGGAATGCTCCGCACGGCACTCCATAACCGTGCAGCACGTATCGGACTGGACTTGCACGCTCTTCGCAAAAACCGAGACTAACGAATAACAGACGCTACTCCTGTTTAGTAGCGCTCGATCGCATAACCCTTATTTTCAAGAATTTTAAGTATGTTGTCCTCTTCTTTAATAAGATGTGCAGCCCCTACCACGACAAAGGCTTTGGTTCCTTGCGTTAATAGCGAATCGATTCCCCGCGCCATCACCTGATTGCGATCATTATAAAGTCTCTTTTCATAGGGCTTTTCTCCCGCCGTTTCCGAATCCAGCAATTTTTGCAATTCAGAAATATTACCACATTTCCAAGCCTCTGCAAAGTCAGAAACCATCGAATCCACAACCGCCACTTCATCCAAAGTTTTCTCCAAATAGATAACGCCAAGGCTGTCTGAAACTTCTGAAAATACTTGTATTTGTTCTGCGGGAGTCTCCAAACCGATAATCGCTTTGCCCGCTGTAGCCGCGCGGTCCAAAAGCACATAGTCTACTCCTAACTCCGGGAGAACCCCCGCTTTTTGTATGGCAATGGAACTTATTTGCATCGCAACCATCCAAGGCCTAAACACAGCAAAGGTCTCCACCGGGACATTCCATTTCTTGGCAAGCGTTTCTAATCGAAGCCAGGTTGATTCTGAAACTATGTTCTGAAGTGTAGAACCTTCGGGGAGAAAGCCCTCTTTTACCACAAGTTTCGCCGTTTGCGTATTCACACTATCATCGGTGATATCCATTTCCACCACTAAAGCTTCCGCCGCATTAAAGGCACTATCTAAAACAGCCGGCAACGGGTAAAAAGAAGAATCGGCCATGTGTATACTTCCCAACACCCATACAGACGACGACCCCTTAGAAACCTTCCATAAGAAATGTTTTTTCCCACAAGGATAATCCGATTTATCCTGTTTAGATCCTGCGCAAGCAATTAAACCCAAAACAATAAAAACAGAAAGAAATAAGTATAAAAGGCTATTCTTTTTCATTGATTCCAATCTCCGCCCAAGTTAAGAATCCATTATTCACGACCTCGTTCATAGGCCCAATACACGCATTGCCATTACCATCTAACGCCAAAATACGGTGAGCAAATCGCAGAGCATAATCAATATTATGTGTACTGAGAAAGACCGCAATATTCTGTTCTTTGACCACTCGAAGCAGTAGCCGAAATAAGGCAAGAGTATGCGGCACATCCAAAAAGGCTGTTGGCTCATCCAATAAAAGAACGCGCGCGTGCCCCGCAAGTGCTCGCGCCAAAAATACACGAGAACGTTCGCCATCACTTAACGCGCACAATTCACGAGACGCAAACGATTCCGCATCTGCATCGCGCAAAGCCATAGCAACGGCCGCATAATCATCTCTGGTGCGGTGATCAAAAAAACTGGTAAAAGGAATACGCCCCAAAGCCACAAATTCTTCTACTGTCATCCCACTCGGAATCGATTCCGCAGTAAATACCGATGCCAAAAGTTTGGCTCTTTCCCTTGCACTATAATCCTCTAATGATTTTTCGCACAAAGTAATGCTTCCCGACATTGGGGAGATCAATCCCGCCAAAGTCCGAAAAAGCGTACTTTTGCCAGCTCCATTGGGACCCACTAAACACACCAGTTCACCTGCAAGCAGAGAAAAATCAAGAGGAGCAAAGAGTGGCTGATGGAAGCCTACGCCCAAGGAATCTGCGGTAAGAAGCTCCTCAGCCACGAACCCCTCCCGAACGGCGATGTCTGGATGCAAGAAGCACCCACAAAACTACGGGAACCCCTAAAAGACTGGTCACGGCATTCAATGGAATCTCTGTAATCCAACCCGCTAGGAGTGCCAAAAGGGCGCCCAGTAATGCGCAGGCAGGAATAAGCACACGATGATTGGAGGACCGAAATATTCCATAGGCGAGATGCGGAACCGCCAGTCCTAAAAAGCTAATCGGACCACAATACACCGTTGCCCCTGTCGCAAGTAAAGAGGCTCCCGCAAGTACAATCAAACGATACGGACGCACCGCGATACCCAGAGACTCCGCAAAGGCATCGCCTAAACGCACGACATTCAAGTACCGAATTCCCAGCAAAATCAAGGCGAGACCCACAAAAAAAATACCTGCAAAACGAGGCGTTTCCAAAAGGGTTAAACGAGAGAATGAACCCATACCCCAAGTCACAAAACCGCGTAAGGATTCCGCATCACTGAAGTACATGAGTAAAGACACAAGGGCATCCATTAAATAACCGAGCATCAAGCCAACAATCAAAAGGGACACGGAATGTTCCAAAAATTTGGAACAGAAAAGAACCAAGAAAACGACACCAAAAGCACCCATCGCGGCAGCCGAGAGAATACCCAAGGAGCCTGCCCCAAACCCAGCTAACAAGACCAGTGCAACGCCCAAACTCGCACCAGAGCTCACCCCTAAGACAAAAGGCCCCGCCAACGGATTTCGAAATACACTTTGTAGCACTAAGCCGGATAGCCCTAAGGAAGCCCCTGCAAGGAGGCTCGCAAAGACACGAGGCATACGGAGTTCCCAAAGGATTTGTGTCGCTGACAAATCAGAACCGGGGAAAAGTAAGGCATTCCAAACTCTCTGAAAAGAAAGATCGGTAGGACCCCAAAATAAGGTTCCCCCAGAAAAAAGAAGAACTAGAATGAAAAGAACGACCAAACCCAAAGCCGGGTGCCGCATAAATCACATCTTATTGGGTTTCAAAACTGGATGCACACTCTGATTCTTAAGGTCACGAGTGTAGTATTCAGGAGTCACATTCTCAAAACCTTGCAACGCATTCAACCAGTTGTCATTCATATCGCGGAACTCCAACTTGGTCAAGTGGTACATCAACTGATTGCCAGTAACCTTGAAGCGAATAAAATCCCAACGAACCACTTTACGATCCGAAAAGACTTCACGACTCACCATCATGGAATCATTGTCAAAATGATAGCGAGCAAAGAAGGCGTACTCACCCGTCATCTGATAGCGGCCGGAATCCGAGTATGTACGAGTAACACCATAGAGAGTATCGTTCATACCGAAACGCAATTCCGCATCACGAAAAGCATGACCGTGAGCCAGAATCGGAGTTCGCCATACGCCGACCACCAACTCTTTCATTTTTTTCTGGAAAAGGGTATCTACTTTCCAATGGTCAAAGTTACTCTTGTCATAGTTTGCACGCTTAATGTACTTGCCTGACTGCAAAGCGGCGCGCACACTATCCGCCTTCGCTTTTGCCGCTTGCGCTTTAGCGGCACTATCTGCAGGACTTTGCCCCTGAGAGGCGATTGTCGCTGAAATAGAATCCAACTTCGCTTGGATGGCCACACCCAAATCCCCTGGACCTCGCGTTACCGAAGAGGGCAACGCAACAGCAGAGTCTGGATTAGATGTCAAAGAATCGGGAGAAACGTCCGCCGCAAAGGCTAACGCAACAAAACTCAAAATAAGAATAGAACAAATTCGATTCAAAAGAAAACCTCTTTACTGCACTAAATCTAGTTAAAGGAAATTACGATAGGTCGATCTCATTAACAAAAAAAACAGCTTTATTTGAGTGGAATCGCCTTTTGCCACCCCAAATGAAGATAAATTTGGAATATGATTGATTACTCCCAAGTTCCTAGCCCATGCTTTGTCCTCGAGGAATCGCGCCTCCGCAAAAATCTTCAATTGCTGAAACACATCCAAAACGAGACGGGAGCTAAGATTATATGCGCTCTCAAAGGCTACAGCATGTGGAGTACCTTCCCCATTGTAGCGGAATATCTTGCAGGTGCGACAGCTTCCAGTCTTAATGAAGCGTTGCTTGCCCGACGTGAAATGAACAAAGAAGTGCACGTATTTGCACCTGCTTATACTAACGAAGACATCGACCCTATTTTGGACCTCGCCAATCACATTACGTTCAACAGCTTTAACCAATGGATTCGGTTCAAAGAAAAGGCTCTTGCAAAACACGTGAGTCCAGGTATCCGAGTAAACCCCGAAAGTTCCTCTGTTGAAACAGATCTTTACAACCCCTGTGGCCAATACTCCCGCTTAGGAGTCACACTCAAAGAATTCAAACCTGAATTACTTGAGGGTATTGAAGGATTGCATTTTCACGCCCTTTGTGAACAAAACGTAGATGCGTTGGAAACAGTCCTTGATGCGTTCGAAACCAAATTTGGAAAGTGGATACCCCAAATGAAGTGGGTCAATTTTGGGGGAGGTCACCACATCACTCGCAAAGATTATCAAGTAGAACGTCTCATAGAAGTTCTTAAAAACTTTTCCGTGCGCTACCCAGGAATCCAAATAATTATGGAACCTGGTGAAGCGATTGGTTGGCAAACGGGAGAATTAGTGGCCACCGTCGAAGACATTGTACACAACGATATTGATTCCGCTATTTTGAATGTTTCCGTAAGTGCTCATATGCCAGATTGTTTGGAAATGCCTTACCGCCCGATGGTTCAAGGGAGCGGAGAACCAAACGCAAAGCCTTTCAGCTATAGACTGGCAGGGAATACTTGTCTTGCGGGCGATGTTATTGGTGATTATACGTTTGACAAGCCGTTAAAAATCGGAGACACAATCGTTTTTGATGACATGATTCACTACACGATGGTTAAAACCACATTTTTTAACGGCGTGCAACACCCGAGTATTGGCATCTGGACAAGAGAAAACCAATTTAAACTTGTGCATAAATTTACCTACGAGCAATTCAGAGACAAACTGTGATTGAAACACATACAAATTCCGAAGACGAAACGGAACAGTGGGCGGAATCCTTTGGAAAAACGCTTTCTCAAGGTTCTGTTGTTGCATTGTATGGAACTTTGGGTGCCGGAAAAACGGTGATCAGTAGAGGCATTTGTAAGGCTCTGGGGTACAAAGGTTCAATCTCATCGCCCACCTACACGCTTGTCCATGAATATCCGAATGATCCCCCTCTCTACCACTTAGATCTTTATCGTTTGGCACCTCACGCAGACCTCCAAGAGATCGGCCTCGATCATTACGTGTTAAGTGATGGAATTACCCTCATCGAATGGCCGGAGCGCCTAGAAAAAAACACGGCAGGAATCACCCACCGCGTTTGTATACAAATTCTCCCTGGAGAAACGAGAAAAATTACTGTTGAGGAGCTACCGCATTCATTTTTACAACAACGAGTTCCCACTGTTTCCAAGTGGTAAGACGTTCGCCTTGCAATAGACAAGGAGGAACGAGCTTAGCCATTTCCGCGATAGCCTTTACTGAATCCGCGTCATTCCAATAAGATTCTGCGGCTTCAAAAATATCCAATTGAACATTACGCAAATCTTGAATAGCGCCAATACGAAGTGATCTTAGACTGTCTAAGGAAGGCGGTACATAACTGAGTTTCCAAGTACTATCATAGCAAGCTTCTGCCGCCACCCACTTTTTTGCTTCAAAAAGAGTGGCGCACTTGGCAAAGGTGTCCGCACTATGCTGCTTAGAATACTGATAATACTTGTACCCACCAAAAACGAGACATCCAATCACAAGAAGCACTAACGCATCTTGCCAACTCATAAAAGACCGAACAACCGGAACAGGTTTCTTTTCTCCTGGAACCGAACCTTCTTCGTCATCGTCATCATCGGGCTCTTCATTTGGGCGATTCTTACCCATATTCATAAAACTAATCATAGTAACCTGTTATAGTTTTATCCTCTAACGGCAAGCGCAGAGAATACTTTCGCGTAAAGATAAATTTGTTTTAATAGACTCGCGAAACCATTCGCTCTAGTGGGGGACAATCCCACATTTAAGCCTATTTCTTGAAAAAAAGCGGGGTTCGTGGCTAAAATATCCTGAGGCTTCTGACCATTATAGAATTTAAGTGCCAAGGCACCAAGTCCTCGACTAATGAGAGGATTATCTGCACCCACTTCCGTATCCATGTGGAAGAACAAAAGCCCGTCCTTCAATTCAGGAACCAGAAACATTCTTGAGGCACAACCCACCACCAAAAATTTTTCCTCTTTGAGTGACGGATTCATGCCTTCATGTTCTCTCGCAAGGGTCAAGAGATATTTCCATTTATCATCTGGAGTTTGAAACGAAGCAAAAATAGTCCGAATCTCATCTTGAATGGCGACAATACTTTTCATGGGTCAAAAACCTACCTAACAAAGACAAAAGATCTCATTTTCCAAAGCAAACTTGGCGAGGTACAAAGGACCGTAAAAAAGATACGGAAAAGGGTCCGTTTTTTTTGCGGAATCCGAGCAAGCTTATGAGCCGCTTTGTCAAAATGACAATCTTGAATGCTCGAAAATGCCAATTTTGCCTTGCAAAGTCGTAAATGAGTATTCCCTTGAACCTTCATCCAACGAGCATAAGTCTCCGCTTCAATGGATTCCTTCTCCGTCGTTGAATTTGCGTTCAACCATTTCCAAGCACATTCACCTACAATATGACCGCTATCAAGAGCTTCCACAATGCCAGAGCGACTGATTGGATTCACACAACTCGCGGCATCACCAGATTTGAAAAAACCGGCAACGGCAAGGGGTTTCAATGATTGCCCACAAGCAATGGCACCGCCGTGAATCGACTTCACGACTGCCGAAGGATAATGCTCGGCGAGAAACTGCTGCAATATCGCTCTCGGAGAATGTGTTCTCAAAAATTTCCGACCATTCACAAGTCCTATATTCACTGTATTGTTATCGCGAGGAAACACCCAACCATAGCCACCAGGGAAATACTTGTTTCCAAACAGGAGTTCTATATGCCTGGGGTTATGTTCCACATTTTCCACAATAGCAAAAATCGCAGGTTCTAAGTCGGTATCCCCTGCCTCAAGGGCTTCCAACAGAGGAACGCCTTGCGTTAACTTTGCACCAGGACCCGTTGCATCTACGATCACTGGAGCTCGAACAGAGCTTGTGACACCATCGACACAGACATCCACATTCCAAAAGCCTTCAGCATCTCTGAACAAGCTTTTGCATTCTGCAGAAAAATGACAAAAAGCACCTTTTTTTTCGACGTTTTCAGCCATTTCCCTATGAAACAGGGCGCGATTCAATATGTAGCCACAATCATCCTGAGTAAAGTCCACCTTCGTCCCGTCAGGAGAAGTAAAATACACACCGTCAAGATGTTGTCGAATCCAAGCTTCATTGGAAGGCCAAAACTGTTCCAATGCTTTTTTGGAAACGGCTTCGGCGCAAGAAACAGGTTCACGCCATGGTTCCTTTTTATCCAAAATAGCAACGCGACATTGTCCATCAGAGATAGAACAAAGCGTATAAGCGGCATTCAAACCCGCAGGACCAGCCCCGCAGACTACAACATCGTACTCTTTAGCCAAATTTTGAGCCATACGGGGAGCAAAATAGCTTTTATTTAAAAGCTTTTTTGTTTTTCTTAACCGATTAACCTTTTTTTATTTATTTTAGGGCTATTCATTTTTTTGGGTAATTCTTAAAAAGGGATCAAGACATGAATATGGACCTTAAATTGACCTCTAGACTCGGTATCCTCCTCGTTGCAACCATCGTTTCCGGAACCTTCGCTCAAGAAGCAACCAGTGACTGGCGTAACAAGGATATCAACGTATCTTTCAGAGATAAGCGAATTGATGGTTTCCGTTTCGATGGAGCCAAAGCAGTTCAAGGTGTTACTGACTTCCAGCGCGTTACCGGTGACGGTGCATCCTTTGAAGATGCCGACCTGACAGGCGTTAAATTTCAAAATGCCGTGATGAATAAACCCAACTTCCAAGGGGCAAACCTCACGAACGTGATCATCAGCGGTGCCGATATGCGTGAGTCCGATTTCAAAAATGCCAATATGCAAGGAGCGAATCTTTATCGTGCAACACTTCTGGATAGCCGTTTTCCTAAGGCGAATTTGACAGGAGCCCGCCTGGAGGCGATGAAAGTTTCTGACCAAGCCGATTTCAGTAAAGCCAATTTAACTAACGCATCAGTTGTGAACGTGGATTTGACCATGGCTGATTTTAGCAAAGCAAATTTGACCAACACAAATTTCTCCCGTTCTCTCATGGGAAGTGCAAATCTCTCTGATGCCATCATGGTGAAAACAGACTTCACAGCCTGTAACCTGATCAATGCCGATTTTTCTGATGTGAATTTGCAGGAAGTGAATTTTTCCAAAGCGGGACTTTCTCGTGCCATTTTTAGTGGAACAGAATTCAACAACGTCAATCTCCAAGCAGCGGATCTTTCTCTCACAAGCTTTAATGAGGTCGATCTTTCTAGAACTCAACTACAGATGGTTTCTTTTGCTCAGTCGGAACTCAAGAACATGACATTCAATGGTCAGGATCTTTCTGGAGCAGTCTTTGATAAAGGCGTAGTCACCAAGAGTTCTTTTGAAAAGAGCAAATTGAACGGAGCCTCCTTTTTTGATGCGGAAGCCAGTAAAGATGTGTTCAGAAATGCTGAAATGCAGAAGTCTGTGTTTGATGGAGCCTACGTAAGAAAAGATATTTTCGACAAGGCGGATCTCACCAAGGCAAACTTCTCTAACTCCACGATAGAGATGACTAGTTTTGACCTCGCTACCATGACGGGCGCAAACTTCTCTGGTGCCAAGCTCAGTCAAGTCACGTTCCTCAACGCAAACTTGCAGAACGCAAAGTTTGATGCTGATACGAAAATGGAAGACGTCGATTTTTCTGGTGCCGATCTTTCTCGTGCTAAAATTGAAAAATTCACGGCTAAGAACGTGATTTATGATGCCAAAACCAGTTTCCCTGACGGTTTCGAACCTCGTCAATACGGATTCACCAAACGTGGCGAAAAGGCTGCAAGTGTTTCTGTTGAGAAAAAGCAATCTTCAGTTGCTGACGATGCTATGCCTAAGAAGAAAAGAAGAAAGAAAAAAGTTGAGGATGACGAGTAACCATTTTTTTGAGTTTGAAAATCCCTCTCTTGCAGAGGGATTTTTTATTGGCATAGTTACTGACTTTTTTTGTCACTCTCATTTTCTATTATTGAATCATGGCCAAACCAAAGAACGATACCGAATACGCCTGTTCAGAATGCGGAGGGATATCCTCAAAATGGGCAGGGAAATGTCCTCATTGTGGTGCTTGGAGTTCCTTAGTCGAAAGACCTGTTCAAGAGACGCGCCCCACACGCGGACTCGGCGGAGATACCACCCACGGGGTTTCCAGACCGCTGAAAAGTATTGCCACAAAAGATACCCAACGATTAAGCACAGCGAACCCTGAATTTGATCGTACATTAGGGGGTGGCCTCGCTCCGGGCTCACTCGTTTTAATTGGGGGAGATCCTGGTATTGGAAAATCGACATTGGTTTTACAAACACTTGCCACCATGGCTGCTGCGGGTGTCAAGGCACTCTATGTGAGTGGTGAAGAAAGTGCGGTTCAAGTAAAGCTCCGAAGCGAAAGGTTGCAAGTCTCGGGGAGTGATCTCTTACTCCTCTGCGAAACAAGCCTTGAACGCATACTAGACGAGGCGAAGCGTATTCAGCCAGAAATTTTGGTAATAGACTCCATTCAAACGGTTTATAAAACGGAGCTCCCTGGCACTCCGGGAAGCATTACCCAACTCCGCGAATGCACATTGGATTTAATGATTTATGCAAAAAATACCGGATGCATCACCCTTTTAGTGGGACATGTGACCAAAGATGGCCAGATCGCAGGTCCTCGCATTTTGGAACACATGGTCGATACCGTCGCCTATTTTGAAGGAGACCGCAACAATCAATACCGAATTTTGCGTACCATTAAGAACCGTTTTGGGGCAACTGATGAAATCGGTGTTTTCGAGATGACGGGCAGAGGATTAGAATCCGTACAAAACCCAAGCAAAATTTTTTTACAGGACGCAGAAATTTCTGCCCCAGGAAGCGTTGTCAGTTGCACGATTGAAGGTTCCAGAGCGCTTCTTTTTGAAGCTCAAGCATTGGTGAGTCGATCAAACTTCGCGACGGCTCAACGCGTTGCGGCAGGCATAGATCCCAAAAGATTAACAATCATTCTCGCGTTGCTTGAAAAATTCGGCGGGGTTCCTATTGGTAACTCTGATGTATTTGCAAGTATTGCGGGTGGATTAAAAGTAAATGACACAGGCACCGATTTGGCCATTGCATTAGCAATTGCGAGCAATCACTTAGGGATTGCAATGCCCAATCATTCTCTTGCTATCGGTGAACTCGGCCTTTCAGGAGAAGTGCGCCCAGTAAGCCAGATGGATCTACGCGTCAAAGAAGCCCATCGTCTGGGTTTTGACGAAATCATCATCCCCGGAAATGGTAAAGTTGTAGGCAACACGGCAAAGCTCAAACTTATTTCTGTAACAAGATTAAACGATGCCATCGATTGGCTAAAAACTAAACGCGCCGCAAAATAAGACTATTCTACAATTATCTGCGGCGATGTGACTTGTAGCAAGAATTCCCATTCCTCGCGAATTTTTTCGTACTCCGAAGGATCCGCATAAATGGCAAAAGTGGTCCACTTGTAACCATTGGGAATCTTTTCATACGCCGTATATTCTGGATCGCGTCCCAAATCGCCATTGCTTTGTACCGTCAGTTTTTTGTCCTTCACCGTGGAAACTTCCAATACACTTGTAAAGAATGTCTCATGAGGCATGCGAATCGGATGATGACGAGTACGTACCTTCGGAAGGCGCATCAGAGAACGTTCCCACACGTTAGGGAAACGACCCTTGATGCCTTGAGCACTCTGACCAAAGTAATGGGGACTCGCAAAAGTAACGACCAAAATCAAAGGTTTGTTAAAATCGCGAACATTGGTAGTCATCACTTGAGAAATGCTGACATCAGGAATGCCTTGAGAAAGAAAACTTTCCATCAATTTTTCCTGTTCTTTAGCATCGCGACCATAAAGTTGATTTCGAAATGCCGAGGCAAATTTTCCTTGTAGATACAAAGAATCGCGAAATTCTGCAGAACCATTTTCGTCTATAAAAAGACGGTGATGCAAAAATACTTGATGTTCCTCTGCATTTTCTAAAATCGGGGTCACAGCGACTCGACTATTTTCGCCATCAATAATCAGTGCCACTTTGCCTTCCATATCCAGCGGTACTGGGCGATCATTCCCCGCTTTGTCCGTGGGGTCCACCCACATCTCAGAATTTTTTTCTCCCTTGGGGATGTAAAGCATCATGTGATCAAATTGCTGAATCGTAGGCAGTGTTTCAAAACCAGTTTCATTCAAATGAATGGCCACTAGTTGGGCAGGTACACCAATCGCATTCAGCATTTCTTTTAATAGCAAACTTTGATCTTTGCAATCCCCTTGGTGTTCTTTTAAGGTAATCTCCGCCGTCTGCGGAATCAAAGAATGGCCCCCAAAACGAACATCCCGGTACCTGATATTTTCACGCACCCAATCCACTAATGCAAGTACCGCTTGATCTCCCATCTTATTGCCGCGCACTTCAAATGCTTTCTCCCGAACCGCCACGGCATTTTTAATTTGATGCTGAATCAAATTTTGATAATTACGCCCTACGTCTTCCCATTTTTGTTTTCCCGTGAGCATTAACCCTGCACCAAAATCCCGGTATACTGGCATATACATTTCTTTTTGAATCACCACAGGATTTTCAATCTGCCATTCTTTGCTATCCTTCGTCTCTTTTAAAAGCGACAACGGTCCATATTCTTCAGTGACAAAACGCGACGTATCGGCCTCAATCTTAAAAGAAGAAACTCCTACCGGAATATCTCGGCTACTGATGAAATCGGTGTAAGGGATCACATCATGATTTTCAAGACTGGTACGAGATATTTGTAAATAGATATAATCACCGGGAACCAGTGCTTTGAGAGGGAAATGCGCCGTCTGAGATTCATTGGTTCCACCCAATTCCGTCGCATAAGTGATATAAGTATTTTGTAAAGTGGCTTTATATTTGAGCGTCATCGTGGAATCATAGACTTCTAGAGCATTGACAAAAATGCGATCAAAACCGGGAAGAAAATCAAAGGTAAACTCTTGGTAAATCGCCGTGCCACGCACATCCAAAATTTCCATTAGGAGTTGTTCTGTACGGACCCAGGCTTCTCCATTCTCTGCACGGAGAGCTTCGCGTTGCCAATGAATCACCGCAGGGAATTCATCAGCCTTGGCTTTTGCCGCAAAATCTTTACGGAGCAAAGCTTTGAGATTCTGTGGGCGTTCTTCAACAGGATTGATTGGTTTTTGCAGCGTACGATTATCCGCTTTACCTAAAAAGGCCTTGGTCGCCGATAAAAAGCTCTTCGCGTCTTCATCATCTGGATGAAGCACTAACGTTTGCGTGAGCGTGTGTTCTGCGTTGCGAAAACTTTT
>DBTP01000066.1:4661-5207 GCA_002307115.1 Fibrobacter sp. UBA1313 | reverse complement strand
CCATCAGGTGCTTCCTTCCCTCGCTGGTTCTCGCCAAAAAATATTTCAAAAGTGCATTTTTTAGTAGCTACTTCATCGGCTTTTACAGGCCATATTCCATCGACTTTTATATCTTGAAACCACTATGAACGAAAATAACGTTGCTGTCATTGGTGCAGGCATTACGGGTTTGACCGCTGCCTTTTATCTAAAAAAACAAGGAATTCCCTTCACCATTTTTGAGAAAAGTGCCCGCGCTGGTGGAGTGATTCACTCCATGCAAAAAGGCGATTTTATTTGGGAAACAGGCCCCAATAACGCCGTCATCAGCAAACCCGAAGTCCTAGAACTTTTTGAAGATCTCAATGCCCTTCCTCTTTTAGAAACCGCACCGAGCTTAGCCGGCAAACGTTACATCTGGAAACAGGGTAAATTGCATGCCATCCCCAGTGGCCCTATCCACGGGCTCATCACACCGCTTTTTTCCTTCCGTGATAAGTTCGGACTTTTGCTGGAACCTTTTCGCAAAAAGGGCTCCGACCCTCAAGAAAATCTTTCCAGCTTTGT
>DBTP01000066.1:0-4330 GCA_002307115.1 Fibrobacter sp. UBA1313 | reverse complement strand
GTGTACGCCGGCGATCCAGAGGTTCTCATCACCAAATACGCTCTCCCTAAGCTTTACAACCTGGAACAGAAATACGGAAGTTTTATCCGCGGCGCTATCCAACTGATGAAGCAACCCAAATCGGAGCGCGACCGCAAAGCCACCAAAAAGATATTCTCTGCCAAAGGTGGACTCGGTAGCCTAGTGGAGCAGTTAGTAAAAGCCATTGGTCAAGATCACTTTATTTTCGAATGTGATCATCTGAAAGTCACCCGCAAAGAAAAGGAATATTCCATTTCTTGTTCTCGTGGTGAATTTGGCCCCTTCACAAAAGTGATCACCACATTTGGCGCGAACCACATCTTTGATGCGCTGCCATTCCTTGTGGATAAAGGCTTTGACAGTGCAAACGTTGTGCGTTATGCAAAGGTAGCTGAAGTCTCCGTAGGTTTCAAAGAATGGAAGGGTATTCCTCTCGATGGCTTTGGTGCTCTTATTCCTTCCAAAGAAAAACGCGATATCCTCGGCGTCCTTTTTATGTCCACCCTTTTCAAAGGACGTGCCCCGGAGAGCGGTGCCATGCTCACCACATTTGTGGGCGGACTACGTCACCCGGAATTCGTTGCTTTGGACGATGAGAGCCTCAAGACACTCGTCAAGCGAGAGCTCATTCAAATGATGGGGATTCCCGACTTTTCCCCGGATATTTTTGAGATCAGTCGTCACGAGTTTGCGATTCCTCAATACGATTTTTCCACTCCAGGCCGCATTGCCGCCTACGATGCAATCGAAAAAGCCTATCCAGGACTACTTCTCGGGGGTAACGGCATCGGGGGTATCGGCATGGCCGATCGGATCAAACAAGGTCGAGAACTCGCCGAACGAGCGCTCTATCTAAATTCAACTTTTTGAGAAAGTCGCGACAAATGTTCTTTTTTTTGTATATTTGGCGCACTCACACCTGCCCAGGTGGTGGAATGGTAGACACTGGGGACTTAAAATCCCTTGATCGCAAGGTCGTGCGGGTTCAAGTCCCGCCCCGGGCACGTTTCTATTTTGGTTTATGGACGGTTTTGTTTAAATTGAGAACATCATGATCGAATTTTATCCCAACACTATCTATTATCCCCGCGAAGCGGTCGAAGCCAAATTTGAAAAAGGGGAGTTAAAATCCACAGAGAAACGTCTCTTGGAATTTGCAGAACGTCATCGTAAAAGAGTTTGGGTTATTTCGAGTGAGGACAGCGTCAATCCTGATGACGAACTCCTCTTGGATAATCTGCGCGCCTATCTTCTCATTCGGGGTTCATTGCACCCTGCCGCAGAAATGGGTGAACTCATCAAAGAGATCAACAAAGAAGTTTGGTACCGTAACGAAACCCAAAAAGAACAACCAGAAGAAGTGGCTGTCGATTGGGAAGAACGTTATGCGGCTCAATGGCGCGAAGCGCGTATGTTCGAAGCGTTTGTGCTCATTGAAAAAATGCGCAGTCAGTTGATCGCTATTTTGCGTGCAACGAATCAATAAAAAGACAACCGTTCTTTTCTTAAAAATTAATCGACAGACTTGATTAAAAGCTGGATGTTACGGCGTCCGTTATAAATGTTCCATGTCGGTTCAAAAGACACCCCGATACATTTTTCTCGCTCATTTATCTTCGCCTTCAGGTTTGGCATCCCAAAGGCGATAGCGGCAAAAGAATGATGACCATCTTGGGTGAGTTCTAATTGCAAGTGCCCCCCACGAACTTCTCGTAACTTAGACACTCGCACTTTTTCTGCATGAAACACCGGGTAAGGGCATTTGCCCCCAAAAGGCTCTAAATCGTGGAGACACTCCATGACGGTCGAGTCCAATTCTGCAAGGGCAATGTCCAAATCAGGGCGCACCTCTGGTTCGGAGAGCGCTTCATAATTTTGGTCAGTCGCGACAGCTTGCAAACGAGTGCGAAGCACTTCAATATCATTTTGACGAACACTAAAACCCGCCGCATTCGCATGCCCTCCCCACCGCAAGAAAAGATCTCGACACTCAAAAAGAGCCTTGTGCCAATTGAATCCCAGGACAGCGCGCGCAGAAGCGTGGGCAACACCATCTTCTTGAACGGAGAGCACGGCTGTCGGTCGATTAAAAGTTTGCGCGAGCTTTGCTGCCACAATACCAATAACGCCCCAATGCCAACAGAATCCATCCACGACAAGCACCTGAGGGAGATCCTCTCCATAACGGGCCTTGACCCAATCCATGGACATTTTCGAAATTTCAGCTTCTTTCTTTTTTCGATCGTCATTAAACTTGTACAGTCGCTCTACCATGGCGGGCGCCATTACTTTGTCATCACAAAGTAAAAGTTCGAGAGCGGCATCTGGTTTTTCCATGCGACCCGGAGCATTCATCAAAGGCGCAATACGGAACAGCACATCTTGGCCGCCGACATGTTCGGCGTTATCTAACTGACGGTGGCATAATTCACGCACACCAGGCCAATCGCTATTATGCATACGGGAAAGTCCCATACGCGTCATGTAACGGTTCTCTAGCGTCATCGGCATCAAATCAGCGAGGGTTCCCATAGCCACCAAATCCAAGTAACGCTCTGGATTTTGTATCCCCAAACGATCAAAAAGAGCGCAGATTAATTTATACGAAACGCCCACCCCGCAAAGGTGCTTATTGGGGTAAGTGCAAAATTCTTGATAAGGGTCCAATAAAACATCCGAAGGAGGAAGCCCATCGCCAGAAGGTTGATGATGATCTACTACCATCACACGCATTCCCTTTTCTTTGGCGTAGGCAATTTCTGCATTCGAAGTAATGCCCGTATCGACCGTCACCAAATGGGTCACTCCCTGATCCAGCATTTCATCAACGATTGTGAGAGAAAGACCATAGCCAGAGGCAAAGCGACAAGGAAGACGCCACGCCGCATTGATTCCCACTTCTGCAAATCCCCGTTTGAGAAGCGCGGTGGCAGTCATTCCATCCATATCATAATCACCAAAAATGCAAAGCGAAACTCCAGGTTTGCGAGCTTCCATCACCCATTCCATGGCAGCATCCATGCCACACATCAAAAAAGGATCGTGTACACACGAAGACTCACAATGAAGTAATGCGTACGCATCGGGAATCGAGTTGCATCCACGACTCACCAACAAACGTGCAATCAGATGGGGTAGTTTTAATTCTAACGCGATAGTCGAGGCTAGAAGTTCTTCCGAAGCATTCATTATTTATAACCCTCGAACAATTGAATTGCCAATGTTTGTAACGCCACTGTCGGCGTATTTTTTCGACCCACCACTTTTTCGGTGGTTGCGTCAACTTCAAGGAGCGCATTTTGTAATGCCGTAGCACCCCAATTGGCAATTCCCAATTCTTTCAAAGTAGAAGCCACTTGTGGCGCACGCGGTGAAGTTCCCGCCATCATTCGCACCACATCAGAAATCAAGAAACTCACACGATTAAGCAAAAGACAAGCATCATCGGGGTCTTTCAAATTCTCCCCTTCCATCGCAAAAAACAAATCAGAATAATTTCCTTGAACCGAATATTTCAAAAAATCCAAAGCAAAAGAACCGTGCTCCGATTCATGGAGAGCGTAAAACATTGCTTTCCCAGGAGCCCCCATCGCCATGCCCAAAGCATCCGGAGAGGCCGATTCCCCAGTCGTATTCACCACAATTTCTTGCACCTCACTATCGAGGAGAGAAGGAAGTCTCAGAGAAAGGCAGCGACTCCGAATTGTCTGCAACAAACGTTCACGAGAAGCTGTGGTGAGAATAAAGTAGGTATTGGGGGGAACTTCTTCTAAAGTTTTCAAAAAAGCATTAGCCGCAGACTCATTCATGCGTTCCGCTTCTGCCACAATCACAAAGCGCACACGATCCCCAGTCATTGCAAATTTGGAAGTCATGTGCCGAATCTGTTCCACCGAAATCTGCGCTATCGAAGACAAATAATCCACAGTATAAGGGTTCTCGATAATCTGCGACACGTAACCCTTCAAATAATCTTCCACCGTTTTACCGGTACTACCGAGAGAGGCATCCGCGGCAGATTTAGCATTCGCTTCTTTTGTTTCCAAAGGAATCACCCAGCAATCCACATTGCCGGGATCCACCGCCATTTTACAGCCAAAGCAATGCCCACAAGGGCGTTTGAGCGAATCGGTACAACAAAGTGCTTGAGCAAGTTGAAGGGCGAGCTTTTTCTTGCCAATGCCTTTGGTTCCCTCAATGATCACCGCCTGCGGAAACCGATTTTCCTTAAGCGCAGACACCAAGCGATCCCTTGCCGGGGCCTGTGAATGGGGGCCTTTTAAGTCAAATTCAATCATTTCGTTTTTAA
>DBTP01000093.1:2462-2853 GCA_002307115.1 Fibrobacter sp. UBA1313 | reverse complement strand
CCTATTCCTATAAACTCACATTCAAGAAAACGGGCATTAGCCGCTTTCTGCCGCACCAGAATATGCTCAGCTTCTTTGAACGTACCTTTCAATGTGCTGATATTCCTCTGAAGTTCAGCGAAGGATTCAGCCCTAAACCGCGGATTACCAACATGGGAGCTCTCCCTCTCGGGCTAGAAACGTATTGTGAATTGCTCGGTGTTGATACTCTTCAAGCTTTGGATCTTTCAAAAGAAGGCACATCTAAACTCCTTGCACAATTGAATGAGCCACTGCCCTACGGATTAGAAATTATTTCCATTGAGTCATTACAAGAGAAGCTCTCCAAGAATTTCCCCACGTCCATGGTATATTCTTTTGAACCTGAAATGTTTCCCGAAGGGCTTCTTGA
>DBTP01000093.1:0-2100 GCA_002307115.1 Fibrobacter sp. UBA1313 | reverse complement strand
GTTATTCGTGTCAAGTGCAATGATCAAGGCGGAACGGTCAGTCCTTTTACTTTATATGCAGGGCTGATGGGGCTTCATCATGATGCAAGTCGATTAGATGAAGAATCGCGTCGATTCCTGATCCGCAAAATCGCTATGTGTTGGTAAGGGCTTCTCGGAGGGTCTTTACAAATAAGGACCCATATTTAGTTTGTTTGTGGCGTCCCACGCCCGGCACATCTGCAAATTCGCTCAATGAGGCTGGTTTTCTTGTGACAATTTCCACAAGCACTTTGTCCCCAAAAATGATGTACGGGGGAATTCCCTCTTTTTCGGCGAGTTGATAACGGAGTGCGCGAAGAATTTCAAAGAGGCGCGCATCCCTTGTATCCAGAGAATCTTTGGCTTTGGGTGCCCCGGAGGATTCTTTTTCTTTTACCTTGTCTGGAATTTTTGCCAGTTCAATTTTTTTATTCCCCAAGAGTATTTCGCGACCGAATGGTGTGATGCAGAGTCGCTTTTCTTGAGTGTAATCTTTGGCGATGCAACCCAAATGAATCAATTGCTGTAAATACGCGTGCCAATGGGCGGATGTGGTTTCTGCACCCACCCCATAAGTTTTGATTTGATCGAAACCTTTTTCCAGAAGTTCCGCGCGTTGGGAACCACGCAGAATGTCAATAATCATATCGGCACTTTCCTGTTCCCGTGTGCGGGCGATGGCACTCAAGGCTTTTTGAGCAAGAATAGAACCATCGAAACGGGTGGGCGGATTTTTGCAAACGTCACAGTTGTGACAATCGTGGTCTAAAGATTCGTCGAAGTAACTGAGCAAAATGCGGCGCCTACACACCATCGATGTCGCGAAGTGCTCCATACGCGCCAGCTTTTCGAGTTGAATTTCTTTTTGCTCACTCTCTGCCGCAAATTTTGCAAGTTGCAAACTATCTGCTTCAGAATAAAAAAGAAGTGCTTCTGCAGGGAGTCCATCGCGTCCAGCACGGCCTATTTCCTGATAGTAACCTTCCATGCTTTTAGGAAGATTGTAATGAATCACCCAGCGAATGTTGGATTTGTCGATCCCCATCCCGAAGGCAATCGTAGCGCAGATAACCGTTGTTTTATCGCGGATAAAATTTTCCTGAATGCGTCTTCGATCTTCGGCATCGAGGCCTGCATGGTAAGCTTTTGCGATAATCCCATTTTTTAAAAGTTCATCGGCCACGTCTTCTGTCGATTTTCGGCTCAGGCAATAGAGAATTCCGCTCTGGTATTTTCGCTTTTTGATAAAGGCCACAATCGCTTCCAGTTTCTCGCGCTTTTTGAAATCACACTTCACGCTGAGGCTGATGTTTGGGCGATCGAAAGACGAAAGGAAGGTGTTTTCCTTCGGAATGTGCAACTCCCGCAGAATATCGTTCCGGGTTACCGCATCTGCGGTAGCGGTGAGCGCGAGGATCGGCACGTCAGGGAAATTTTCCCGCAATAGGTTCAGCTGCGTGTATTCCGGGCGAAAATCGTGGCCCCATTGTGAAATGCAGTGGGCTTCGTCAATGGCAAAAAGGGAAATGGGTACGCGAGTGAGGAGTCCCTTGAGTTCGAACGCGAGACGCTCTGGCGAGAGGTAGAGTAACTTGAGTTTTTGAGAAAGGAATTCGCTGCGTATGGTCGCTGCTTCTTCCGGGGTGAGTTGGCTATTGAGAGCCGCTGCCGCAACGCCATTCGCGCGGAGGTTATCCACCTGGTCTTTCATCAAAGCGACGAGTGGGGAAATGACTACTGCCGTTCCTGGAAGCACAAGGGCTGGCACCTGATAACAAACAGACTTCCCCCCGCCTGTGGGCATAAGAACGAGACTATTTTTCTTTGCAAGAACATTCCGAATGACAGGTTCTTGATTGGGGCGAAAAGAGGTGTAGCCAAAAACATCTTTGAGTTGTTGAAGGGCTACCGGAAATAAATCATCCATTGGGCGCAATATAAAAATTTATGCTCAAATGAGTAGCTATTTTTGCAGTTTTTCAAAATTTTCATTCGTGTGCTTTTTTCGGCCTTTTGTCTTTTCATCACTTTGCAGAACTAAAATTTTGGTAAATTTGTCCATTATGGAGCAAAAAGAAC
>DBTP01000095.1 GCA_002307115.1 Fibrobacter sp. UBA1313 | reverse complement strand
AGAAGTGGAACTCGCCGAGAGTGTGGGCGTTGTCCCGAAGTTCTGAGCGCCAGGGTTGGCGAAGGTGATGGTCTGGGGAATCTTAGAAGTGGTAAACGAAACCTCTGAGCCATAACTTGTATCCACTGTGTTAATGGCGTAAGCACGCAGGTAATAAGTGGTATTTGCTGTCAAGCCTGTCATAGACGCGGTAAACGCTCCCGTTGCGGAAGCACTTCCGTTATCCACTTTGGTACCAGAAGCGGTAGGAGTTCCTGTGGTGTTCCAGCATACGCCATAGGCAGTGGGATTCGGAGAACCTAATGACGTTATGTTTCCATTACCTGTAGCCGTGGTAGAACTGATGCCACTCACCGCTTGGGTGGTTACGGTTGGTGCGACTGATGTGCTGGTGACCGTATATGTTTTTGGGTATAAAAGTGTTGGAGCGGTTCCAGACGCCGAAGTGGTCCAGTTGGAGGCATCGGCCACTCGAGTTCTCCAATCTGCAGCAGAGGCCGCTGTGGTGGGCCCCCTATAATAGCCATCATCCACGGTTACATCAGAAGACCAACTACTACTGTCCACAAAAAATACAGCATTGGTTCCATTGGTTAAGTCTGTTGGTAAATCGGACCAATAATAATCCACATACGAACCTTTTCCCCAATGGCCAGTGTAATAACCCCAAATAAAGGTGGGGGCAGAAGGGGTTCCCTGAAAAACAAGGATTCCATCATGACCAGTTGTTAACGAGTTTAAAGCACCTATGTAAGTGTAGTTGTAATAATTATAAGGCCAATCGGCATCTGCCGTAAAAGCACTTCCTCCCACATTGACTTTATCTTGACGGATCAAGGTTCCTGCGACCACCGCTGAAGGAGCCGTGTAAGTAATCATATTTCCACCACCAGTAGGAGGATTCCCTTCCTCATAAGGATGAAATGACAACGAGGTGCCATTCCAGCCATAATCAGTAAAGTGAATTACTGTTCCCGCAGCCAAATCGACCAATGGCATAAAGGAAAATCCATCGTCGCCGTTACCGTTAAATTCCATGATGGCCACATCACCCGCACCAAGTGTAGTTTGTGCCGAACTTGTGGTGATCCAGCCCAATAAAAGCGCGAATAGAATAACCCAAACGTTTATGCTCTTTTTCATAAAACAGCCCTCAATTTTTGAAAACTCCCTAATTCATAAGTACAATTTAGATAAAGGATTCAATACTTTATGCAGATAGACACTGTTTTTCAGGGGTGCGTTTATAATAATTTTACGGTGAAGTCCTATTCTCCGCAGAGCACAGACCAAGAATGTGAATGAAGTAGTGCTACTTCAGGGACGTTTATGCCCAACCTCATTTTTTGTCGCATTTCAAATGACAACCTGCAATCACATGGTTCCTATTTTCCATCGGACATTTGTGCGGCGCTCTCTTTCTCTTCTTTTTTGACTTGATTCCAAAGGGCATCCAGAGCTTCCAAGCCCATCGTTTTCATGTCGCTCCCTTTTTCTGCCGCAAGAGCTTCGACCTCGCGAAAGCGGCGATCAAATTTGGCATTGGCGCGCATAAGAGCCGTTTCAGAATTGAGTCCGCAGTGTCTTGCGAGATTCACCATGGAGAATAGCATATCGCCAAATTCGTCTTCCATGCGGTCCATGTTGGGATTTTTTTCCGTCTGCGCTTGAATTTCCGCCTGAAATTCATTAATTTCTTCATGCACCTTTTCAAAAACGGGTGCTTTGTCACCCCAATCGAACCCGACCTTGGCGGCACGGCGCTGCATCTCCTGGGCACGGGCGAGCGTGGGGAGACTCTTACTTACCTTATCCATAGCGGACTTCCCAGCGGAGCCCGCATTATTTTTTTCGGAGGCTTTGATACGTTCCCATTGAGTGAGTACCGCGCTGGAATTGGCAGCTTCTGCATCCCCAAAAACATGGGGATGACGACGGATCATTTTTTCACTGATGTCCTGAACTACATCGTCGATGGTAAAATCGCCTTGCCCGCGCGCCACTTCAGCGTGAAACACCACCTGCAAAAGGACATCGCCCAGTTCTTCACACATGTGAACCTTATCATTCGCCTGCGCGGCATCAATGAACTCGCACGATTCTTCGATCAGATACGGGAGAAGGCTGCGGGTATCCTGTTCGCAGTCCCAGGGGCAACCACCCGGAGCGCGCAAACGTTCCATAATTTTAACGAGATCTTCAAAGGAATATTTCATGTTGAGCAAAGATAGCAATACCCGCATTTTGACGAAAGAAGAATACCCCGCACTGTTACAGTCTTCTCGGTTCGCACCACGGCAATTGTTTGTAAAGGGCACTCTCCCCAAAGATTCCACAACGAAAATCGCCATGGTGGGTACACGCAGGCCTAGCCTCTTTGCAGAAGACCTTTGCAAAAGACTCATCAAAAATTTGCGGGGAACCAACGCGGTAGTGGTTTCCGGCCTTGCTCAAGGAATTGACAGTTTTTGTCACCAGGCGGCGCTGAACTTGGGAATCCCTACAGTGGCAGTGCTCGCGCAGGGATTGGACGCTCCTATCGGCGGTTCACGGGGGCAAATCGCAGAAGCGATTCTGGAGGCCGGAGGCGCCTTGGTGAGTGAAGTCCCTGGAGATACACCCTCTTACAAATCGGCGTTCCCCGCCCGCAACCGAATTATCGAAGGCCTTTCCCAAACGACAGTCGTTGTCGAAAGCAAAGCAGAAGGGGGAGCTCTGATTACCGCCAATTTTTGTATGCAAGAGGGACGCGAGTTGTTGTGCATCCCGGGCGATCTCACCCGAGAAACCGCAATAGGAACCAATGCGCTTTTGAGAGCAGGGAAAGCGAAGCCGATCTGGGCACCAGAAGATTTTGCGGACTTGTGCGGTGCCGTGCGCGATGCAGATTATACACTCGCGGAACTTCATTCGACTGGAGCGTTGCTTTCCCCGGAAGCCAATTTACTTTTCAACAAGAATGCCGGTTTTTCGCGTACCCTTGAAGAATTACAAAAAGCGTTTCCCTTTAGCCTTCCTGCGCTTTTAGCTATATTGACGGAACTAGAAATTGCAGGACTCACTCATTCCAGGGACGGCCTGTCTTTTCATTTTTGTTCTGCGGAGTAGATCCTTTGATTCGAAAACGTTTGTTTCAAATAGGTGTCGTTGTGATCATCGCCGTGAGCGTGATGATGTTATGGCGCTTTTTTGCTGGTAACAATGGACTCTGGAAACAACACCGAATAACAAAGCAAGTGGAAGCGCTTCAGCATGAAGCAGATTCCTTAAACTTAGTGTTACAAGAAAAAAAATTCGAAGAGCAACGCTTGCTCACCGATACCTTTTATATCGAATCAATCGCCCGCACCCACTTTGGGATGTCCAAAGAGGGTGAAAAGGCGTTTCAGTTCATTGATCAAGGATCTCGCCCGAAAGCAGACGCACCCTGAGTTCAGCGATGCGGGCCTCAATCTTAGCGAGGACCACGGCTTTTTGTGTCGCATTCCATTTATTTTGCGTTTCCCGAAATTCAAATGAGGTGATACTCCCCGCTTTGAGGCGATCTTCGGCGATTGTCACTGTTTCTTCGGCAAGTTGCTGATTAGACTCCGCCACCGTTAAGGCATCCAGGGCGCGCAAATGTCTATCCATGGCATCGGCAACGTCCGTTTCCACTGAGAGACGAGCTTCCGCCTCTTGGAGCATGGCTGTACGCTCTTCAATTTTCGCTATTTCTAAAGAAGCGTTATCAGCAAAACCGTTAAAGAGATTCCAGTCGAGGGAGGCTCCCACCTTGAAGTACTGATCATCCGATTCCGCAGGGTTTCCTTTATCTGCTGCAGAAGCATCCATGTTCCATGAACCATGCAAATTCACCTCTGGATACAAATTTCCTCGCGCTTTATCGCGTTTGAGACTCGCCGTTTTTTTGGCAGCGATGGCAGATTGAATAGATGCACTTTTGGAAAGGGATTCTTGTTTCACCTTGGCGGCACCATCCGAGGTTTCCCAAGTCGGGTGAAGATTGACCACGATGCTGTCTTCCAGAGCGTATTCCATGGAGACAACGCCACCCCCGAGCACGGCATCTAAAGCGCGAAGGGCGGATCGCAATTCGGTTTCGGCGCTGAGGAGAGCGGCACTATCGCTCGCATCATCGAGATTCGCGTTGAGGAAATCGAGACGGGTAGCAGCCCCTGTTTCGTATTTTTGTTGTACGACCGTTCGGCGCGAGTGGGAAAGGGTGAGATTGTCTTTGGCAGAACGAAAAGATTCCTTCGCTCCCACGGCATCGTAATAAGCGGACAAAGCAGCGTTCGCGGTGTTTTCCATTTCTGCATGCAAACTGATTTCCGCTTCTTCTTTGCTCGCTTTGCTTACCTGGTACTCACTCCAGGATTTGAATCCGTTAAAGACAGTGTAATTGAGTGCGAGTTGCAAGTTATCGGTATGGCCCAAATCATCGTTGACTTCGCTCTTGACCCCAGCCTGCGTTGTGGAACTTTCATCCCCGTAGGTGTAGTAGCGCGAAAGGGAAAGATCCAATGTGGGAAGCATTCCCTGAGAACCCAGCGTGGTATTCGCGGTCGCACTTTGCACATTCAAGTTTGCGATCTGCACCGAGTATTTCTTTTGAAGGGCGATCTGCAAGGCTTCAGTGGACGTGAGCGGAGTGGCCTCAACAGTAGCGGGGGCAAAAAGTATGCCCGCCAAAAGCACAGGGCCCAAAAGACCCGCCATTTTACTCACATCCGCAGACGTTTTTTTCTGTTTCCCGGCGAGGAAGGAATAGGCGGCAGGAACGACAAAGAGCGTCATAAACGTGGCAAAGGTGAGGCCCCCGACAATGGCGACTCCCATAGCGACACGGCTCGGGGTCCCCGTGAGAATGAGGGGTACGGCGCCAAGTACCGTTGAAAGGCTTGTCATGAGAATCGGGCGGAAGCGGCGTTTGGCAGATTCCGTGGCGGCTTCAATAGCGTTGCATCCTGTGCTTTTCGCAATCTGGTTTGCAAACTCCACAATCAGAATACCATTTTTGGTAACGATACCGAGAAGAAGAATCAGTGCTATTTCGCTGAAAATATTGAGTGTCTGCCCCGTTAGAAAGAGTGTGGCGAGCGCCCCTGCAATAGCGAGCGGAACCGTAAAAATGATGACCAGGGGATCGCGGAAACTTTCAAATTGCCCCGCGAGTACAAGGAAAATAAACGCGAGAGCGAGCAGGAATACTACCGCCAATCCCGAGGAACTATCTTCAAATTCCTTGGAAGAACCCGCCAGATCCGTACTTACATTGGCGTAATCTTTAAGGACCTTTTGCGCTATAGCGCGCATGGCTTCAACGCCGTCCCCCACTGTTTTCCCTTCCGCTAAGCCAGCGGAAATGGTCGCAGAACTGAAGCGGTTGTAGCGCGGCAGTGATGGAGAAGAAGAACGTTCCACATAGGTTACAAAATGATCGAGTGGCACCAATTCTCCGTTTTTATTGCGGACCGTGAGAGCGCTTAAAGCAGTAGGCTTGTCACGGTATTCATAGCCCACAGCACCAATGATATCATACTGGCGCCCATTTTTGTAAAAGTCACCATAGCTCTGATCGCCGACACCAAGTTCCACGGCACTCGCAATGTCCGCAACGGAAACGCCCTCTTCGCGCGCTTTGTCGCGAAGAATTTCAATATGGAGTTCCGGCTTGGTGAATTTCAAATCCGAATTGACCACGGTAAAAGTGGGATCCTTACTGACCTCATCCATAAAGCGAGGCACCAGATCGCGGAGCACATCAATACTTGGCGCCTGCAATACAAACTGAACCGGAAGTCCACCGCGCTGCGTGCTGATACTTTGTGGCTCAATCACCATGATACGCATGTCCGGATAATTCGGACTCATGCCCTGAATAGCGCGGGCAATCTCACTTTGAGAGCGCCGTTTACTTTTGTCCTTGTTGAGCGTTATGCGAATCATCGAACTTCCATTGCCCCGAACGCCCGCTTGAATTTCTTCATATTCCGAAGAATCCATCACCGCCGTGACGCCATCTACAAGACCTTCCGCGAGCATCTTGTTTCTTGTCATTCCGACCCCTTCAGGCATACTCGCGTTCACCATGATCGTACCACTATCTTCCTGTGGTGCCATTTCACTTGACATATGCGAATAACAATAGAAAGCGACCCCCAGCAGCGCAAGAATCAGCACAAATACGATTCCGCGTATTTTCATGAATTTATCAAGGGCACCGGCGTAAAGCGCATTGAGTTTTTCAAAAAAAGGCTCTGTAATCATGAACAATCGGCCTTTCTTCTGCTGACGCAAAAATCTGGAACAGAGCATGGGAGAAAGCGTTAACGCCGAAACCGTCGAAATAAGAACCGTTCCGATCATAACCGTCACAAATTCCCGGAATAAAAGTCCCGTGGTGCCACCCAGCGCAAGCATCGGCACAAACACCGCCATCAACACCATGGAAGTGGCAATCACCGCAAAAAAGATTTCGTTGGTTCCCGCCACAGCCGCTTGATCCGGAGTCATTTTGTGTTCCACTTTGTGGTAAATGTTCTCCACAATCACAATGGCATCGTCCACCACAAGACCAATCGCAAGCACCATCGCCAGGAGCGTTAAAACGTTAATGGAAAAGCCGAAAAAGTACAGAACGAAAAAACTTCCCACCAGAGAAATCGGAACGGTAATCATGGGAATAAGTGTGGTACGACCCTCACGGAGAAAAAGGAAAATGACAGCAAGCACGAGAAGGAACGCGATGATGATCGTTTCCAGTACTTCCCGAATGGAAGCGCGAATATTCACCGAAGTATCCATGCCGCTCACAATCGCTACATCTGAAGGGAGTTCGCGTTTAATATCCTCAACACGCTTGTAAAATTCATTGGCTATTTCCACATGGTTTGAACCGGGTTGCGGAATAATGGCAATCGCAATGACATTTTTCCCGTTGCGTTTAAAACCCGTGCGGGGATCCTTGGGTTCATAATGAATCTGGGCGACATCCGAAAGGTGCACGACTCCTTTGTCCGTTGTCTTGATGGCGACAGCGGCAAATTCAGCAGGGGTTTTCAAACGCCCCAGGGTGCGAATCGATAAATCCATCGATTGGCCTTGAATTTTACCTGCGGGGAGTTCCTGATTTTCATCATCGAGAGCGGCGCTAATGTCCGCGGCGGTAATTCCCAACGTTTGCATTTTCAGAGGATCCAGCCAGAGGCGCACGACCGGCTGCTTTTCCCCCCACAGCGAAACTTCAGAAACGCCAGGAATCGTCTGCAGTTTTTCCTTGACCTGATTGCGCGCAATTTCTGAAATTTCCATGGCATCACGGGTATCGGAAAGTAAACTCACAATGAGAATCGGGTCTGAATCGGAATCCGACTTGGATACCGTAGGGGCATCGGCATTATCGGGGAGCTTTCGTTGCACGCGGGAAACGCGGTCGCGGATATCGTTTGCTGCCGTTTCAAGATCCATGCCCACTTCGAATTCCACTTTAATCGTGGAACTTCCATCGCTACTGGTGGAGGTAAGCGATTTTATACCCGAAGCGCTGTTAATGGATTCTTCAAGTATTTCGGTGATTTCCGCTTCCACCACGGCGGCATTCGCACCACTATAATTCGTGGTCACCGTGATGATCGGGGAATCCACATTGGGATACTCACGAACCCCGAGGCTCATGGCACCAAAAAGCCCGAGCAACACCGTACCGATGGCAAGTACGGTCATCAAAACAGGGCGGCGCACCGAAACTTGCGCAAGACTCATGGAGTCACCTCATAATGCATGGGATTCCGGAGTTCTTTGATTTTCACAGAAGCCCCATTTTTCATACTCATCATCCCGGAAACAATCACGGTATCCGATTCGTTGAGGCCACTCGTCACCCCCACAGAAATAGGCGTTCTAAGGCCGGTTTTCACGCGTGTCTGTACGGCTTTGCCCCCCTTCGCGACAAACACATAGGCGCCCGCATCATCGAGCGTCACCGCTTCGCTGGGAATCGGCATGGGCATTTCTTTAGGAGCCTCAAAAGTCACGTTCACCTTGACAAACCCACCGGAGAGCAATTTTCCTTTCGTATTGTCGATCACCGCGCGAATCATACGACTGCGGTTCGCATCGGATAAATTCGGCTCCAGGGATTCAATTTTACCATCTACTCGCAAATTTTGTTCCTCATCCCACACCGTCACAGTCCGGCCTTTTCCAACACTTGTCGCATAACGCTGCGGAAGGGCGAATTCCACTTTCAAACGATTCACAGAAGAGAGCGTCGCGATGCTCGTTCCACTCGTCATCCAGGCCCCTTTGGAAACGTTCAGAAATCCCAAGGTACCTGCAAAGGGAGCGCGCACTTCTGTTTTCGCAAGTTGTGCTTTAATTTGTTCTAAGGAGGCCTCCGCAGAACGGAGAGCGGCCACCGCCGTTTCGAGCTCCGCCACCGTCGCCCCTTCTTTTTCCGTCAGAGTACGCACCCGCTGTTCATTTTGTTTTGCATATTCCAGTTGGGCAATCGTCTGCTTCTCTTGCGCGCGGAGTTCCGCATCATCAATTTTCGCAATAAGTGTCCCTTTTTCTACGGGCGCCCCATCTTTTACTGACAAAGAAACCAGACGCCCGGAAGTTTCCGCTTTAAGTTCTACCTGATCCATCGGGAGAAGCGTTCCCGCCACCTCATAGGTTTCGGCAGCGGCGCTCTTTTGCGCCAGATAACCCTCAACGGCCAATATCTGATTTTTATCACCACGCGCCCCTTTGCCTTTTTTATCAGGAGAAGTTCCTTCAGCTGTGCACGCCACAAGACAAAGTGTTAAACCCAGACAAACCAAACTCATTTTACCCATATATCTCTTACCTCTGTTCAACGGACCTTGTTTGATGCACACGTTTGATGCACAAGTATCCCTGGGGGTTGCAAAAGAGCACTGAAATTTTCAATGCGCCTCAAGCCAGTTTTTACCAATTCCTACAGATGCCAACAGCGGTACATCCAAGCCCATCGCGGATTCCATTGATTCCTTGACGATCGCGCTCATCGCCGTAGCCTTGTCCTTAGGGCACTCAAATACAAGTTCATCGTGCACCTGTAAAATCATCCGCAAAGGCAAATGCTCGTCCCGGATGCGCTTCGCAATTTGAATCATCGCCATTTTGATGAGATCCGCAGCGCTCCCCTGCACGGGCGTATTCACTGCCATGCGCTCCGCCATCTGGCATTCGGTGCGGTCATGAGAATCAATGCCTGCAATCACACGGCGACGACCCGTGAGCGTTTCCACATACCCGTTCTCATGAGCAAATTTGACCGTTTCCTCAATGAAGGCACTGACACCTTTGTACAAATCAAAGTAGCCATCGATAAAGGACTTCGCAGCACTTCTGGAAATGTGCAAATCCCGCGCGAGCCGAAATGCTGTCATCCCGTAGAGCACTCCGAAATTCACCACTTTAGCATCGCGGCGCTGATCCGCAGTGACATTCTCCATAGTCACCCCGAAAATAGCGGAGGCCGTTTGTGTATGAATATCGGCCCCATTCCTATAAGCGGCAATCAGTTTTTCGTCCTTGCTCAGATGCGCGAGCATGCGGAGCTCAATCTGGGAATAGTCTGCCGAAAGGATGACATCCCCTGAATCTCCCGGGACAAACGCCGCGCGGATTTTTTTTCCTTCTTCGGTGCGAATGGGAATGTTCTGCAAGTTCGGATCGCGGCTCGAAAGACGCCCCGTCGCCGTACCCCACTGAAGGAAACTGGTGTGAATGCGCTTCGTTGCGGGATTCACCAGCGAAGGCAAAACA
>DBTP01000147.1:12921-19038 GCA_002307115.1 Fibrobacter sp. UBA1313 | reverse complement strand
CGCATACCACGAAGCGGGACATGCCCTAATGACCCTTCTTTGCAAGCATGCAGACCCACTCCACAAAATCACCATTATTCCGCGTGGACGCGCTTTGGGTGTGACCATGTCCCTTCCTGAAAACGATCGGGTTTCTCTTTCGAAAGAACAGGCAGAGGAAAATATCATGATCCTCATGTCTGGACGCCTCGCCGAAATGATTGTATTTAATCATCAAAGCACAGGAGCTTCTAATGACATTGCGCGCGCCACGGAACTCGCCCGCAAAATGGTCACCGAATGGGGCTTCGACGAAAAAATAGGGCCTCTCTGTTACAGCAGAGCCGATGGAGAAATTTTCCTCGGTCGCGAAATTAACAAACCAAAAGAAATGTCCGAAAAAATGGCAGAGACCATTGATGATTCAATCAACAATCTCGTGCGAAACCTCTCCCAAAAAGCCAAGGACTTGCTGATCGACAACCGCGATAAATTAAACGCTCTTGGCGAAGCACTCATTGAAAACGAAGTCCTTGATCGTGAAGAAATCGACCGCGTCATGGAAGGTGAAAAACTGGAAAGCACCAAAAAGAGCCGTCAATATCAATCTCAACTGGAACACGCCGCACAAACCGCCCGTGAAGAAGCGCCCCCTCCTGATCCGGGTAGACCTGTAGTAAATACTCCAGAGGAAGTTGTCCCCAACAAAGTTCCCGTGGAAGAATCGCAAACGGACAAATAATTGATGACCTTTAAGGCTATTCTCAAAAATGCAAGAGCGCTTCCTTGGAGTGTTGGGGGAAGAACCATCACAGGGAACCCCACTCCTGCGATCATGGGAATAGTCAACGTCACCCCCGATAGTTTTTTTGATGGTGGCAAGCACAACACCACCGACCTTGCCCTTGAACACGCCTTAATGCTCCTAGATCAAGGGGCTACCATTCTCGATATCGGCGGAGAAAGTTCACGTCCAGGAAGCACCCCTGTGCCCGAAGCAGAAGAGCTTGCAAGAGTTCTCCCTCTCGTGCAGAAACTTTTTGCACTCACCTCACAAAAGTCCTTTTTCATCTCTGTCGATACCGTCAAAAGTCAAGTCGCAAAGCAAAACATGAAAGCAGGCGCTCATATCGTCAACGACATTAGTGCTCTCCGCTTCGACTCTAGAATGGCAAATGTGATCTACGAAACAGGGGCAAGCTCCGTGTTAAATCACATGCGAGGTAATTTTGGAACCATGCAGCAAGACTTTGCGCCCTATCAAGATGTTGTGACCGATGTCCGAAAAGACTTGTTAAAGCCTGTTCAACAGCTTGTAGACCTAGGAGTCCATCCCTCCTCCATTTGTCTCGATCCTGGCATTGGTTTTGGAAAAACACTCCAAAACAACTTAGATCTCATCGCAGCCACCGAAGAGTACCTCCCCGATGGCTATCCCCTATTGCTAGGAATGTCGAGAAAAGCGTATATTGGTAAAGTGAAAGGCTTGGAGCAAAGCGATAGGCTCATCCCTACCGTAATCTCTGGAATTTTTGCCGCTCTTGGCGGAGCGACCGTAATCCGCGTGCACGATGTGCGCGAGGCTCAAGAATCGCTAACCCTTTTGGAGGCATTCCGTACCAATGAATGCGTTTAAGTTATTCGGCGTTATTGACGTTCGCATGGCGGATGTCCTTGACGTCTTTTTGATCTCTGTTATTTTGTACTACGTGTTCCTCTTATTTCGTGGCACGCGCGCTGTGCAAATGTTCTTTGGCAGTGCTCTTCTTTTAGTCGCTTGGGTTCTCGCCCAATGGTGGGACCTCCACACTCTGGTTTGGCTCTTAAGCAATGTAGCGACCCTTGGTATTTTCGCCATCGTGATTTTATTTCAACCAGAAATCCGTGGTGCCTTAACCCGTATAGGCCAAAGTGCATCCCAAACCAATTTCCGATCTCTCTTTTTCCATCAAAGCGGTTTAGATAGCGTGACCGAAGCCATTACGGCGGCGATCATGGATCTTTCTAAAAATCAATTTGGCGCGTTAATAGTTCTTGAAAAACGTGTAGGCCTTCGCAATTACGCAGATACCGGTGAAATTTTGAACGCCAAAATCAGCACCCGTCTTTTACGCGCCTTATTTTTCCCAAACTCCGCATTGCACGATGGAGCGGTCATCTTAAACAGCACAAGCATTGTCGCTGCAGGTTGTATTCTCCCATTACCCACACTCGCATCCGAACAAGATTCCGGTCTCGGCATGCGCCACAGAGCAGCCAAAGCACTCGCCGCCGAATGTGATGCCATGGTCATCGTCGTCTCCGAAGAAACAGGTTATATCTCCATCGCTTATCGAAGTACCTTGCGTCGGAAACTCAGCGCGAGAGAATTGGAAGAAGAAATCAAACGTCATTGGCACGACCTCTTTGAAGATACCGAACGCAAATCTAATACGTGAGGAACCGTCCCATGTCCAAAACGCCTACAAACTCAGAAGATCAAAAAAAGTCAAACAAAGGGCGCAAGAATCTAGTGATACTTGTGCTCATGTTTCTTTTGCTCATCACGCTTTTCATAGTGCAGTGCCACCTCAGTGATATCAAAGAAAATGCACTCCAGAAACAAAATGCAACCCAGGATAGCTTAGCCCATTTGCGATCTCTGGAAGACAGCTTACAACAACTGGAAAAGCTCCGCCTCGCGGACAGTCTCTTAGCGGACAGCCTCCTAGCTGACAGCATCCGCCGCGCCGATAGCACCCGTATCGCAGACAGTCTTTCAGCACTCCACACCAAAGATTCACAAAAACAAAAAGTACAAACAAACGCACAAGATAGCGCCGCATCGAAAAAAGACACCATCGTTGTCCCCTCACGTCCCAATGACAGCATCCCTCCAGAAGCAAGCATCGTGCCCCCTCCAGGGCGGTACTATGAGCCCATCAAACTCAAAGTCAAGTGCGATGAAATAAAGTGCGCCACCTATTTTTCTGTAAACGACACCACCCACGCAATCGAAGCCTCTCAAGGTGTAGACTACAATAAAACAGGGGACGTTTTCTTCCGCGCTCAAGATTCTGCGGGGAACTTCAGCCCTTGGCAAATGGGCCACTACGATATGGCAAGTGACAATGTGTGCGGAAAAAATGCATACCCCGTACCCGTACATGGCAAAACCATCTGCGTCGATGCTTACGAATACCCCAACGAAGCCGACGCCATCACCAAAGACATGGTCTCTCACGAGCAAGCGACACGCCTCTGCGAACAAGCAGGAAAGCGCCTCTGCGCCATCGACGAATGGCAAGCCGCCTGTCATGGCAAGGACAACCTCAAATACTCTTATGGCAACAGTTACAACCAAACTAAATGCAACACCAACACCAAAGCCGCGAAGCGTTCCGGCCGCAAAGAACAATGCCGCAGTTGGTATGGCATGTATGACATGAACGGAAATATGTGGGAATGGACAGCCACCCTAAGCAAAGAACGCAACAATCTCTATCTCGTTGCCGGTGGCGCTTGGGACACCAATAACGACAGCTCTTGCGGCGAAAGCAAATTCAGCTTCTATCCCCAGAATCAATACAACTTCGTCGGTTTCCGTTGTTGTAAAAACGCCCAATAAATAGCGTGCCCCGATGGGTCGGCGAGCTACAGGCTACCTTCCAGTCGGTGCGGCAAGCCGCACGCCTTCGGCCCTTCCGCATGCCTCACGCAAAAATCACCGAACCGTAAATGAGCCACGAAAACCGATTCTACGCTTAGCGATTTACTCGCTCATCTCCACATGAAGATGTTCGCCCGAAGCACCAGGCATCTCCCAAATGATGCCATAGTGAGAAGGTAATCTTTTTTGCACTGCCGCCACAATCTGTACTTTTTGCATTTTAGATAATCCTATCAGGCGAAAATCAATCGCTTTATTCTGATAGTGTTTAGAATTCCTCGCATGCCACGCATAATCATTACCGCTCGTAATCACCGGAATATAATCATCACCCAACACTTGATGATAAACCGCCACCACTTCCAAACCAGCAGAATCCAAAGCTGGCTCTAAACGAGAAAGATAAACGCCTTGTTTTTGTTTCGTTCTCATCAGCAACAGTTTATGAACATCATTTTCAGTCCAATGCGGTACAGGAACAACATCGTTTTCTTGAGGCTCCGTCATTATTGGTGGCATTGGTTTTTGCCCCTGCACGGAAAAAGCGTTCCCTATCCGCAGATTAATAACAATTGCGAATAACACAACGGCCATAAGGACCGGAAGTATGGAAAGATAACGCATAACTACCCATCAAAATACTATTTTAACCAGCATAATTTAATGAAAACATTCAACCAGCAATGGAGAACTCTATGAAAAAACGTTTTTTGCTTCTCGCCTTTACCCTCATCGCTCTTGTTTTAGTTGCCTGTGGATCCAAAGACAAAGCCAACTATATCGGCTACTGGCAAGGCCAAGATAATCTTATTTTTGAAGTCCTTAAAACGGCAGAAAATCAATTCACGATCCGCAATATTAACGGCGATTTGCAAGCGAGTATTGAAAACGATACCTTAACGGGAAAAAATTCTCTCGACATGCCATTTTCCATGAGCGTCAAAGGAGATTCCGCCTACTATCAATTTGGCACCATCACCACTGGCTACAAACGCATTGACAAAGCCACCTATGAGGACATCTACAAAGCACAAAAGCCCGCAATCTGAGTCCTCGCAGGGGGCACCTTGTGCGCGAAGCAAAAAGAAGGCTCTGCTACGGATTCTTTTTCTGTAGGAACCCATCGGTGGTGAGTTGTGTGATGACGCCGTCAATCAAAGCTTTAATTATTTTAGAATGAGCCCCGCTTGACAATCCCTGCGGATGGCATTCTATGTCAGCCTTCCAGACCGGTTTTCCTGTTTTCACGTCAAACAATACACACAATGCGTCCATGCTGGAAAAACTTCCACCCGTGTAATAAAGATGCGTCAAATTAAAAAACAACAGGTAATCTGCTTTATTCTCTTTTGCAAAATCCACCTCAGGATGTTCGCTCAACGTCAGAGACTTCGGTGGATAAAAGCCAGCCACAGATACATCTTGTAAGGCAAATCTATTAACACCCACTTTAATGACGACATCTCTCACATTCGTCGCCTGCTTATTCGCAGCTCCTGTCAATACAATTCGTTTACCATTTAGAAGAATGGGAACATCATAATTGGACATAACCTGTGTAGAAATAGCACAACCCATCAAAGAAAATACAAACGCCACAAAAGTCAAAACTATCAATGCTCTACGCATAAATTCACTCCAGTATTCCTTGAGATTTACCTTGTTCTATCACCTGCTGTAATAAGACTTTTTCTGTATTGTAGAGCATGTCTTTTGAAAATTCAAATCGCCACACAACTTTCCGATCCTCACAACGATAAATGGTAGCGGCATAAGATGTTGGCTTTTTGACATCATCATAAGTTGTGACTCCCGTCGCTCCGAATACCATCACCGCGCCATCCCCACACTGGAGAAAAAGAGAATCGGGTGTGACAGGTTGCAAAGCCAGATACTCGTTATAATACACCTGAGTAGGAACCCCAACACTATCAAAAACATCCTTTATAGAATTCGGACAATCTTTCAGTCCCTCTGGAAGTTCCCCAGTTTCATTGACGATCACAAACAAGTGTTTTCCCGTGAGTTTATAACCGGGCAACGTTACACTTTCGACATACGGAGCCACGGCACAACCAACGCACAGAAGGACTCCTAACAGTACAGTTCCTAATTTCATTCTCATAATGCAAAAATATAGTATAGAGCACCTCTAAAAATTCCTTTTCTGCAACCAGAAGCCGGTTCCCAGCGGGAACATCAGGCTTCGCAGAGTTGACTTGCAGCCCCGCAGGGGCGAGGATTGAACAACGTGACACCGCAACAAATTGGCTATGGTACACGCCCTAGTGAACTTCGTTCTATTGTGAGCCGGGGCAGTGTCAAAGCAAGCTTTGCCGTTGTACTCGGCCTTTGCAACAGTCGTTGCTAAAAGTGGCGAAAAGCATTCAAGCCGAGTATCGCGTAGCAAACTCGTTTGCTATCGTGATCGAGGCGCCGAAGCGGATGCCGAAGGCATCAATAACACAATTATTGGCCACTTTTGTGCT
>DBTP01000147.1:2596-12589 GCA_002307115.1 Fibrobacter sp. UBA1313 | reverse complement strand
CCTACTCTGGCCCGGCCTCGCTCAATTTTGCGGTCGCAAACCAATTTTTAGAGGCACCCTTAAAACAAAGCGATAAAAGTCAATTAAAAAAATCACAAGAAAAATAATCTCACTCATTCACACAAACAAAATCCTCGTTCACCCAAAAAACAATTCTTTGTTCTTCATAAAAAGCCCCCAGTGCTAACAGCACCGGGGCTTTTGAATTCCAAACAGAATATCAAAAATCGAGTTAGAAGCAAGCGAGACTAGGCGTGAAGCACTGACGCGTACTCAAGTACGCAAAGTGCCGAGCAACGAAGTATCGCGCCGCTTATCACTCGATTTTTACCCGAGAGTCACTTCGACGGAATGAACTCCCTTCGTGAAAATCGGAGCGACATTGCTATCAATCTCCTTTCCATCCACAACCATCTTTTCGACACCCTTGCAAATGCCCTTCGGGTTCTTAACAGTAATCTGGTAAGTCGCCCCGCGGAAACGGCGAGTCGCCTCAAAGCCCTTCCAATTAGAAGGAATACAAGGATCTACCACGAGACCATCAAAGTTCGCACGGATACCTAAAATGTACTGCGTCGCCGCCTGGTAGGTCCAAGAACTCGTACCGGAGAGCCATGCATTGCGACCCATGCCAAACATCTTGTGTTCATCACCCAAGATATTCTGTGGATAGCAATAAGGTTCTGATTCGAACTCTTCCAAATTTGTATTCTTCGCTGCTGGATTAATTTGGTTGTAATATTCAAAAGCACGATCACCGCGACCGATAATAGTCTCAGCAATCATCACCCATGGATTCGCATGGAGGAAAATACCGCCGTTTTCTTTGGCTCCAGGAGGATAAGTAGAAATACCACCCACTTGTGGATCAAAGCCCTTATAACCCGGCCAAGAAAGCTTGATACCATTGGAAGTATTCAAGTACTTGTTCACGCTATCCAGACCCTTCTTAGCGCGCTCACCATCAGCGAGACCACTAATTACTGGCCAAGACTGACCGTTACAGTGAATTTTGCCATACTTCTGCTTACTAGAACCATAGCCCACGCCGTCCTTATCAAACCAACGAGTCCACCACTGGCCATCCCAAACGTTCTTGTTCAAAGCATCCTTCACATCCTTGTACCAAACTTTATAGAGATCCAGGTTTGCTTTGTCACCCGTTGCTTCACAAATTGCCATCATTTCAAGCAAAGCCTTACCATAAAGACTCGCATTGAATGTGGATTCCGCACCTGGAGCAAGATTCATGGTATCGTTCCAATCAGCAAAACCTAAGAGAGGAAGTCCATGCTGGCCCAAATGTTCACGAGTGAACTTAAGACTGCGCTGCAAGTGATCAAGAACAGTGCCCTTCTTGCGCTCCGCACGAGTCTTGCCTTTTTCGTAGAAAGGAATTTCTTCCTTGAGGAAATCAAGTTTTCCCGTTTCCTTCAAATAACCTGCGACAGTGAGAATGATCCAAAGATGATCATCACCATACCAGTTGTAGTAACCATCCGCAGCCTTTTCACGAGAATCGCCTTCATTCGCTTCGTCACCGGAATCGGAAGCCAGTCTCCCTGGAAGATACTGGTGCATAGCATTGCCTTCCGGGCGCTGCACGGAGAGCAAATTCTTTGCAAGTTCCAAAGCTTCTTCTGGCATGTGACTCATCACACCAAGTAAATCTTGGCTGGAGTCACGATAGCCGATACCACGGGATGTCCCGTAGCCCAACTGATAAAGGGAAAGGTAACGACTCCAATTTTTCGTGGTGTGACACTGACGCGGATTATGAACGTTCACCATAGAGTTGAACGATGCATCCGGTGTGTTCACTTGAATCGCCTGGAGATATTCCGCCCAGAAATCAGCAAGTTCAGCAAACGCCTTGTCGACATTTTTCAAATCGCGATACTTCTTGATTGCCGGAGCCGCCGCTTTAACACTCTGTTCTTGGCCAAGCTGAGTGCAAGTACGGAAAGTCTTCTTGGCAGAAATCTTCCCTGCGTGAATCATTAAAGCCGCCACATTATCGCCGCGATCACATTCACTGTTACTGAACTCTTTATTTTCCAAAGAAAGGGGACTAATCCAAGAACCCATTTCATTCATACCCAAAAATACGCGACGGTCGCCTTCAAAACTAGAGACCTTGCAATCCGCAGTCACATAGTTCACCGCGTAATCACGCTTCATGTATGCATACTGCTCAAGAACCAAGTGACCATCCTTTTCAGGATGCGCTTTGAGCGTCATGGTTTGTGGGACCCAGTCCGCATTCGTCAATTGCTTTTCTGCTTCAAAGTGGCTGAATTCATAAATAGGAATAATGTCCACTTCCTTTGCAGCACCACCGAGATTTGTCACCTGAATGTCCTGAAGCAGCGTGTGAGACTTTGTAGGCACAAAAATCGTCACCTGAACGCGAAGTCCATCGACTTCAGCAATCCAGCGGCTGTAAGAAAGACCAATATGGCATTCCCACTTGTCCATCTTAGTCAAAGTCGGAGTTACAAAAGGAGAAAATACTTTGTACCCTTTGCCATTTTTCACTCGAATGTAAATGGTACTCGCTTTAAAGTCAGAAGAAGGCATTTGAGCAATGTACTTAGTGATACGATTCAGAGCGGGGTCACCCTTACAAATTAAGGAACCACCAGTGGTATCTACAATACCACCAAATTCCATTGTTCCCACATAATTGCACCATTTGATCGGTGTTGCAGGAGTGGTAAGAATGTATTCTTTGTTTGCATCATCAAAATAGCCAAACCGCAGTGTTTTTTTAGCGGAAGCCTTTTTTGCCTTTGTTGCCATGATTTCTCCGTGAGAGGGGGGGGTTATTGAAGTCTATATTCAGAAAAACGAATGCATCGAAAATATTTCTGAAACATCCGTTTTTAAAATCTTATCAAGGGTATTTCTCAAGTAGTCGCAGGCTTATTAAAATCGCGAGAGCCGAAATTGATATAAAAATATCCACCCAGCTGTTTGTTGCGAATGGGGTCCTTCAAGATGGCGATAGCGGCCCGCACATACTTGAGTTCCACCTGAATGTGATCCCTAGACATACAATTCAAAAAAGGACCTTCCGGATAAAGTGTCGGACGGGGTTCTTCATTGATCATCGCTGTCAATCGTTCAATTTCTTCAAGTAATTTTCTTTCATGCACATCTAAAGAGCGAACCACATCTCGCGGATCTACTCCATATAAGAAACCATAGCCCAATGTTCGAGGATCGTCATTAAATCCAGTCAAGTGACGCACCACTTCTTTGCGCAAAAGATCGCGACCCTTCTCTGTAATGTTGAAAATGGTACGTTCCGGGCGATTACCATCACGTTCTGAACGGCCCACAATAAATTCATTCTTTTCTAATCGAATTAAGCGATTATAGATAGTGGAAGTACTAATTTTAGCCCAACGGTCCAACTCACGCTTCTTAATCTGCGTGATAATATCATAACCACTGCACTCATGCTCTTGAATCAGCCCGAGAAGAACCAAATCATAACGATTCATTTGTATTTCCTCTTTACGCTTTTGCGTTACGTTATATTCCAATTTAGAATATATTCTATAGAAAGTAAAAAGGGCAAAGAAAAAATAAGAATTCCAAAAAATAGCCCCCATTTACCCCTCCCCTAAAAAATCACAAGGAGGGTTATTCATAAGCTCTTTTCTATGTTTGCCCTCAATTATCATCTTTATGCTGGAAACGCTCTTTTGCCGACAGAAAATCGTGGTCTACACAATGCATTGCGGCAGGTACACCTTAAAACAGAACGTTTTAACTTAAACGGATTTGCAATTTCGGGACTTGCCTCTTACTTACAAGTTCCAGAATTTGATTTTGGCGTTGATATGGGGGAGTGTCCCATTTCGGCGGTAAGCTTAAATCACATTTTTCTCACACATGCCCACGGAGATCACAGCCGTTGCCTCATGCGACACCATAGTTTGCGGAAAATGATGGGCATTCCCAAACCTTCAGTCTATTACATTCCTGAAAATCTCGTCGAAAACGCGGCAAACTGGATTCATGCGGAAGCCATGTTCGAAGGGGTTCCTGAATATCGGTTTCAATTGCCCAAAATCGTCCCCGTTTCGCCCCACAAAAAGATCCCTTTGGAATACCGCAAGGATCTTATGATCGAGGCATTCCCTGTAAAACATGCGATCCCCGCCATGGGTTGTACTTTGTACCTTCATAAGCACAAACTCAAAGATGAATATCTTCGGTGCGGCACGGCGGAAATTATTGCACTCCGCAAACAGAAAGTGGAGATTACCCGTGAAGTTTTTGAGCCTCTCGTGAGCTTTATGGGGGATACCCTCGGACAAAGCTTATTGGAGCAAAAACACATTTGGAATTCGGAAATACTCGTCACCGAATGCACCTTCTTGGATGAAGGCGAAGAGGAAATGGCCAACAAAAAAGGACATACACACCTTTCGCAAATAGTTCAATGTCTCAATGAATTTGGATCAGAAATCCAATGTAAAAAGATCATTCTCAACCACTTTTCCATGAAGTACTCCGAGAAGCATATTCAAGAAGCATTGGAAAAGAATATTCCCGAAGCGTTCCGGGACAAAGTAATCGCATTCATCTAATGGGTCCCTCTCATATGAATAATATTGAAAACGAAAACATGCCCATGAACAAAGAAAAAGTGGTTCCAGAATTTTACCGCGATTTTCGGAAAGATGAGGAACGCCTCGGCGTTTGGCATTTTACTCACCGCCACTTGCAAGGAAGTAAAAAGCCCATCCAAACGGAAAATAACCAACCGCACAAAAATAAGATCGATTGGAAAACCATTTTCCCCAATCACAACGATCATATTGAAATAGAAGTCGGTTCAGGGAAAGGCGGGTTCCTCTTAGAATATGCAGCGAAGCACCCCGAAATATTCACTCTCGGAAGCGAATGGGATGCCACATGGGCTTATTTTGCCGCGCGAAGACTCGTGAAAAAAAAGGTATTGGATAATTCGGCAATGCTTCGGGGAGATATTTATTATTTCCTACGCGATTGTGTATCAGACAACACCATTGGTGCCTTTCACATGTACTTTCCAGACCCCTGGCCCAAAGAACGGCATCACAAAAATCGTTTGCTTCGCCCAGACTTTTTAACCGAAGTCGCCCGCGTGCTCAAACCGGGGAAGCGTTTATTCTACTGGGGCACAGATCACGCAGAATACAACGAAGTGGCACTTGATATATTCGACAAATTCACCGGTGCTACCGTCACGCAAAGAAATATCGCAGAACCGACCGAAGGCATCATGACCAATTTCGAAAAAAAGTACCGCAAGGAAGGACGCCCTATCTACCGTAGCGTTATCGTTTTTGAGAAATAATTAAATTATCACTATGTTAAAGCAACTGTCTATTCATGATTTCACGTTAATAGCCGAATGCACCATCCATTTTGGCCCTGGATTCTCCGCCATTACCGGTGAAACCGGTGCCGGAAAATCGGTTCTCATGAAAGCCCTCCGCGTCGCTTGCGGAGATAAAACCACCGCGACAATGATTCGCAACGATGCAGAAAAAGCATGGGTGGAAGCGACGTTTGAAATATCCAATAATCCCGCAATCAAAAAGTTATTGGAGTCCTTAGAAATTGATGCCGATGAAGAATTGGTGATCCATAGAGATATTCTGTCTGGAGGCAAAAGTCGTTGTCGCATCAACGGAACTCTGGTAACACAAAATGACTTACAAACTCTCGGCGATGCGCTTGTACAAATGCATGGGCAAAGCGATCAGCTTCTTTTGCGGGATGTGCATACTCAGCAACAAATGCTCGATAATTTCTGTGGAAATACAGAGACCCTCGCTGAATATGGTGACTCCTGGATTCTTTGGAACAAACTAAAAACAAAACGCGCCACCACAGAAGAAAACGCTCAAACGCTTTCTGAACAAAAAGAATTTTTGACTTTCCAATTTGAAGAACTGACTAAAGCTAATTTGAAAGTTGGCGAAGAAGAAGAACTGGAAGAGAAAACCGCTGCGGCCGCTCGCGGAGAGACACAACAACGTTTTCTCACGGAATTACGCCAAATTATGGATGGCGAAAACGGATTAATGAATCAATTCCAGATGTTCCAAGGGAAAACGCGTCAACTCGCCGCCAAAATTTCAGAATACGAAGAATGGAATCAAAAGATTACCGAGATCATAGACCCCCTGAAAGAGATCGAATATTCTTTACGCAAAGCAGAATCTCATTCGATCATCAACCCCGCAGAAATAGACAAAGCCAATGGGCGACTGGCGTTGATTCAGCGCCTCAAAAGAAAATATCGCACAGAGGTTCCTGGGCTAATAGAACTACGCGATCGTCGCCAAGTAGAACTCGCAAGCTTGGATAATTTGGATGCCGATTTAGAAGAACTCGAACGTCAAATTAAAAAAGCAGAAGGCGAATTAATTCGTTTAGCAAGCACCCTTTCCAAGTCTCGCAAAGAGGGAGCAGGAGAACTGGATGCTGCTGTAGAAAAACACTTGCACGAGCTCGGTATGCCCAAAGCAAGATTCAAAACAGCCCTCGATACCGGGGAACTCTCCCCCACCGGTTTTGACAAAATTGAATTTCGCATCGCCCCCAACCCTGGCGAAGGAGACAAATCGCTTCGGCTTGCTGTTTCTGGCGGTGAACTTTCCCGCGTTCTCCTCGCGTTCAAATCTGTCATGGCGGATCTTGATAAAATTCCATTACTCGTTTTCGATGAAGTCGATTCTGGAATCAGCGGTGAAATCGGGAATAAAATTGGCGATGCGCTCCGGCAAATCGGCAAATACCATCAAGTACTCACCATCACCCATCTTCACCAAGTAGCAAGCCGTGCGACGGGTCATTTGGCGGTAAAAAAATCAGAAATTGAGGGTAGAACCTATTCTACGGTCCAATCACTCTCCCCTGAAGAACGTATCTTAGAACTATCACGCATGCTCGGGGATGCAAAATCAGTTACAGTCCAAGCTCATGCTAAAGAACTTCTGGAGGAAAATCATGCCTCTTAGCAAAATGCTGAATCTCAGAATGCGCGGCCGCGTCTGGCGAATTATCAGAGCCTTTATTTTTGTCCCTATCTTTTACTTTATCTGGACAGAGAATAATATCCCTGCAGCAGGGTGCATTGCAATGGCACTCATTATGAGTTGGATTAACAACTACCAACTTCGTGTTCAGGAAATTGAAGAACCTTATTACCAACTTTGGATGAGCGTCGTGGAAGGGCTACTCTCCCTTGCTGTGATGTCAAGCATTCTTATTCGTGATCTTATTAAAAATGACGAACTCGAAAAAGTACTTACAGTGGGTTGTGCCTTCCTCCTTATTCGACTGATCAGCCACACACTTTTTTCTCTCGGAATTTTACGCGAAGGAAAAAAACTCCCCGGAAGGCGAACTTGGGGAAAACTTGCCAATATGAGTATTACCCTCACGATGGGTGTCTATGTACTCGATTTGGAGCACTATATGCAAATTTGCATGGTCGCGAGTATTCTTTTAATGCTCGCATCAGGCATTGCGTTTACTTATTGGTATTACCGAGACCCAGAACATAGAAAACCTCTCTCCGTGGCAAGCCAACTCACCATGACGCGTATTGTGCTTACCCCCGTATTCCTTTGGGTTTTCTTTTACGATAATGATCTAGACTACAGTAACAACCATCTCATTTTCAAAATTCTCGCATTGGTCATGATTCTTGGGTTTATGCTTACCGATTTTTTAGATGGCTATTTAGCGCGCAAAATGGGAGATGTTTCCACATTAGGTAAATACCTCGATCCTTTTTCCGATAAAATTTCAAACATGACGGTATTTCTCTGCTTCATCGCTACAGGTTATTCACCCGTGTGGATGGTCGCCTTGATTTACTTCCGCGAAGCGAGTGTCGAAACATTACGAACGCTTGCGGCATCAGAAAATATTATTATGCCAGCAAGACGCAGTGGCAAATGGAAAACGGCCATTCAGGGAATGGGCATTGTTATTATTTTAACACTCGCCCTTGATCCTGTACAAACGTTGATTCCGCACTTTGCCGCAATATGGAAATATTTGCCCACTATTATCATGGGAATAATTACGACCATTACTCTGATCAGTGGCATTGACTATTTTATGGCATCAAAACATATTCTCAAAAAATTCGTATAACTCGTTGAAATGAAAGGAAAAAGGCCCTTGCCAAAGGCAGGGGCTATTTCTATATATGGATTACACCTCGACGCGGGGTGGAGCAGTTGGTAGCTCGTCGGGCTCATAACCCGAAGGTCGCAGCGTTCAAGTCCTGCCCCCGCTATAGAACAAAAAAAGAGATTTCCGCAAGGAAGTCTCTTTTTTTTGTGGGGAGAATTCAAAATCATTATAACTTTTTTATCCGTTCTGCAAATCCGGTTCTTCTTTAATTCTTTTTTTCTCAGCATACATAGCCATTTCGGCATGGGCCATCACATCTTCCAAATTAACGGGTTCTTCTGCAAAAGAATAACCAATAGCGAGAGAGCAATGCACGGCATCACTGGAGCGATTTAATGCGGGACTGGAATCTTTCAAAAGCTGCACCATATTGATAAAAACACCCTCCACAATATTGGGACATACAATTAAAAATTCATCCCCTCCCATGCGGAATCCTTGAGAATGATCCTCTAAGAAACGATCAACATGACGCGCCGTCTTTTTAATTACAATATCCCCCACCGGACGCCCATAAATTTCATTGAGCATTTTTAGATTATTGATATCTACATAAATAATTCCTACCGAAGAAAGATTTTTGTATTCCGTTCCTTCTAAAGATTCAAACTTTTCCTTATTGTACAGTTCTGTCAAAGCATCATGTTCGCGTTTCCAGTTTTTTTTGAAAATCGCAGAGAAAGAGCTCGCCATGGATTTTTCTCTTTTCTGAATCAAATCATAAAGAGATTCAATTTCATCCCCTGTATGTACTTCTGAACCCTCACCCGTTTGAAGTGTATCATTTCTAATCGCTCGAGAAATAACGCGAATCGGAGAAATGACTCTAATATAAAGCCAGAGAAAAAAGAAAACGCACCAAAGTAGAGAAAATCCAAACAAAGGCAACGAGACTTTCCAAAGAAAATCTTTTCGCTCTCCCATAATCTGGTGCATCGGAAGATCTGCAATCAGATAACCTACAAGAGAATCCTTGCTGGTAAAAATGGGCTGCGACATGGATAAGAATGCGCCTTCTTTCTTATTCAAGACTCTACTCGGAATTTTTTCTCCGATCAAAGCCGCCGTTTTAATTTCATAATAATTTTCAATTTTTTCAGTTTGTCCCAAAGCGTTGCGCTCCGACGTCTTATCGGCATCATAAATATAGGTGCCCCCTTGCTCGGTGAAATACATCATGTACAAACGCTGTACCCCAGGGTGGGCATTACGCACCTGAACCAACGCTTCACAAATGGAGGCATAGTGAGCATCCTCCACTAGAGTTTTACGATAATTTAAAGCCTCATTAGGATTCAACTCGACTTCAGCGGTATGAAGAGTCATTCGCCCCATGTTTTTATAATAAGAATCCGTTCTTGCTTTGAAATAGACATAACTTGCCACAAGCGCAGACGTGCTAAGCACTATCGCAAAAACAAGAATGCCCCAAAACAATCTTTTTCCCAGTGACTTATTGGCAACGACTACTGTTTTCATATAAACTCCACCTGTGGATTAATATACTCTCTCGAAAACAGACGAGCACACTCCCTCCTAAATCCCTCTCTAACTACAAGTAAAAAATGAAAGAAAAGTGAAAAAATACCCAGACAAATCAAAAACTTACATAGCAAATCCCACGGCATCGTCTAACTTCACAGACGCGATACGTGAAATCCCCTTAATTTCCTGAGTGACCCCGTAGAGCATATCCGAAGCCGCCATGGTGCGCTTATTGTGCGTCACCAAGATAAACTGCGTCTGACGGGAAAAATGACGCAACAGTTCCATAAA
>DBTP01000147.1:0-2216 GCA_002307115.1 Fibrobacter sp. UBA1313 | reverse complement strand
CGTTCACCACCGGAAAGCGCTCGAACGCCACGCATCTTTTTACCCGTTGGGCGAGCATTGACTTCAATTTCGGCTTCCAGAGGATCCACGCCCTCTTGCAAAGTGAGTTTCGTGCCGCCATCATGCATCAAGCGGGAGAAAACATCCTGAAAGTTCTTTTGAATTTTATGGAAGGTATCCAGGAAACGATCGCGGGCGATATTATCCAACTTATGAATCGTGCGTTCTAATGAAGCCCGAGCGCGATCCAAGTCGTCAAACTGTTTCTCGACATCGGCAAGGCGCGCTTTTTCGGCCTCGTAATCTTCCATGATTCCCGTGTTAATGGGCCCCAAAGCTTTGATTTTTCCCTGCAAATCATTGATTTCACGACGGGCTTCCTTTTCTTCATACTCCACCCGAATGACGCCTTCCGGCTTGTCAACATCCACTTCCCATTCCGCAAAGATACGTTCGCGCATGCGATCCACATTGGTTCCCAAGGAATCAATACGACGTTCCACATCGTTCAATTCCGTCGCACGATCCAGCAAAGAAGCATTGATGACACGAACTTCAGAACGCCAATCTTCAATGTCACCAGAAACCACGTTATAGCGTTCACGAGCCGCATCGCGCTCCACTTCGCGTTTGCGGAGTTCTTCATTTTTATTTTCAATACGATCAGCAACGGTAGTTTCCTTGCCATGCAATTCATCCATTTGTGTTTTAATGGAAGCAATATCACTACTCCGATTGGCAATCAAATCTTCGTGCAATTTCAGTTGCTCTTGAATGGACTGAATACGGGAAAGATTCCCAGTCATCAAAGACTGCGCAGAGCCTAATTCTCGTTGCAAATCGCGGACTTCTTCTTCTTTATTGCGGAACACCACATCTTGCTCATTCAATTGAGCGGTCAAAGACTGGTATTCATTTTCCAATTGAGAAGCCAGAGCCTCTGCGGTCGCTAATTCTTGGTCTGTATTACGTTCTGCATTGGCAACAGAAACTCTTTCAGAGGCCTGTTGAATGTCTTTAGCCAAACGCTCTCTGTGACGATTTAAGTTGGCAAGAACATTCTTATGAATCCCTTCTGCAGCAAGACCTCTCCGCGAGTTTTCTTGAGCTTCACGAATAGAATCCATAATGCCAGCAAGAACATTTTCATCTTCTTCAATGCGCTCGGCAAGGCGTTCCTTGGAATCCATCAGCGACTGACAAACCGATTGCAAATCTGTCAACTTTTCTTCGGCAGAAATAATTTCGGTGCGGCGACTGAGAAGGCCTAAAGATTCAGAAGCTCCATGACCCCCACGGACAAGTCCCGTTGTGTGTACGGCGCGGCCACCGGGAGCCACAAACCAGATATCTTCCGCAGCAAATTCATGAGCCAAAGAAAGGGCCGTAGCAAAATCGGCAACCAAAATCCAACGGGAAAGTAAACGGTCAACAAAGGAACGTAAAGGGGCGGCGACTTTTACAAATTTATTCGCGGCACCAACGATCCCTGGACGGTTATCCAGCAACGGTACCGATGCACCCAAAACATCACTTGCCACCACAAGCAACGCGCTCCCTGCAGAGGCTTTGTCCAGCGAATCTAAAATGGAACCTACTGCACCGGGATTTTTAGTAATCACCGCATTGATAGATTCCCCCAAAGCAAATTCAATTTGGGAAACATATTCAGGATTTACATCAATCTCTTGACCTAATAAGCCATCCACAAACGATGCTTGATTTTCTAAAAGCCAGTGAGCACCATCAGCTCCCGAAGACACATCCATACTCCGGAGCACATCGACTCGGGATTGCAAACGTGTATTTTCATTTTCACGTTCCTGCAAAGAACGATCGATCGCCGAAAGTTCTGTTTTTTGAGAATCCACTTTTTCAATCTGAACCGTACGACGCTCTTCTAAACTTTCAATTTCACGAGCGGCATCTGCAATTCCTTGAGCCATAACCTTCAAAGCGTCGACAGCTTCTTGTGTTTGGTTATCTAGGTCCGCAAGTTCATGATTCCATTTTTCAATGTTACCACTAAGCATATCCACTTCGGCATCGATACGCTGCCAACGACCCCGCAGTGAATTTACCTTATTCACCGCATTCAAACGATCATCAGTAATTTTGCGATTTTTCGTACGCAAATCGTCACAAGCATCTCGTAGCACCTGAAGCGTTTCTTGTTCGCGCGCCAGTTCTCTTTGACGCGCCTCAAGCTCGGAGTT
>DBTP01000157.1 GCA_002307115.1 Fibrobacter sp. UBA1313 | reverse complement strand
ATCGCCTGTCTATTCGCGTCCTATGCTGCTGCAGAAGGAATTTCGATGGGAACCCATGTCGGTGCAGGCTTCGTTAATTTTTGGGATGGTAGTGAATTAAATGACTTTTCGGGTGTAGGTCTCACAGGGAGCCTTGATATGAAAGTCCCTATCTCCTCTGCTTTTTCTTTCCACCCAGCCATTGCTTTAACTTTTCGTTCAGAATCCAAGGAATATAATGATACCAGTTCCTACTACGAAACAACAACATTGGAATTCTATCAATTCAACTTGGAATTTCCCTTCCTTTTGCAGGCCAACCTCACCAATAGAATTTTTTTAGAAATAGGACCCTTTATTGCCTTAAACATGATATCTGATGCGTCCTGGATTATAAAGATTGGTGGTCAAGACTATGCGTTTGATGCCTCTGTGAATCAAAAATCAATAGAAGCAGGACTGATATTCGGAGGCGGGTTTTCTATTACAAAAAAAATTGATTTGGAGGCTCGAATTTCCCTCGGTTTAACCCCACTATTCAAAAAAGTGGAAGATAGTGCGGAAGAGGATACAGAGGAAGAAAATGCAGAGGACGATAATTCCGTAATCAATGCAAAGTCCTTTACCGTCTACATCGGTGCTACTTTCTGGTTTATATAAAAATTTTTGTTTATGATTTTAAAAATCTCGATGTAATCCATCGGGATTTTTGCATATTCAGCACTCTCACTACTGTCCAAAATAAAATTTCAAAATTTTGGATATGGGAAAGCTTGTTTTCAAGCAAAAAAATTTTCGGATCAAACAGGGATTAGGAGAGTATCTGCCCCTTCGCGATCACTCCCACCCTTTAAAAGGCTAACACATTTGAATTTATGGCCATCCAAACCATGCAGTTTCGCGCACCAATAACCTATTTGTCCGCAGGAATCGAGTGTTATTGTCTCGTTTGGGGATATTATGAAGAGAAGGAATAGCCGTAATTTATTTCGGACAGCATAATACAAATCAAAATCACACTAAAGCGCCGCTGATACTACAATTAGCGGCAAACTGCATATCGCTTTCGCTGTCGCCGAGCATCAGGCAGGACTCCCTGCGGACATCGGGGAAATCGCGCAGAATATCATCAAACATTCCCGTGCCGGGCTTTCTGCGGGGATCCGCCCCGGAAAGGGAGGTGCAATAATAAATTTTATCCACCCGCCCGCCATGTCCGGCGATCTCTTCGCACATCCGCTTATGAATTTGCAGCAATGCGCTCTCCGTCATAACGCCCTTGCCGACGCCGCGCTGATTGGTCACTATGAAAATATGTTTGAAGCTTTTTGCCCAGGATGCCAATAAAGAGAGAATCCCGGGAATGAAGACAAATTCATCCCACGTCTTCACATAGTCATTTTTACGCAGCTGATTAATGACGCCGTCCCGATCCAGCAACAACGTATCAAAGTCGCTGTATTCAACAAAATGAAGATTCGCCAGTCGATAGTCTTCCGGGATGCCTATGTCAATAAAATAATCCGTGAATTCAAACCCTGAAACGTCTCCAGCATCACCGCATTGTTTTTGAAGCACTTCCGTCTCAAAGGAAAAGGATTCCGGTTTGTTGTCCCAGAAGGCGCTCTCCTTGCGGATCGCATAAATTCCGCCGTTTATAAGCCCCTCTCTGCAAAATTTCTTTTCATTGAAGCAGATGATCCTCGACGTCGCCGCATTTACCGAAACGCTTCCATATCTGTCAAAAGAATGCATGGATTTCAGGGCAACCGTCACTAAAGACTTTTGTGAACAATGCCTGCAAAAGAAGCCGTCCAGATCCACATCGAAAAAAGTATCCCCGTTCAATACGACGGCATCATCGCTCTTTACTTTCTGCAATGCGAAACGAATTCCGCCGCCCGTTCCCAGCGGTCTTTCCTCGACGGCAAAATCAATAGGAAAGGGAAACGACGCCCGGTTCTCTTCGACCCATTCAAAAATATATTCACGAAGGTATCCGACGGAAAGAACAACCCTGTCCACTTTAAAACGCATCAAATTGCGCAGCACGTACCATAAAAAAGGACGCCCCGCAACCAAGGCCATGCACTTGGGCCGATCATGGACAACCGAACGTAGACGGGACCCAAGACCACCCGCAAGAATAATTACATCCATTTCATTACTTTTTATTTAAATGTCCGAAAACGGCAGATTCAACGATATCGCAGATGATATGGCCGATCAAAGTCTGGCATTCCTGTATTCTAGGCGTTTCCGTGCTCGGGCATTTAATGACAATGTCAAAGCAGTCCATTTTACAGGAGGCAGCACCTGTCAGCGCTATCGTCAGAACGCCTTTCTCCTTGCACACTGAAGCGGCTTTTACCACGTTTTCACTGTTGCCGGACGTAGAAATTCCGAAGAATACATCCCCTTTCACGCCGAAAGCCTGAACCTGGCGAGCAAACAAGTCGGCAAAGCCATAATCATTACCGATAGCAGTAAGAACGCTGGTATTTGCCGTCAACGCAACGGAAGGTAGCCCCGGACGGTCGAAACAGAATTTGCTTACGAATTCCGCAGCGAGATGCTGAGCGTCGGCTGCGCTCCCCCCATTCCCCGCGAACATCGTCTTGTTCCCGTTTTTATAAGCATCACAGCACGCCCTGGCCGCTTCTTCAATTTTATTCAACAGGTTTTCATTTTGAAGCAGGTTCCTTTTCGTGCTGATGGAATCCGTGATCGCTTTTTTTATTTTATCTGAAATATTCATTAAAGTCTCCGTCCGCCATTACGGCTTTTAATGAGCGTCCCGATCCTGACGATATATCTTCCAGCCGTGAGCACCGCCATCGCTGAACTGGAACGGCATCACGTACCCGTTCAATTTGTTCATGGCATCTATGATTTTCTTACGATTAACCGGATCCGTCATCAACATGACGACCCCGCCGCCGCCGGCACCGCTCACTTTCCCCGACAGGGCTCCGTTTGCGAAAGCGACGTCAAAGGCTTCCTGAATAACCGAATTGGTGATCGCGCTCGCCATTTTTTTCTTGTTTTCCCAAGCATCGCCAAGGATGCGTGCGAATTCCCGCATATCGCCTGTCAGCAATGCGAGTTTCATATCGATGGAGCTTTGCTTTATTTTATGCATAGCCTCCACTGCTTCCGACCTGTCTTGAATCGTATTCTTCTGCTGCTCTTCGATAATGGCGGCACTACTGCGGGACACTCCGGTAAAATAGAGGATCATCGAAGACTCCAGTTCGTCAACGATCCAGCGCTTTATTTTCAGCGGATTCACTATGACAAGGTCATTTGACAGGAACTCCATGTAATTGAAGCCGCCAAAAGCCGCGGCGTACTGATCCTGCTTTCCGCCGGAAAGCTTCAAATCCTTGCGCTCTATTTCATAAGCGAGTCGGGATATTTCATAATCTCCCAAAGGCAAGTTCAGCCATTCCACAAAAGCCTTCAATATGCAGACGACCATGGTCGATGAGGTGCCGAGACCGGAACCTGCGGGAACATCATTGTAAGTCGTAATTCTGAAGGATAGAGGGTTTAAATCGAAATCCTTTATCACCCGGTTATAGACGCCTTTAATAAGATCCGCCTTCCCATCGATGGGGAAAAAAGAGGCGGAATTTTCTCTACCGAAAAAAACCGAATCAAAGCTGTTCATTTCAACCGTTCCGTCGCCGGTCTCTTCAATAGTACAATATGCATAAAGATTAATCGTTGCATTCAGCACAAGGCCGCCATACATATCGCTGAAGGGCGACACATCGCTACCGCCACCAGCTAAGCCTAAACGGAGCGGAGCTTTGCTGCGAATGATCATTGCCATATCCTTTTTAAGTCAAAAAAACAGACCTAAGACAAAGTATAGATAAATTGAGAAAGGCCCCTCGAAAAAGAAGCCATGGAGCAGCGTTCGATAAGCTTCAACGCCGCCTCCCAATCAACGATGTCCTCCCCATTGAACACACGATCCAGAAGCCGGACATATTCTTCCGCATTTTCAGGATCAAAAACCAAGGGAACGACTTCCGCCAGATTTTCAGCGATAGCGCTCGTGCGAGCGGCAATCGGGGGCGTTCCGCAGGCGAGCGCTTCTATCGGAGGCAAACCGAAGCCCTCCAGCAGAGAGGGAAAGACAAACACGCTGGCGTTACGATAAAAGTCCGCCAATGTTTCCTCTGAAATATTCTTAAAATGAAAAACATTGGAGAGTTTCTTTTCCTCTAACTTTTTTGCCGTATCCGGGCGAAGCGAACCGACCCGGACAAAAGCGACATCCGGGCGGAGTTCCGCCATTTTAAAAAAAGTATCCAAATTTTTCCGAGGCTCGTCCAAGCTGACGTTCAATGCCACGCCACGGAAGCCACGCACTCCGAATTTCTCCCAGAATTGTTTTTTTTCTTCCAAGGACAGCGTCCCGCTTTTCCGGAAAAAGCTTTTCGAATTGACCGGATGCGCGATAACGGCTCCCGGATTTCTGGGCTTTCCGAAATAGAGATCGGACTCCTGGGATGTATATCGGGAATTAAAAAGATAGGTATCGGCGGCTTTTGTATGCCGCGTGAAAAAGCAATTGATGAGGCGGAATTTCAAGCTGTGCGAATAAAGCGTTTCTGCAAATGTGTCATGTACCATCACTATCGTCCGTGCTCTCGGTTGCGCTTTCTTCGCCACCGGGATCAGGAAACTCAATTCCGGGCGAATCCAGATGATGATATCCAGAGGATTCCGGGACAAATAATCAGAAAATTTTTTGCGATAGGAAAAAAAGCCCCATTTCAAAGAACTCGCCCTGATGAAATCTTCTCCAGTCGGATTCCCTTCCTTAAAATATTCAGGCGTGACAAGCCAGAGAACCTTCGCCGTGATGCCTGCCATCAAAAATGCATCGCGCATATTCAACGATAACCGGCCGAAACTTGTTTTAGAATTTTTATCACAGAGAATAAGGATCTTTCGAGATGCGCACATCGTCCTAATATATTAAAAATGCGGACAATACCGGTCATCTCTGTCATGCGGGCGAACAAATTCGCTGCGCGAGGCCCGACTCGCATGCTTTCCGCCACTTTGAGCGACCGCTGTTGCAAAAGCCAGCAACTGGCTTTTTCCAGAAGATGAAAATATCCACTTACAGGGAAAATAGTACATTTGTCTCACTACCTGTATCATGAGTATGCATCTTTCCATCCTACCCGCGTATGCCTAAACTGTATATTACACTCGCTACTTACAACGGAGAAAAGTATCTTCCCCAGATGCTTGATTCGTTGTTGCTACAGACGAGACCGGCGGACAAAGTCATTGCCGTGGACGACGGATCCACAGACGGCACGGTAGCGATCCTTGAAAGATACAAGGACAGGCTCCCGCTCGACATTCATCCGCAAAAAGAGAATAGAGGGCACCGCGCCGCATTCGGCCTATGCCTTGAATTCGTGCAGAAAGAAGCCGCGCCGAACGATTACATCGCCCTCGCGGATCAGGACGATATCTGGCTCCCGAAAAAACTGGAAATTCTGGGGAAAAACATAGGCAACGCAGACCTGATTTTCGGAGACGCCGAACTCATTAATGCATCAGGAGAAAAGATTGCGGACTCCTGGCGAACCTGTGGGAAAATACTCCCACACCTTCCAACGAAAGCGCTGCTCACCGGATTCACCAACGTCACTGGCTGTCTCACCCTTTTTAAAACGAGTCTTTTACAACGGGTCCTTCCCTTTCCGGAATGCATACCCGTGCACGACCAATGGATAACCTTTTGTGCTTCTATTGGAAACGGATGCATAAGCACTCCTGAAAAAGTCGTGAAATACCGCATTCACGAAAACAATTCCATCGGACTCGGAGAACGCTATCGCTGGAGCGACAAAGTAAAATTAAATTTAAAATGGATTCAAACCGTCATGCGGAGCAAAGTCTTTCAAGACCTGCGTCCCGAAGAAAAGACATTCGCGGTTGAATACGAACGCTACCTTTCCAGCAGATTTATAAAGAATTTTCAGATGAAAGCAATTCCCTGGGCCTGGAAAAATCGTGCGGCGCTGTATCCCCAATGCAGCTCGTTCAAAGCTCTCCTGAGCCGGGCCCTGTTTGCCGCAGTCGGTGTAAAATTTGCACAAAGATTTCTTAAAAAGACATAGTGAAACCGGTCGCCGCCATTCTCGTAAATTATCATGCAGCAATCGACACCATACGTTGTGTGCAAAGCATCGCGGAACAAACCAGAATTCCCGATTGCATCTTTATCGTAGATAACGCGGCAACTGCCGAATCACGGCATTCCCTTGAAAAGTTGAAGAATTTTCATCCCGAATTAAAAGTTTTCTTTCTTTTTAACGAGAAAAATCATGGTTTTGCCGCCGCCTGCAACCAAGCAATGAAAGCAATTGAAGATCAAGGTTTCAACGGCTATTTCTGGCTCGTGAACAACGATACCGTTGCAGATCAAAACGCGCTCAAGGAACTTCTGGAAGAAGCAGAAAAAACAAATGCAGGCATTACAGGATCCAGTATTGAACTTCCCGGAAATCGTCAGGGCGGTTCCGCGACGATTCATCCGTTCTGGGGTACCGTTAAAAGATCCAGTGTTTTCAGAAATTCGCCTAACGAATACATCGAGGGCGCGTCATTCCTGATCTCCCCGGAGTGCTTTCAGAAAATCGGATTCTTCCCTGACGATTATTTTCTTTACTCTGAAGAAACAGATTACTGCTATGCCGCACGCAGAGCAGGACTTTCCCTTGCACTTGCAGAAAAGTCCGTCATCAAGCATAAAGCGGGAAATTCCACTGGCAGCGAACTCGGCAAAGGAAAAGTTCCTTTTTTCATTGATTGCCTACTGGAATTTTGATGGGAACCCATGTGGGTGCAGGTCTCACAGGGAGCCTTGATATGAAACTTCCTATCTCCTCTGCTTTTTCTTTCCACCCAGCCGTTGCTTCAACATTTCGTTCAGAATCCAAAGAATATAATGATACCAGTTCCTACTACGAAACAACAACATTGGAATTCTATCAATTCAACTTGGAATTTCCATTCCTTTTGCAGGCCAACCTCACCAATAGAATTTTTTTAGAAATGGGCCCCTTTATTGCCTTAAACATGGCATCTGATGCGTCCTGGATTATAAAGATTGGTGGTCAAGACTATGCGTTAGCTGCCACAGTGAATCAAAAATCAATAGAAGCAGGACTCATATTTGGAGGCGGCTTTTCTATTAATAACTAGCGTTATTTTTGAGGAGCTTCGGTCATGTTCGAGCAAGCTCGCCCGCGATGCTCGGCTTGTTATCAATTACTAAAAAGATTGATTTGGGGGCTCGATTTGCCCTCGGTCTAACCCCACTATTCAAAAAAGCGGAAGATAGTGCGGAAGAGGATACAGAGGAAGAAAATGCAGAGGACGATAATTCCGTAATCAATGCAAAGTCCTTTACCGTCTAAGTCGGTGCTACTTTCTGGTTTATATAACCGTTCTTTTTTATGATTTTATAAATCCCAATGCAATCCATCGGGATTTTTTGCATATTCAGACTTTATTGATTTTTTCTTACAATTAAAGGCATTTTGAGAATGCTACCTTTGATGCATAATGAATTCACTTTATAGGAGTTTCACGATGTTAAAAAAAATACTTGTTGCCTTGGCGTTAGTCACGGTTTCCAGTTTTGCTGCCTGGGATATGTTTCCTGTGCTGGAACAGGGTAAAGGAGAGGCCAAGCTAGGTCTCACGTACAACTTTCATGACGATTGGGACGACTTGAATCTCACGAGTGGAGTCCGCTATACGGTGGTTCCTAATCTAGAAATTGCCCTTTTGAATTTGGACTGGCGTTTTTACGGAGAATGGGCAGATGAAGGAAGTTCTCAGGACGGTCTTGCGAACCCAGTCATCAGCGTGCGCTACTGGCTCCCAAATAATATCGGTATCTTTACAGACTTCGAATTGCCTGTTGGAGATGATTCCTACACCTATACTGGCTTTAGCCTTCGTGGCGGAGTTCAGTTCTCCACCAAACTTGTAGATGCTCTCTCGTTGGGTTCTGAGGCTGGCCTTGCTTTCTATACAGAAGATGATAATGATTACACGCGCGGCATTACCACAAACATTTCCGGCGAATTGGATTATGCGATTCCTTCCATTCCGCTCACTCCATTCGTAGGTATGGAAATGTTATTGCGTTTAATGGATTCTGAATGGGAAAATAATGACTTGGATGATGGTGGCGATGCCGGACTTGCCATTACTCTCGGAGCCCGCTATGATTTCAACCCGATGATATCTGCGGACCTCAGCCTTAAAATTCACACCGGCGACTACTATGAAGACGACTATGGCGATGATTTCAATACAGTTGCTGCCAACGCTTATTTCCACTTTTAAAGTTTAACGCGTTTAAGCAAGTCCCCCATTTCTGGAGAAAAATCTCTGCTTTCAAACCAGCGATCTTCTTTCCAGTAGGGGAGACGCAATAAAACTTTGTATGCATGCAGCATTTGATTATGAGCCCCGAGTACCCCAAAATCCGCTTCGGATAGGGGTTCACGGGCCATTTTAAGATAATAAATTCCATGGTGACTGTATAAGCGATCTCCGACTATTGGGAAACCAAGAGAAGCAAGATGCGCTCGTATTTGGTGTTTCCGCCCCGTAACTAGTTCCGCTTCGACAACAGAAAAAGGACCCGGTAATTCTCCGATGGGATAATCCATTACGGAACGCCTCTGAAAAAGAGTCGTGCATAGTTTGCCATCTTCCCTAGGGTGCATTTGTAATTTGATTTCACTCGTAGGATCTTCTCTAAGGGGCATTTCGCAAGTAAATCCTTCTTCTGGAAATATCCCGGGAACGACGGCAAGATATATTTTTCGCAGCAAAATGCGATCCAAATTTTTTTGAAAACGGGCGGCCGTATCATGACTTTTGGCAAAGAGTATAAGCCCTCCCGTATCCCGATCTAGGCGATGCATGGGAGTCATTTCCTCGTTATCAAAAGCGCGTCGCACCACCCCTGTAAACGTGTTATAAAAAATACGCCCCGTATGGTGTATAGGAATCCCCGCAGGCTTCCCCACTAACGCAAACTCTTCATCTTCAAAAATCGTTTCGAAATGAGTCGGTACCGAAGGCTCGGTGTAACCATCTACCCGGTATACCACCTTATCTTTGACTTCGACAATATCGGTCGCTGACGCAGGTTGACCGTTTCTTTTAACAAGACCTTGGGCAAGGCGAGTTTCCCATTCCGTACGGCTGTGGTAAGTGAAACGCGCACAAAGAGAATCCAGAAGAGTCCAATTTTTATGTTCCGGACGCACAATACTTTCAAAGAAAAGAGTCTCTGGAACACTGCTCATAAATAATCTTTATAAATCGCGGTAAAGCTTGTGTTTGATGATGTAGCGGTAAACTTCAGGAGCGAGGCCCTCAGGCTTTTTACTCTCACCAAAAAGTTCACGACGAATTTCAGAGCTTGAAAAACGGCCCGTAAATCCTTGTTTTTCACCCACACAAAATAAGGGGGCATAACCATTTGCTTCATGAAGGTTCACATCGGGCATGGGCACGCCTTCTCGATTAAAAACGATCAGTTCAAATTCGCTAAGCAATAAATGACCGTTGAATTCCGTGCCATAAAAGTGTAAAGGGTCTCGCCAATGAGGAATGGTACTATAGGTATCTGCACCCACCAACAAGCGAAAATGCGTATCAGGATGAAGTTTTTGAAGTTCCCTTAGAAAGACATAAGAGCCGCGATATTCCCCCATCAGAATTTCCACATCAGAAACTTTAATGTGAGGCACCTTGTTCGTTACCAAATGCAACATGGCTAAACGATGTTCGGCAGAAGCAAAAAGCGTTTTGTCCCAACGATTAGGACTTGGAATAAACCAAACTTCGTCACAAAGTTTTAATGAAATGCATAGGTGGGCGAGAGTGATGTGATCGCGATGAACAGGATCAAAAGCCCCCCCAAATATCGCCACCGTTCTAATAGACATAAACAACAAAACCTAAATTCATCTGTAACCGTGTGCCCGACACAGTGGCATCCTCAATAGCATTATAATGTTTGCGAATCCATCGGTATTCAATTTCAGAAACAAATGCCGCGGCGGAGCTCAACTGGAAAGTAGCACCGAGACCCGCTCCCCATTCATTCCAAGTAGCATCTCCAAGATTGGACAAGTGTTTGGCGCGAGTGAAACTACCGACAAGATACGGTTTCCCTGATCCACCTAGAGAAACGCCTAACTGTAACGTAAGATCACGGTTTTGCACAGAAACTTTTTCTCCTGAATTCGCCTTTTCTGTGTAATCGTACAAACCGTAACCTAAACGGAAATATCCCAAACTTTGAATCCACACACCAAGAAAAGGCGTAATACGCGTAATACCAGCTCCACGAGAATCATCGTTTAAAACACCATACCCTGTTTCCATGACCCCACCTAAAACCAATGGAATCTGCTGAGCAAAGCTACCCACAGAGCTCAACAAAATGGATAGAAGTAAAGCTTTAGGAAAAAATTTCATAGGATTAGACAAACATGATGATGACGATAAAAATACCCACCAACGCATTCAGTACCGAATCTACTTTCATTTGTACGTAAAGTGGCTTCGAAAAGTCTTTCCCTCGAATGACCAAATTTTGAAAAGAATCCGAGAGATAAGCAGAAATGGCAAATTTACCTAAGACCACACATAAAACCCAAATAGCGATTCCTGAAAAATAAAGCATCGTGACATAAGCCACGGAAAAAAGTCCGACCATTACCACATTCGCCCGACGAATGCCATCCAAAGATTTCATATCCTCTCTAATCACCTTGCGAAAAAGCATCATCTTTTTTTGCATTACGCCATAACTATCAACAACACGAGAAAAACTATATCCCCATAAAACGATGGAGGTAAGGATGGTTAACTTTTCAAAAATAGCAGTCATATAATCACCAATATAATCAATCTTTTGCTTGAAGAATTCTTAAATAACTATCGAAACGCGCCTGACAAATTCGATTTTCTTTAATCCCTTCATGTACGGTACAACCTGGCTCCGATAAATGCAAACAGTTATTGTATTTACAGGTAAAACGGTCATCCGGGAAAAATCCAGGGAAAATGCGAGCTAGGTCTTGGGGATTCATATCTAGGAGTCCCAGGGCACGAATCCCCGGCGTATCAATCACCCAACCGCCACCGGGCAAATCAAAAAGATTTGAAGAAGTCGTCGTGTGACGCCCTTTGCCATCTTTATCACGAACATCTCCCGTGCGCAACTGAGCCTCTGGGACTAGACGGTTGATGAGAGTGGATTTACCCACACCGCTAAGTCCACTAAAAACGGAACTTTTATTTTGTAATTGCGCTCGTAGCCGATCAATACCCTCACCCGAAGTACAACTAATGGGAATAAAATCATCGACAAGGGAAATAAAATCTTCTATCGCTGGAGGAATAGTCTCCACCAGATCCATCTTGTTAAGAACCATCACCAGAGGTAAATCGCAAAGGTTCGCCGCCAACAAAAAGCGATCGGCAAAACCATAATTAAAAGGGGGTTGCGCAACAGAGGCAACGATAACGACCTGATCCACATTAGCGGCAAGCGTCAGTTCGCGACGAAACCGATCCCGTGGTCCTGGCCTTTTTAAAGCACTTTTCCGAGGCAAGACGCGAAGGAGAGAGTAGGCTCCGCCGTCCTCCGTTTCTTCTGTATAACCGACCACCACTTGGTCCCCTACTGCGGGGAACTCCCCCAGTTCATGAACCACCGCGGTTCGGTAGGTCGCGCTAATAATTTCACCATCATCCAAACGAATGCCACAGGTACGGCGATGCACTTCGAGCACTAGACCCTTTTTTGTGTTCGCCTCATTAAAATTCTCCCCCGGATTTTTGAGCCTTTTTACACGTGGATTTTTGAATTCTCGACTCCAACGTTCTTTGATAGGACGGTCGTCAATAATCCCTTGCTCCCACATTTGCATGGCATTGACCCGTTTTGCACGGTGAGCCCTACGAGAGGATTGAGTCCCCGAAGGGGTCTCGTTTTCATTTATTTCATCTTCTGCCATCAACTACAAATGTAGTTTTACGCGCATGCTTTCAGGGATAAACTCTTTGTTGAAAATGTGTAGGCTTAAGAATTCTCTTTTGGCGGCCGTTACGATTATCGCTGGCAACTTTATTGCCGGAGTGAATATTTCATTCTTACATCTCTTTTTGGATTGTGTGTCCATGATGATCGCCGTGGGCTTTGCCAATATTCATAATGACCTCTTGGATATTGAGACCGACCGGATCAACCGCCCTGACCGTCCCCTGCCGTCAGGAGCGATTACCCTTAAAAAGGCGAAAATAGCCTGTTTAGTCACGACAATTGCCCCTGTAGCCTTAGGTTTCACCCTAAGTATCAGCCATGGGTTATTTTACCTAGCGCTTATCGCCTTCCTATTTGCTTACAACAAAATTTTGAAACGACTTCCCCTCGTAAAAAATATCATGGTGGCCCTACTTTGTGCCTCTCCTTTGCTGATATCGGTTATTGACGGACACTCTTGGAATCCCAAATTGTACCCCCCTGCCGTTTTTGCTTTTTTACTCACCCTCGCCCGAGAAATTTTTAAGGACCTTGAGGATGTTCCAGGAGATACGTTGGGAGGTATTATTACGTTTCCAGTGGCCGCAGGGGTCAAAAAAGCCCTTCACCTCGCCATTTTTATTACCGGATTCACCCTACTATTTTTGCCCCTCCCTGTCTTGACACTTACTTACCCCATTTCCTTTCTCCTTTTTACGGGGATTTCGGTCGCTCCGGTACTCATTTTTGTCATTATTAGATCTCAAAAGCACCAATTTGACAAAGCGCAAGCTCTTTTGAAAGTAGCAATGCTCACAGGAATAATTTCTACTGTCGCTTCTATAGTAATTGACCTTTGATTTTGCTAATTTTGGGCCAACAACGCGAAACGCGAGGTAACATGCTAGAAGAGTTGCATGAAGAATGTGGAGTCATTGGAATTTACAATGGCGAAAACGTAGGCAGAAACGTCGCAATGGGGCTCTACGCCCTACAACACCGCGGGCAAGAGAGTGCAGGTATTGCAATCACCAATGGAGAAAAGGTTCGGATTCGCAAGTCTATGGGGCTGGTTTCAGCACTCTTGCGTGAGAATAATGTGGATGAGCTAGAAGGTTTCGCAGGGATTGGCCACGTTCGCTATAGCACCACAGGATCAAGCACCCTCGCGAATGCACAGCCCATTCTCGTGAGTTGCAAATGGGGCAGTTTGGCCCTTGTGCACAACGGGAATATCACCAACGCTCCAGAACTCCGTGCTGAAATGGAAGAAGCGGGGCACATTTTCCAAACCACTTCTGATACTGAAATTTTGCTTCACGAAATCGCTCGCACTCATGCAGGTTCACTTGCGGAAGCAGTAAAAAAGGCCGTCGCTAAACTGACCGGTAGTTTTTGTCTCGTGTTTCTCACGAAAGACTCCATGTATATCGCCCGCGATGGTTTTGGTTTCCGCCCTCTCGCTCTCGCCCGCATGGGAAAGAGCTGGTGTGTTGCGAGCGAAACGTGCGCCTTTGATCTTTTGAACGCGAACTATGTGCGTGATATTCAGCCGGGTGAATTTCTCACCATCTACAAAGATGGGCTTCACTCTGAACAATTCATTGAAAAGAAACGCAAAGCCCACTGCATTTTCGAATACATCTATTTTGCCCGTCCGGATTCCAAGATTTTCGAACAAAGTTGCGATAAGGTTCGTCGCAAAATGGGTAAACAACTCGCCCACGAGTGCCCGGTTGCCGCCGACATCGTCATCCCCGTTCCCGATAGTTCTACCACTGCAGCTTTGGGTTACGCACAAGCTTCCGGAATTCGTTTTGAAATCGGTTTGCTCCGCAATCATTATGTGGGCCGAACCTTTATTGACCCCACTCAAAACGTGCGTGAACAAAAAGTTCGCTTAAAATTCAACCCCATTGAAGGGGTACTCAAAAACAAGAAAGTGTGCGTCGTTGAAGATTCTATCGTCCGCGGCACCACTCTTAAAATTTTGAGCAAAATGCTCCGCGATGCGGGGGCTCTAGAAGTTCATATTCGCATTGCATCGCCCCCTGTGGCGCACCCTTGCTTCTTTGGCATGGACTTCCCGAACCCTGGTGAACTTGCCGCGAGTTCCATGACTCCTGATGAAATCGCAAAAATGCTCGGCGTTGAAAGTCTCGGATATTTGAGCGTGGACGGGATGCGCGCTTGCACTGGCGAACCAGAAGCCTATTGTGCGGCGTGCTTTGACGGAGAGTACCCAGATTACACGGGAACGAATATGGAAAAGACCCGCTGCGGTTAATTTTGCAATCTGATTATTGGATACAAAAAAAACGTACTCATTTCGAGTACGTTTTTTTATTCCTGAATTAATCCAACGTGTGAACCAAAAGTCCATCGCGGAGTTTGGGTTCAAACCAAGTACTCTTCGGAGGCATGATTTCATCCGCATCCGCAATGTCCATCAACTGATCCAACGTCGTGGGACACATTGCAAAGGCGCAAGCGCATTCGCCCGAATCTACCCGTTTGACCAACTCACCAAGCCCTCGGATACCACCCACAAAGTCAATGTCCTTAGACGTACGAGGGTCATCAATACCAAACAGCGGATGAAGAACATTTTTCTGCAACAAGGCCACATCCAAACCATCCACAGGGCCTAAATTATTCAATAACTTAGGAAGAAAACGACAAGCATACCATTGATGATTTAAGTACAAATTCACCTGATTCTGTTTTTCCGGATGTTGCATCGTGGGGAGAGGAGTAATAGAAAATACCTTTTCCAACGCGGTCAGCAATTCAGCGGGAGCATGTCCATTCAAGTTTTTCAAAAGCCTATTGTAATCCAAAATTTTCAACTGTGTGGACGGGAAAAGAATGGCGAGGTAACGATTATACTCTTCATCGCCTTTGTTATTAGGATTTTCATCGGCGCGATACCCCGCCGCACGAGCACCAGCAGCACTCCGATGATGTCCATCGGCAATGTAACTACAAGGAACTTTTTCAAACGCTTTGCGAATCGCCTCAATCTCTGCATCATCTTCGATAATCCAAACTGTGTGACCAAACCCATCGGCCTTCGAAATAAAATCATAAAGAGGCGCACGCTGGGTGACTCGCCCAAACAGATCAAACTGCCCTTGATCTCTATAGGTTAAAAATACAGGACCTGTATTCGCATTCGTTGCAAGCACATGGCGCAGACGATCTTCTTCCTTATCCGCACGAGTCAACTCATGCTTTTTGATAATATTGTGAAAATAATCCTTCGCAGGAACACAACAGACAAGCCCATACTGTTCGCGGCCGTCCATCGTCTGACGATAAACATACAGACAACTCTTTTGCTCGTGTGCAATAACCCCTTCGGCAACCATCTTGTCCAAGTTTTTGCGGGCATGGGAATAGACTTGTGGGTCATAAGGGTCTACAGAATCGGGCAGTTCCAATTCTGCACGAGTCACACGCAAGTAGGAATGAGGAAGGCCATTCGCCATCGCCGCGGCCTCTACACGATTCATCACATCATAGGGCAAAGCAGAAATAGTTTCCGCTTCTTTGGGGTCGACTGGGCGGAGCGCCTTAAAGGGAAAAATATGCATCATAGAAGGATTTTCCTTTTGTTTAGCTTCACGAATGATTTTTTCATCTTCACTGACTAGATTTTTAATATAAGCATTCTTCAATTCAATGTGTTTTCGCTTGCGGTAACTGACAACCACATAAGCAATCCAGAAAAAGATGGCCGCAAAAATAGCCGCGACAATGGTAATGCCGAGCAAAAAAGCCAACAAATGATCCGCAGCGTTGGTCCACAAATTAGAAATAACCACCATAAAATTTCGAAAAGATACCCCCTCAAGCTCCTGGAGAAAATCAAAGGAAATATGAGCCGGTTTAACAATCCAGGAACCGATGAGATAGCCTGCAGGATAGAAGAATCCAAACTGAGTCAGTGGATTAGCGACAAAAGAAGCCACAACACCAGGAACTTTCGGTAATTTAAACGCAGCACAGAATCCAACCGTTAGGATAATGGCCACACCCAAGGTTGGCCAAATACCAATAAACACTCCCGCTGCCACGGAGCATGCCACTTTAAATGCGTCCATACGCTTTGGAAACATTCGATTAAAATAGACCCGACTGATTCTGACAGACCGTTTTTCCTTCGTTTTCATACTTCCGCTTTCCTTTTCCATAATACGTCTCAAAGTTAGAAAAGTTTATTCTTTCTAAATTGAAATCTATGCAACATGCAATTTCAAAAGACGGATTTCTCAAACTCAAGGACGAGTGGGAACAACTGAAGTATGTGGAACGTCCAGCCATGCAAAAACAGGTGGGCGATGCCGCCGCAGAAGGGGACCGTTCGGAAAATGCGGCCTACACTTATGGTAAAATGCGTTTGCGACAAATAGATCAGAGACTGCGCGCTCTTGATAAACTTCTAGATGGAGCCAAAGTCGTCGATATGAAGGCTCCCGTCGATGGTTCCATTCGTTTTGGGGCCATCATCACCCTTGAAGATATCGTTTTTCACAAAAAGAAAACCTATCACCTAGTAGGAACAGAGGAAATAGATCCCCTAGCAGGCAGAATAAGCATGGACTCTCCCATGGGAAAAGCTCTCTTAGGAAAAAAAATCAGCGATGAAATACAAGTCCAGGTTCCCCGCGGAATCGTTCGTTACACCATTTTAGAAATCAAATACCAATGATCCCATTTGTTGACACTCATTGCCATATAGACACTTACGAAAAACATGCCAAGGAATCTTTCGCATCCCTTTGGGAACGACTCGATACAAAACCAGAAGCGATGGTTCATGTCGCCTGCGACCCTGAGGACTTTGAATACGCCAAAAATATCTGCGAAAAATATTCTTTTCTTTACGCGGCTTACGGGGTGCACCCCTCTTGCGCAGATACTTTTAATGACGAAATCGAAACAAAATTGCGTCAATATTTAAGCCTTCCTAAAACCGTTGCGTGTGGAGAAATTGGACTGGACTACCACTACGAAGGCCCCTCCCGCGAGGTGCAAAAAAGTATTTTTGACCGTCAGTTACGCCTCGGACTGGAGATGGGAAAACCTCTCGTGTTGCACTTGCGGGAAGCGGATGAAGATAGTCTCTCCATTCTGCGCAAGGCCCCCCTTTCAGGAGCAAAACTCCATGTGCATTGTTATACCGGAAACCCTGAATTTGCGACGGAATTATTACAACTCCCCGCCGAAGTATTCATCGGATTTACGGGAATCATTACTTTTAAAAACGCACAAAACGTCCGCGATGCAGCCAAAATAGTTCCAATCAATCGATTATTATTAGAAACAGATGCGCCATACCTCGCCCCAGTCCCCTACCGAGGGAAACCCGCACACAGCGGCATGATCCCGATCATCGCCGAGCACCTCGCCGCAATCAAAGAAATTTCTCTAGAAAGTCTCATGAGCGCTTGCCGAGAAAACACCCGTTTATGTTACGGGATCTAAAACGCTTATATTCTGCACAGCAACACTGGTATGATTTTTCAAATATTCCAGAGCCTTATCACCCGCCAGTGGCTTACTAAAATAGTATCCCTGAATCAAATGACATCCTTCTTTGCGCAAAAATTCGACTTGATCTAGAGTTTCTACACCCTCGGCAATTAATTCCAAATTTAAAGATTTTGCCATAGCTATCACCATTTTGATGATAGCCACATCTTCAGCATTTTCAGGAATATCTTTAATAAACGAACGATCTATTTTGAGCGTATGAATGGGGTAACGTTTGAGGTAGACCAAGGAACTATAACCAGTACCAAAGTCATCAATCGAAATTTGAAGTCCCATATCGGCGAGAGCATTCATGACATCAATCGTTTTCTCCACCTCAGCCATCGCCGTATATTCAGTGATTTCCAGCTTCAGATTTCTTGGATGCAAATGAGTCTCTAAAAGAATTTTTTGCACCTCACCGACCATATTATCCAAAGAAAATTGCCGTGCCGAAAAGTTCACAGCAACCGTCACATTCTTATACCCTAAATCCACCCATTCTTTCACTTGATAGCAAGCCATACGCAATATTTGTTCACCCATAGGGACAATCAAACCTGTTTCTTCTGCCATAGGAATAAAATCAGCGGGGGCAACAATACCACGTTCCGTATTGTTCCAACGAACAAGGGCTTCAAAACCAGGAACTTCATTATTCTTGTTAATATCCGTAATGGGTTGGTACACCAACATAAATTCCTGACTCTGAATGGCTTTCCGAATTTCCATTTCCAACTTGTAAAGTTCCATCGCCTTTTCACGCATGCCACTTGCGAAGAACTGAATGCCCCCATTACCCACACGTTTCGCTTGTCTCAACATCGCATCGGCACTAGCGAGGAGACTCTCCACATCTTTAAAATCTTTGTTAAAAATTACCGCCATAGCGGCAGTCACTAAAATCTCATTGTCATCAATCAAGAATGGGCGACGAATTTCACTTTGCAAACGACGCACAATCGCCTGTACTTCTCCCTCTGAACCATGTCCCTGAATATCACGGAGAATAATACCAAACTCATCACCACCCACACGAGCCACAATATCATTCTGACGACAGCTCTGCAGCACTCGATCCGCAATCGTACGAAGCAACTTATCGCCCACTAAATGAGAGAATGAATCGTTGATGGCTGTAAAATGATCAAGATCAATGAGAATAACCCCAAAAAGATAATCAGGCCGAGATCCCGTACGTAACAAGTCTTCATCAATTCTATCTAAGAAAAATTGCCGATTTTTAGCACCCGTTAACGCATCATGAAAAGAGGAATAAAAAAGATTGCGTTCTACTTGTTTCTTCGCAGTCACATCAGCCAATGTACCCACCATCCGAATGGCACGTCCCTCTTCGTTATACTGAGGTTTTCCACATAACAATATGATGCGAGTGTTTCCTTCGCGATCATATATTCGAATTTCTTGAAAGAATTGCCGATTTTTTTCCAAAGACTCGGACAACAATTTTAAGAAATCTTTGCGATCACTCTCAAACATACTAGACTTGAGCACATCAAAAGAATCACCCAAGTCCTTACCAATTCCACAAATAGTAGCAGACTGCTCAGACCAATGCACTTTCCCAGAAGCAAGATCAAAACGCCACAATCCATCAGTAGACACATCAAACATGAACTGCAATAATTCTTCTTTTTCCAAAAAATCTTTATGATAATCTCGAGAAACAACCACCGTTGCGTCAGCAGGGGGAATTTCAATATCATTGCGTATTTTTTTTGATCGCTTTACTGGCGGAAACTTGGCAAAAAATGAAATTCCAATCAAAAGAGCCACACCTAAGAAATAAGATGTCATAGAAAGAATGCTGTAGTCATCAGGTACCAATTCTGGCATAAAGATCAAAAGAAGACCGGCAACAACTAACAAAAGCGCACGGAACATCAAACGTTCATTAAATAAGAACATAAAAAGTTATTCCAAATTTCGAACACAACCAACCTCACACTCAAACCATGTAAGGAACCGTTTTGGAATATAAATTCGATTTTTGAAAAAATCTCAAAAGCACACAAATTGTACGTTCATTTTCTTCAAAAATGAGAATAGTCTAAATTAGAATAAGCCTCTAAGAAGTGACCCCGAGGATTGTTCATTTAGGTGGGAAGTAACAACGAATTCAGCTCATTCGTGACTTTGAAGAACGAGTGTTGCGAGAGCCTCAACAACGGAATGAATTTCACTATGGCGAGGTGCCACAGCCTATCGGTTGCCTGTCACGTGGTTCTATCCTCACCCCTGCGGGGCTGTAAGTCAGGTCTGCGAAGCCTGATGTTCCCTAGTGCGAACCAGCTTCTGGTTATAGAAAATGAATTTTTAGAAGCGTCCTGAATTTAAATACGGAGAAAGTCTGAAAGCGGGATGGTTCTAACGATATACTGAGCCGATTCAAGGCCGCGAGTCTAGAGGAAAAATTCCACGTCAGGTAATTAAGCACACAAGCATCATTTAGAGGCTCAGTCCTTATTCCCTATAGAGATGGCTAGTGACTAAAAATAGAGGTCGTATTTTTATAAAAAAAGAAATTAAAAATATCGTTCTTGAAATTTTTATTCAAAAATAGAATTGAGATATTCTTTTGCGGACACAGCGATAGGCATCAAATACGCACGTTGCTTTGATTCTGCAATTTTGTCTAATAATTGTCGCGCAAGTTCCGCATTTGCATTCTTTTCATAACTAAAATCGGGAGGAAAAACAACTTTATTGACCCTTTCCCAATACTGACGCGACTTCTGAGAATAAACCGGGGCAATGCCATACCACACTTCGGTCTTCGGAAGCTGCTCCAACCAAAGTTCCAACATTCCCACAGAAAAAAACGGTTGCGTATAGAACCCGTCACTTCCCGCATCTATTTTGCGGAAGGCATAATCTAATTCTTCACGGAATGAGCTTCGGAAAGGATCCAAGCCTGTATAAACCCTTAACCCTGGAAACTGTTTTTTCACAGAACGAACGGCTTCAAGGGTAGTCAGCCCAGAAGGGGAAAAATCGGGATTGTCTTTGGGTGAATCTCCACCAATCAAAAGAACCTCTTTGAGACCCAGTTCAATCAGTGCTTCCAACTTATTCAAAAGATCTGTAGAGGTGCGATCAATCATGCGAAAATGTGGAGTGGTCCGCACTTTATTACGAAGCAGTTCTATGGTGGGCTCATAGGACTTTATGGGAAGCGAACGAATCTCGGGGACATTAATAGAAGAGAGGAACGTGTTCGCTGCAATATTTGAACATGCTTCGTCAACAATTCCTTGGAGGGAATGAGGTACTAGTTCCAAAGCAATTGAAGAAGGAAGTTTAAAATTCATAGGAGTAAATTTAATTTTTCCACAGAAAAAAATCAATGCTTAAATGCGCATTTTTGCATTTATAATTATTATTTGGTTTGAATTTCTGGGTATTGTGGGAGTGAGGCAATCGGAGAATAGTGTCTTCCATCGGCACTTTGAGCGAGAAAGCGCCACTCCGTCCCCAATCCCAACATAATGTATTGAGGTTTGAGCACCCGGAGGTATTTATTGACTTGTACTTCTAAATCAGCCAAAGAACATTCATTGTGACGCTTACATTCGACCAATAGCCAAGGATCTTTCAAAGAGGCTCCCGCTCGAAAGTGATGTACTAGAATATCCACGCGATCCTGATTCCCTTTTTGAACACAACTCAACCCAAACTCCACTTCAATCAAATGATGCGGAACGTGAACCGTATTCAAAAGCCACGCCACCACTTCTTGGCGCACCTGTTCTTCGGGAGTGGCACAAATAGCCTTTTTCCGCACAGGATCAAAATATTCCATGCTTTGCAATATAGAAGAATATGTTAAATTTGCGGTGACCCTCTCTAGGAGAATGAGATGAGAAAGCGATTGCTAAGTGAAGGTGCGAAAGAACTTTCATACGAAATTAGAGAAATTGTTAAAAAAGCCGATCAACTTCATGACCTTGGACTCCCCATTCATTGGGAAAATATTGGCGACCCCATTGAAAAAGGATGTCAAGTTCCCGCATGGATCAAAGACATTCTGACCAAGCTTGTGAACGAAAATAGAAGTTACGGTTATTGCCCATCCAAAGGGGTGCTCAAAACCCGTGAGTTTCTTGCTGCACAAACCAACAGAATCGGTGGCGCACAGATTACCGCGAATGACATTCTATTTTTCAATGGCCTTGGCGATGCTATTGCTACTGTTTATGGGCTTCTCGCAATGACGAGCCGTATTATCGGGCCCTCCCCTGCTTATAGCACCCACAGTTCCGCAGAAGCGTCTCACGCACATACCACTCCTATCACCTACCGATTGGATCCCGAAAATCATTGGTATCCTGATTTGGAAGAACTAGAAAACAACATCAAGTACAACCCGAATATTGTCGCGATCTTGATTATCAATCCCGATAATCCGACAGGCATGGTATACCCTCTGGAGTACTTGAAAAAAATTGTGGATATAGCTCGCCGATATCACTTATTTATTCTGTGCGATGAGATTTATAACAAAATTGTGTACAATGGTGCTCGGGCGTACGCATTAGCGGAATACATTGAAGATGTTCCTGGAATTGCTCTGAAAGGGATTTCCAAAGAATACCCATGGCCGGGGGCTCGTTGCGGTTGGGCGGAATACTACAATCGTAGTCTTGACCCAGAGTTTGATTTATTCTGCCGCGCTATTGACAATGCAAAAATGATCGAAGTTTGTTCTACTACGATGCCACAACTTACCATTCCAAAAGTTTTGGGAGATAAGCGATTTGCGGCGCACCGTACCCAGTTGAATGAACTCATTGGCCGTCGCAGTTCTATCATTAGTGAAATTCTTTCCGAAGTCCCGGAATTGAACTTCAATCCCACCTATGGTGCTTTCTATAATACCATCACATTTAAAGAGGGCGTTTTAAGTAACACCCAAACTTTAAAAATTGAAAATCCCCTCATTCGTGAAAAAGTCGAAAAGTGGTGCGAAGGCGTGAGTTTGGATTATCGATTTGTCTACTATCTCCTAGGCGCGACAGGCATTTGTGTCGTCCCCAGTAGCAGTTTCTGCAGTGAGCTTCAGGGGTTCCGTGTTACGCTATTGGAAGAAGATGAGGACGAACTACGCAATGTGTTTAGCACCATGCGCGATGCCATTCGTAGTTACGTAAAAAGCGACAAGAACAAATAGATCAGTAAAAAGTATACACAAAAAAGGATTCTTCTGCTGAAGAGTCCTTTTTACTTTTCAAAGATGAGATTAAACCGATTTGATTGGAATCGGAGGAAAAGGCAATTCGAGTTCAATGCTTATAGGGCAATGATCCGAACCTTGAACCTCAGGAAAAATATTGGCACTGACAATATTATTTTTAAGATCCTTATCTACAAAAGCATAATCAATACGCCATCCTACATTCTTAGAACGGGCTCCCATGCGATTGGACCACCAAGTGTAGGCATCAGCCTGAGTCGGGTGTAAATAGCGGAAAGAATCCACAAAACCTGCGGCAATGTACTTGTCAATCCAAGCACGCTCGACAGGGAGAAAGCCACTGATTTTTTCATTTTCTTTGGGACGCGCAATGTCTATTTCTCGATGACAAGTATTGTAATCCCCAAGAGTAATTACATGCTTGCCTCGACGCATCCAGGCAATCGAATTTTCCAAAAAAGCGTCATAAAAACGTAATTTGTAATCCACTCGATCCTCACCCTGTCCACCATTGGGAAAATAAATGGAATTCACCACCCAATCAGGGAAAACCAACTGGAGAACGCGGCCCTCTTCATCAAATTCTTCAATATCAAAACCGTAATGAACATCATCAGGTTCAATTTGACTAAAAATGGCAACACCACTGTAGCCCTTCTTTTTACGACAAGCATTCCAATAAGAAAAATAGCCTTCTGGGGCCCGAATGGCCTCTGGGATTTGATCTTCCTCGACTCTTGTTTCTTGCAAACAAAGCAAATCTGGCATTGTCTTTTGAAACCAGTCTTGGAATCCTTTCTTTGTCGCAGCACGTATGCCGTTGACATTCCAGCTATAAATATTCATGGGTGAGTTTATTCTCCTCGTAACCGAGAGACAAAGATAGCTTAACCCTTTCTTTTTTAGGAATACTCAGAAAAAAAGACTCGCCATTCAGGGTAGATATTATATTTAATCTTATGAAAAAGAATATTCTCTCGCTAGTTGGACTCTTTGGTATAATGTCTTTGATGGGGTGTGGCGGGACTTCTAAAGGCGAAAATTTGGAAGTTCCAACCGATTTGCCGCCTATTTGCCGGGACATTGATTTTGTAACCCAACCAGACATGCGAGAAGTTTGTGGAGTTCGTGAGGTACGTTACAAAGCTTATAAAAATATTCCTCAGCAACGCTATTTAATAAAACCTACAGACGCCTCTTTAGTCAAAACAGACAAACAATTAGAACTTCGTTTTGCGAATACCTTGCCTATTTTTCTGGATGGCCCGGTCGTCAATGAGATGAGCTTTAGCCAAGAGATGCGTTTGCAAAAAGTCAAGAATGGCTATGACTATTTTGAAGTCTACCCTAAAGATTCTGATCGTATCCGTATTTTCAAAATTACGATTCCAACAGATGTGGGTAATTTCTATGAATTTTGTTTCCGCGTCCCAGAAAAACAAGGCAGAGCAAGAACTCGCACCATCGCTATGGGTAATCGACTGGAAGCCATGACATGCAAAGATTTTGATAGACTTGTCAGAGAAAATGCGGTGCCCAAAAAGAAAAAGAAGTAGTCCCCTCAAATTATATCGGATTGTCTAAATCCACAAAAGCAGACTGTATATTTAAATCTTTTTCAATTTTTTTTGCAAGAGCTCGAACTCCAAAAATTTCTGTTCGGTGATGACCGCAGGTCACAAGATTGAATTTTGCCTCTTCTACAAAAATGGGGGTACTTTCTTTGATCTCTCCCGTAACATAAGCATCCACCCCTAAACTAAGAGCTTCAGCAATCCCAGACGCTCCTCCTCCAGAGCAAATAGCGATAGTCTGAATTTTCTCTTTCCCGAAGAAAAAGGATTGTTGTACTCCGTGATCAAAAACTTGATCCAAGCGTTCCATAAATAGAGGCACGGAAAGGGGGTTGTCAAAGGCGGCGAGACATCCCACAAAGCCCTCCCCTTCTTTCATGAACCCTCCATTCACCTGGACACCCAAAAATTTTGCAATTTGTGCATTATTGCCGAAGTCAACCTGTCCATCCAGAGGCAGGTGAAAACCAAAAAGATTGATGTTATGCTGCATGAGTTTTTGAATTTTTCGGCCATGAATTCCAATAGGAAGCCGATTATCATTATTCCAAAAACCATGAGGATGGTGAACGATAATACAATCCGCACCCTGTCGAATAGCTTCATCCACTAACGATTCTCGAAAAGAAACCCCCGTAAGCACATGTGTCACCTGAGAGTTCGCTTCGACACACAGACTATTAGGGCAGTAATCTTTGAACTTTTCAGGGGTAAGAATTTGACCAAGCCAACGGGAAAATTCAGCAAGTTGCATTGTGTTATTCCTTTGAAGCAAATCTAACAGGATAAAGTTAAGTAATCTAGGACTCTTGGTTTTAGTAAAACTCGTCTAAATCGGTTGTCAAACTCTATGCGTTTTTCTAGATTTGTGCATAATTACATAAGGACATAAAGCAATGGCCCACTCTCTTTTTACTTCTGAATCCGTATCCAAAGGTCACCCCGATAAGGTGGCAGATCAAATTTCTGACGCTATCTTGGACGAGGCTCTTAAACAAGATCCCAACAGTCGCGTTGCCTGCGAAACCTTAGTGAACACAGGGCTTGTTGTCATTTCCGGTGAAATTACCACTAAAGCGCATCTTGATTTTCAAGCAATTGCCCGCAAAGTCATTAAGCATATCGGTTATACGGATGGCAAAATTAATTTTGATTATGAGAGCTGTGCGGTGCTAGTCGCTGTAGACAAGCAGTCCCCAGATATCGCCCAAGGTGTAAACGCCGCCGCCGCAGAAGGGAAAGAAGATAACCAGCAAGGAGCGGGCGACCAAGGTATGATGTTTGGTTATGCCTGTGATGAAACCCCTGAACTCATGCCAATGCCCATTTCTCTTGCTCATAAATTAATGGCCGAAATTCAAAATCTTCGCGAAAAAGGAACAATCCAGTGGCTCCGCCCGGATGCTAAAAGCCAAGTGACTGTTGAATATGATGAAAATGGGAAACCGGTTCGCGTGGACACCGTGGTAGTGAGCACTCAACACGATGAATTTGTCAATGGAAAAGAACTCACGCACGCAAAAATTGAAAAGACCATTATTGATCTGTTGATTAAGAAAGTGATTCCCGCCAAACTTTTGGATAAGAAAACTCGCTACTTAGTAAATCCCACGGGTAAATTTGTGGTCGGTGGCCCCCATGGCGACTGCGGACTTACCGGACGTAAGATTATCGTCGATACCTACGGTGGAATGGGTCGTCACGGTGGTGGCGCATTCTCCGGAAAGGATCCTTCTAAAGTGGATCGTTCTGGTGCCTATGCCGCTCGCTATGTGGCAAAGAATATTGTCGCCGCAGGCCTTGCTAGCCGTTGCGAAATCCAAGTCGCTTATGCCATCGGTTATTCCCACCCGGTATCCGTGTTGGTGAATACGTTTGGCACAGGTAAAATTGATGACCGCGAAATTGAAGTGCTCTTGCCAAAATTCTTTGACTTAAGCCCTGCAGGACTTACCAAAATGCTCGATCTGAAGAAGCCGGGGTATTTCGAAACTGCGGCTCTCGGCCACTTTGGTCGCAAGGGTCCTCGTTTTACTTGGGAAAAGACAGACAAAGCGGAAGCGTTGAAAAAAGCGGCAAAGATTTAATTTATTGAAACGAGTTTCTTGGTAACTTCAATGTTAAAAAAGGGCAAACGACAAGTTCGCCCTTTTTTATGCTCGAAAATACAGACTTTTCTTACAAAATAAGAGTCTCTTCATTTTCCATTTTATTACTTCTTCTTTCACTTCAAAAAGCAACCATCCTCTCTTACAAACCGCCTTCTTTCTAAAATTTCCTGTGCAAAAAATTTGCAAAAACTACCCCATGGCAAACTTTTGAAAATTTCAAGTCTCATTAATTTTTAAATTGACTTTGTTCTATTTTTTGTTTTCTCCACAGGCATCCCATGAACTCTAGACTTTCCGAAACACAAGCTCTTGATCTTTTTTTGAATGCACCCTTACAAGAATTGTGTAACAAGGCTAATGCAGAAAAAGAAGCGCGTCATGGAAAGTATGTATACTGGGTCAACAACCGCCAAATCAATTACACAAACATTTGTGTTTTACATTGCAAATTTTGTTCTTTTTCAAAAATTAAAAAAGACAGTCCTAATGCCTACGATTGGAGTCATGAAACGATTTTAGAAAAAGCAGCACAAGCGGTCGCTCATGGTGCTCAAGAACTCCATATTGTGGGAGGCTTACACCCCGATCACCCATTTTCTTATTATGTGGAAATGCTTCGCAAGTTGCGCACCGCGTTCCCGGCAGTGAATTTAAAAGCATTTACCGCTGTCGAACTTTGCCACTTTGCGAAGCTCTCCGGGCGCGCACTCAGCGATATCATCGCGGAGTTGAAAGCCGCAGGCTTGGACGCTCTGCCAGGGGGAGGTGCTGAAATTTTGGTGCAGAGCGTGCGCGACGAAATCTGCGGGGCGAAGGAAACTGGGGAGGAGTGGCTCGAAGCCCATAGAGCGGCACACCAAGCGGGAATTCATACAAATGCGACGATGCTGATGGGACACATTGAAAAGCCCGAAGATCGGATTCGTCACATGGCAATGCTTCGTGACTTACAAGATGAAACTCATGGATTTTTTGCGTTTATACCTCTCGTTTTTCACCCGGAACATAACAGTCTCGGACGCATCATCACTCAAAAAATGAGCACAGAAGATATTCTACGCACCGTCGCCGTTTCACGTCTTTTTCTCGACAATTTTCCGCACATTAAAGCATACTGGATTCAGATGGGCATGGACACAGCACTCCGCGCCTTGCACTGCGGAGCTTCCGATATGGATGGAACCATCGTCGAAGAAAAAATCACCCACGCTGCAGGGGCCAATACCGACGTGGGAATGAGTCCTGAACGGATGAAGACGTTGATTCTCCAAGAAGGGCTTGTGCCCCTTGAGAGAAATGCAAAATATGAAACGGAAGAAACGTTTCATCGCTAATAAAATTTTTCTTTCATTTTTTATAACGGAACAGGATAGCAAACAAAAAAAGAACCCATGGAGAGTTCTTTTTAAAAGCTGTTCCTTATTCTTAGAAATGAATCACGCGAACTTTAATTACCTTATCCAACTTGGAAAGGACTTGGATGATTTCATCGCTCACGACCGTTTCAATGTCAATTAGATTGTAACCGATCTTGCCATTGCTTTTGTTGCTGAAGCTCGAAATGTTGAAACCAGCACCCCCAATGACTTTGGTGATCTCTGCAATCATGTTTGGAACATCTTGGTTGATCACGATCACCCGACTCTTTACACCCATGTGCGGATGTTCTTCAAGAGCAGGGAAGTTCACAGAGTTGCGCACAACGCCCAATTCTAGGTAATCCTTAAGCTGTTCTACAGCCATGACCGCGCAGTTGTCTTCCGCTTCTTCGGTGCTTGCCCCTAAATGCGGGAGGCAGAGAATTTTTTCGTGAGCAATCTGTTTTGCATCCGGGAAATCTGAGATATAGCCTTCTAGCTTTTGAGAATCAAGCATGGCGTAAATGGCATCCATATTGACAATGCCATCGCGGGCAAAGTTCAAAATGAAACGTCCCTTGAAGTTCGCCAAGTTTTTTTCGTTCAACAGATTTTCCGTGCTGCCCTTGATGAAAGGAACGTGCACAGTCAAAAAATCAGACTGGGCGATGACTTGATCCAAATCCTTTACCACCGTGACTACATTGGAAAGTTTATGCATATTGCCGACGCTCGGGTAGGGTTCGTAAGCGATGACATTCATATTTTTCCAACGTGCATAGTTCGAAACCAGCACGCCAATTTTACCAAGGCCGATAACACCCAGCGTTTTGCCACTCAGTTCCGTCCCCGAAAATTTACTTTTACCTTTTTCTACAACCGTCGCAAGATCAGGATCGTTAACATCAAGTTCATTGACCCATTGAGCGGCTTTGTGCACATTGCGCACCGCCATACCGAGGGTTGTCATGACAAGTTCAGCGACAGCATTCGCGTTTGCACCTGGGGTATTGAATACGCAGACACCCTTTGCACTCGCCTTATCAACGGTAATGTTGTTGAAGCCAGCACCCGCACGAGCGACCGCCAAAAGGCCCTCAAAGGAATCGGTATCCAACTTAGCACTACGAACAAGAATGGCGTCCGGTGATTCCACCGCATCCGAAACATTGTATTCTGCACCAAAAAGGTCGAGGCCTTTAGTAGATATCTTGTTGAGGGTTTTAATCTTTTTCATGATTTTTTCCTTTGTGAGGGTGTCGATTTAAATTTTCGGTTCCTGCCAGCGACCGCGACTTTTGATGAGTTCCACCAAATCATCGATAGCCTCTGCTTCTGGGATATTCTTTTTAATAGCCTGTTTACCTTCAAAAAGGTTGATGTGACCGGGAGCTCCCCCCACATAACCAAAATCCGCATCCGCCATTTCTCCAGGGCCATTGACAATACAACCCATGACAGCGATGGAGACATTTTGAAGATGACCCAAACGATGTTTAATTTTTTCTAAAACAGTCTGAATGTCATAAAGGGTACGTCCACATCCAGGACAACTGATAAATTCTGTTTTGCTACGGCGACAAGCTGCCGCTTGCAAAATATCATAAGCAAGGGCGACCGTTTTCTCACCGGAACCTTGTACATCAATGCAAATGGCATCACCAATACCATCGCATAAAAGACTCCCCATAGAAGCCGCTGTTTTTAATTTATCAGCATCGTCATCCTCAATGGATGCATACAAAAGAATAGGATCATTACGATGAACCTTTTCCAAGGCCGCCACTAGAGCACGTACACCGGGCACTTGATCATCACCCGTATAGCACAAAAGCGAAGGCGTTGGTATGTTAGAAGGCTCGCTAGCAAAAGCGGAAATATCCATAGAATCTTTAAAACAAACTAATCCAGGAGCGCCCAAAGAGGGCAAGGCAAATTCTGGGGAACGTGGCGAATCCGTAAGCCTTACGGCAACGGCTTGTTCTCCGACGCGGATCGGTTCAGTGCCACCGATAGACACACCAGAGAAAGAAACAACCGCTGATGCGCGACGGGCAAAGTGATAAGGATCATTCGTCCATGGAGACATCGTAAAAGGAGAGGGTTCCGAGTGAAGAGCACAAACACGAACCAACTCCCGAGCCACAGGAATTTCAGCGATAGGATCTTCCGTCAAAGAAACGCGAATCGTATCCCCGATGCCATCCAAAAGAAGCGAACCTATACCCACCGCGGATTTCAACCGGCCATCTTCACCAGCACCCGCTTCAGTCACACCCACATGGAATGGATAAGGTTTGAAATTTTCTTGTTTTAGCCGAGCCGCAAGCATACGATACGCTTCAATGGCGATGCGCGGATTCGAAGCCTTCAGGCTTAAAACGACCTGATCAAAATTTTCTGATTCACAAACAGCCAAATATTCCATGGCGCTTTCCACCATGCCTTCTACGGTATCGCCAAAACGATAAAGCATCCGAGCCGAAAGCGAACCGTGATTGACCCCGATACGAATGGCTCGACCCAATCGCTGTGCTTCGCGCAAAAAAGGAGAAAAAGCGTCAAAAACTTTCGCGCGGCCTTCATCAAAATTTTTGTCCGCTTGACCTTCAAGCGAAGCGATTCCCGAATCGACAAAATTACCAGGGTTAATGCGAACCTTTTCCACCCATTTCAACGCTTCAAAAGCGGCATTTGGCTGAAAATGAATATCGGCAGAGACCGGAACATAGCACCCTTTCGCACGAACCCTTTTCATGACCTCTTCCAAGGCACAAGCATCCGAAAAAGTTGGCGCTGTAACACGAACCAGTCCGCAACCCGCTTCCGCTAACGCGAGCGTCTGACGTACCGTTGCATCCACATCTTTTGGTTTTGTAGTGGTCATGGATTGCACAAGAATGGGAGCATCGCCACCGATAAGAGCTCGCCCGACGCGAACCTGAATAGTTTCCCTTCGTGTCGCTTGAAAGCGATTGTCCATATAGGGAAAATTAAAGTCTTTTTGCATAGATTCAAATATAGGAAAAACTAGAGGCGTCCCATCTTTCGAAGCGCCACCTCTTGCCGCCGCCACGCCTCAATAGGAACCGCAGGAAAACCCGCCATCGTACTTCCTGGAGGAACACTTTTGATGACCCCCGATTTTGCAGCAATCGTCACATGATTCCCCAACGTAATGTGACCCGCGACCTGTGCGCCGCCTCCCAATTCCACATGATCCTCAACGAGGACACCCCCCGCAAGACCCGATTGGGATGCCATATAAATGAAATTCCCAAGAGAACAATTATGGCCTATTTGCACAAAGGAATCAAAATGGCACGAGTATCCGATACGCGTGGGCGATAAAAAACCAGCAGCAACCACCATATTAGCACCAAATGAACAATCATCACCAACACAGACGCCTCCGAAATGAGGAACAGGACGTCTCTCCCCTTCGTAGTCATAAAAGCCAAAGCCTCTACTTCCAATCACCACTCCAGACTGTGCCACGCAACGATCCCCGAGAACGACCTGAGGATAAAGCGTCACTCGACTCTCCAAAATGCAATCGTTCCCTAATGTGGCACCCCGTGGAATGATACAATAAGGGCCAATCACACACTGATCGCCCACTATCCCTTCTACCACGGCCGTCGGGTGAATGATGGCAGAAGCAGCAATCGCAGACTCTTGGTACCTCACAAAAGGGGCATGATATTTTTCTAAAAAGCACACCATGGCATGATAGGGATTCTTGACCCGCAAGAGAATCTGTACATCCTCGGGTTTCCCTTCAAAAGTTTCCCGAACCAAAAGCAGACCAGCATGGGAATGGCGAAGGTTTCCGGAAATTGAATTCTCTGTCCAGAAAGCGATGTCGGTAGACTGAGCCTCTTCCACAGGGGCAAAGCCATCGACATCAAAATCCATGGCCACTCCGCTCCATTCTAGGGAACCTGCTAAAAATGAGGCTATTTCTGAGACGCGCACAGGTTGCATACGTTTCTACTCCTCCAAAGTTAACATCTGTACTTGACAGCCCCACTCAATCTTAATTTCGGTACCAACCTCTCCAGATAAATCATCCCCATCCAATTGATGAAATTCTTCAGGACTGCTAATCAATCGAACCTCCTTGGCGTGGATGCTTTTCAAAAAATTTCGTTTGTAAAGAGTTCCAATCAGAGGGACAGAACCTAGAGCAATCGCTCCAAAAAGAGAAAATAAATTCGGAACACATACGACTTCTAAAAGACCATCATCCATTCTCGCATTCTGAAAAGGATTTGCCCCGGAAGCGAAACTCGGGATATTCCCTACAATGACAGTTCTTTGCCCGGTGACATCCAGTTTAATCCAATGATTTTTTGCATCGCAAATTTGCAATGAAGTTTGTCCCAAACAATGAGCGCGATCAGCAAAAAAACGTTTCACATAATGCCGTTTATTCGCCCACGCCGAATGACCTGGGACTTTTCCTTCCGCACGATCTTTATTAAAATCATGAGCAATACGAGCATCAATGCCACTCGAAAAATAATTGGCGAGTACTCGATCCCCATTCACCCGCCAGATATCAAAAGGCCGACTCTTCGCCATCACCAAACGACGCACCAAGAAAAGCAACCCCTTGTTGACAAAAGTTCCATACAAATTCAGCACTCGCGCAAGGTCATTGCCTGTACCTAAAGGAATCAATCCTACTTTGACCTTTTCCGCTAAATGAGATTCTAACATCACGGAAAGCACCGTGGATACCGTTCCATCGCCTCCCACGGCAATGAGAGTTTCCGTATTTTCAAGTGCTTCTCGAATTTGCACCCGCAATTTTGAAGATTCTGTCAATTCAGATTTCCATTCCTCAGGCTTGAATCCCATGGATTCCATAATTTCCGGAACATACTTCTGAATTTCTTTTCCTTGTCCCCCACCACTAATCGGATTGATGAGGAAAACGAATTTATACATACTCACAACACATTGCAATTTTAACAACTGCGCATAAGTTCATCTTTAACCACCACATAATGTTCTGTATTCGCATGATTGGCTTTTATTTCTTCCATGGTAAGCGAACGAACAATTCTTGCCGGAGCGCCCACCAAAAGAGACGCCTCTGGATATTCTTTCAAAGGAGGAATCAAAGCGCCAGCGCCCACAATACTGTGTTTACGAATCAAGGCCCCATCCATAACAATGGAGCCCATACCCACAGTGCAATCGTCTTCAATGGTGCAGGCATGCAGAATCGCATTGTGGCCTACTGTCACATCATCGCCAATCACAACCCCTTGGGTGTTGGACAGATGTACAGAGACATTATCCTGAATATTAGAGCATTTACCAATGACAATAGAAGCAAGATCCGCACGAAGCACAGCATTGTATAAAACACAGGAATCATCCCCTATAGTGACGTCACCAATAAGGCGAGCTCCAGGCGCAATGTAGACATTCTTCCCAATTTTCGGTCGTTTTCCTTGAAAGGAAATTATTTGATCATCTTTCATAGTAGCCAATGTATATTTTTCCCGCCACCACAAACTAACCTTCTCGTAATCTCAGTTTCTTCAGGCCCCTGCCCTATCACGGCATCTCATAGTTTTCTTTTTTTAGTCTTTTTAATTTAATAATAATTTTACACAATTATTAATTTTTAAGTTAAAATCATTAATTATAATTTAATTTAATCTATAATATTTACACAAAAAGATATTTTTTTCATATTTAAAAAAGGGGGTTAAACCTTTCAAGAATCAATAAAAAAAACAATCTGCAAACTGTTATTTTCTCATAGAAAACTTGCGATTTTTGTTACTCCACTCACGAGAACATACACTGCAATGACTGGGGAAATAGGACCCTCTTCCCATCTATCTTTCCCCATGGCTCATTCTTTACAAACTACCGATGAAAACTGATCTCTCAAAAGCCTCCCGAAGTAACTCAAAAGTTTTTTACATCAACATCATTGCGAAAAGACTTACAGCGAGTCACTCACCTAGCGATTGTTTTTTTACATACCTACAAAAAAAGCCCTGCTCTTTACGAACAGGACTTTAATTTTCATTTGAAACGGTTAGTTACTCCTGACCATACACCTTTTCAGCATACGTGACTGTTGCACCCAAGTATTCGCGATTCATCTTCGCGATGAAATCAACGGTGATACTCTTAGGGCAAGCAGCTTCACATTCATACAGGTTGGTGCAATTGCCAAAGCCTTCCTTATCCATTTGGGCGACCATGGCGAGAACGCGTTTCTTCGCTTCCACTTTGCCCTGAGGAAGGTAGCTCAAATGGCTAACCTTTGCTGAAACAAAGAGCATCGCAGAAGCGTTCTTACAAGCAGCAACGCATGCGCCACAACCAATACAAGCAGCGGCATCAAAAGCATGATCCGCATCAGTCTTTGGAACTGGGATCGTCGAAGCTTCTGGAGCAGAACCGGTATTGATATTTACAAAACCACCCGCTTGAATGATGCGGTCAAAAGCCGAGCGATTGACAACACAGTCACGAATGAGCGGGAATGCAGCAGCACGCCATGGTTCAACAACGATGGTATCACCGTCCTTAAACTTGCGCATAAACAGCTGACAAGTAGTCACCGCATGATCAGGGCCGTGTGGCATACCATTAATCACGAGAGAACACATTCCGCAAATACCTTCGCGGCAATCGTGATCAAAAGCAAAGCCTTCCTTGCCCTGTTTCATTTGTTGCTCATTCACAATATCGAGCATCTCGAGAAACGACATGTCTTCTTCAATGCCGCTAATCTTCACTGTTTCAAACTGTCCTTTTGACTTGGCATCTTTCTGACGCCAGATTTTCAAAGTGAGATTCATTTTGTCGCTCATTATTTGTAGCTCCGGGTCACAAGGTGAACATTTTCAAATGTCAAAGGTTCCTTGGAAAGCTCAGGCGTCACATTGTCGCCCTTATATTCCCATGCACCGACATAGCAGAAGTTTTCATCATCGCGTTTGGCTTCGCCATCTGGAGTCTGACTTTCCTCACGGAAATGACCACCACAAGATTCTTCACGGTGGAGAGCATCCCTCGCAAGAAGTTCACCAAATTCGAGGAAGTCAGCAACACGGTTCGCTTGTTCCAGATTCTGGTTAAAGGATCCTTCGCCACCAAGCACATTAACATTCTTCCAAAATTCTTCACGAAGTTCTGGAATTTTTTGAATGGCTTTTTCGAGGCCAGCCTTGTTACGGCCCATGCCCACATTTTCCCACATGATATGACCGAGTTCACGATGAATTTCGGAAACGGTGCGCTTGCCTTTGATGTTCAGAAGTTTATTCATGCGTTCCATGGACTGCTTTTCAGCATCCTTGAAAGCCGGATCCGAAGCACTGATTTTTTCGAGCTTCGTGCCAGCAAAATAACCACCAATGGTGTA